>JBDSLU010000175.1:0-7627 GCA_039916225.1 Vicinamibacteraceae bacterium
GCACTCGCCGCTGGTCGTCACCGGCTGGTCGATGGCGCTCGGCACGCTGTTCTACCTGCCCTACGCCGCACCGGGCCTGCTCGCAGTCGACTGGCGGCAGGTGAGCGCCGGCGCCTGGCTCGGCACCAGCCTGTCGGCGCTGCTCGCGCTCAACCTGTCCTACGTGCTGTGGAATACCGCCGTGCAGCGGATCGGCAGCTCGCAGACGGCGATCTTCTCCAACCTGATCCCGGTCGCCGCGGTCGGAACCGCGGCGGTGTGGCTGCACGAGCCGATCGACCGATGGAAGGGCATCGGCGCGGCGCTGATCGTCGCCGGTCTCGTCGCCGCGACGCGGTTCGGTGGCGCCCGCGGCGCCATCCCCTGCGAGGAATAGCGGGTCAGGCGTCGCCGATGCGAGCCGGCGCGAGGCGGCAACGGCGCTCCGTCCAGCGCCCGTAGACGCGCGCCACGCCAACGCCGGGCCGGGCCGGGCTCAGGTGAAACACGTCGACCTGGTCGCGCGTCGGCGACCCCTCGCGCGGATCGTGCAGGACGATCCGCAGGTGCCCGCCGACCACGAAGACGTAGTCCCACCGCTGCTTGTGCTGGTGCCACGCGCTGATGGCCTGTCCGCGCAGGGCGACGTGGATCGCCTGCTGCACCGTGCCGTCGACGAATGCCCAGTCGGGCCGGTAGAGCTCGGTCGTGATGCCGTTGCCGGTGACGATGTTGCGGACTTCCCGCACCTTGGCGCCGTCGATCAGGGCCCGCCGCACGACCCAGTCGCGGTCGATGTGCGCATCGTCCTTACGCGCCACGCTCGGCGTGTCGTCCGTCGACATCGTCAGTCGGTGACGCTGATCAGCTCGATCTCGAACACGATCCAGGCATTGGGGGCGACGAGGCTGTTGCCGGCCGAGCCGTAGGCCAGCGACGGCGGGACGGTCAACCGGCGCACGCCGCCGGCCCGCATCCCCTGGACGCCCTGCTCGAACCCGGGAATCACGGCGTTGGTGGCCTGCCGGAAGTCCAGCGTCCGGCCGAAGTCGCGCGAGCCCTGCAGGCGGGTACCGCGGCCGTCCGGCCCGGCGGGATCATAGGCGTAGAGGGTGTAGTGCAGCACCAGCAGCTTGGTGCCGGTGGCTTCGGCGCCCGTGCCGACCGTCACGTCCACGATCTGCAACGTCGCCGGGCCCTGAGGCGGCTGCGGCGTCGGGGTGGTCGGGTTGTCGTCGCTGCCGCCGCAGGCGGTGACAGCGAGGGCGAGCATCAGGGCAAGGAGGGATCGGCGCAGCACGGAATTCCTTCGGATCGGGACAGGAGGCCGGTCCATCCTATCCCGAGTCCCCGCGCACGGCCGCGTTGCCCGCCGCCAGCGGGACTGCTAGGCTGTCTCGGCTCGCGCGGACGGGTCGCGCATATCGAGGGAGCGGACGTGGACAAGGTCACCTGGCACAACCTGCCAAACTGCCTGAAGATCACCAACGGTGACGCCGAGCTGATCGTCACGACCGACGTCGGCCCGCGCATCGTCGAGTACCGACTGGCCGGCGGCGACAACATCCTCGGCGGCTCGCCCGGCGTCCTCGACAAGCCCAACCAATGGCAGCTCTGGGCCGGCCACCGCATCTGGATCGGCCCCGAACATCCGGTCCGCAGCTACGGCCCCGACAACGGTCCGATCGGTCACATGCCGGAAGGCCCGCGCGGCGTGAAGCTGATGCAGCCGGTCGAGCCGACGACGCACGTCCAGAAGGAGCTGGTCGTCACGCTGGACGAGCATGGGCCGGGCGTCACCATCGAGCATCGCCTGACCAACCGCGGCACCACGCCAACCGAGCTGGCCACATGGGGCCTGACGATCATGAACGGCAACGGCACCGCGATCCTGCCGCAGGAGCCGTTCAAGCGCCACGAGGACGAGTTCCTGCCGGCCCGTCCGCTCGTGCTGTGGCACTACACCGACCTGTCCGACCCGCGCTGGCAGCACGGCCCGCGCTTCCTGCGCCTGACCGGCGACGCGTCGAAGTCGACGCCGCAGAAGGTCGGCATCATGAACAAGGTCGGCTGGGTCGCTTACGCGCGCCAGGGCCTGCTGTTCGTGAAGCGGATCCCCTACGACCCGAAGGCCACCTACACCGATCACGGCTCGAACACCGAGGTCTACACGGAGGCGGCGTTCTTCGAAGTGGAAAGCCTCGGGCCGCTGATGAAGCTCGTGCCCGGGCAGACGGCGATGCACAAGGAGCGCTGGTTCCTGTTCTCGGGTGTGACGATCCCGAAGGACGACGCCGAGCTCGAGAAGACGCTGGCGCCGATCATCGCCAAGACAACGGCCTGACGCTCGGCTGCCCATGGACCGAGACGTATGCTTGAGCGTGCCTCTCCGGCCGGACTATCCAGTGCGCAAGACGACCCTCGAACGCCAGGGCAAAGAGCACGACGTCCGGGATCTCACCCCGGCGGATCGGATGGCGATGGTCTGGACGCTGTCAGTGCAGGCCTGGCAGTTCAAGGAACCGACGGGCGATGAACCCAGACTTCGCCGACATATTGTCCGCACTGTCCGCGGCCGGCGTTGAGTTCCTGATCGTCGGAGCGCACGCGCTGGCGGCCCACGGCGTGCCACGCGCCACGGGCGATCTGGACATCTGGGTTCGGCCGACCCCCGAGAACGCTGCCCGAGCCCTTCGTGCTCTGGCGACGTTCGGTGCGCCATTGGCCGACCCGTCGGTCGACGACCTCACCCAGCCCGACCTCGCCGACTTGGCGCTGCTCGACGAGGCCGATCATGAATGACGCAGCCGGTGCTGGCCTGCCTCACTGCGATTCGACCTTGTAGTTCCAACCGGGCTGCCACGACCAGGGCGCGCTGATCACCTGCGCGAGGGGCACGCCCCGCAGCAGGTGCTCGAGGGCGTAGAACGTTGCGCGGTGGCCGATGACGAGAAGCGAGCCGCCGGGATGCGCGACCGACGCATCCGCGAACCACGCCGAGACGCCCGCCGGCTGTGGCGTTCGCTCAGACTGGCTGCATGAGCCGCCGAACCAGCGCCGGCAGATCGGGGAGGCTCTCGATCGTGTAGGTCGGCAACGCGGCGCAGGGACGATCGTCGTCACTGCGGTAGACGTCGCCCGCGAGCCAGACGCTGCGGATACCGGCGCCGTTGGCGCCGGCCACGTCGGTGTTCAGCTGATTGCCGACGAAGAGCACGTCGGCGGGCGCACAGCCGCAGCGGGCCAGTGCATAGGTGAAAAATCGCGCCGACGGCTTGCGGGCGCAGGCGTCGGTCGAGGTGATCACCCACGAGAACACGCCGTCGAGGCCGGCCCGCGTCAGCCAGGCGCGGACGTGGCGCTCGTCGCCTTCTCGCGTGTTCGCCCACACCGCCAGCGGCACCGTGATGGCCGCCAGCGCCTCGCGCACGCCAGGCATCAGGTGGGCAGGACGATCGTCGAGCGGGATGTCACGATCCCGGCGCTCGTCCATCAGTGTGTGGCCCCAATCGAGGGCCACCACCGTCACCGCCGCCGGTCTCTCGATCGCCGGCGTCGCCTCGGCCGTCTGCGGCACTACTCGAGGCTCTTCTTCGGGCGCTGGTTGGCGACCAGGATCTTCTTGCGCAGCCGGATGCTCTTCGGCGTGATCTCGACCAGCTCGTCGTCGTTGATGAACTCGATCGCCTGCTCGAGCGACAGCTTCTTCGGCGGAATCAGACGGATCGCTTCGTCGGCACCCGACGAGCGCATGTTCGTCTGCTTCTTCTCCTTGGTGATGTTGACGTCCATGTCGGCCTGGCGCGCGTTCTCGCCGATGATCATGCCTTCGTAGACCTCGGTCGCCGGGTCGATGAAGATTTCGCCGCGGTCCTGCAGGTTGGCGATGGCGAACGCCGTCGAGACGCCGACGCGATCGGAGACCAGCACGCCCTCGGCGCGGGCCGCAATCGGACCATGCCACGGCTCCCAGCCGGCGAAGAGATGGTTCATGATGCCGGTGCCGCGCGTGTCGGTGAGGAACTGCGACCGGAACCCGATCAGGCCCCGCGACGGGATGCGGAACTCGAGGCGGACGCGGCCGCTGCCGTTGTTCACCATCCGCGTCGGCGTGCCGCGACGCACGCCCATGCTGGCGATGACGACGCCCTGGAAGTCCTCCGGCACGTCGATGACGACGTCCTCGACGGGTTCGACCTTGCCCTGCGGCGTGTCCTTGGTGACGATCTCCGGCCGCGACACCTGGATCTCGAAGTTCTCGCGCCGCATCATCTCGATGAGGATGGCGAGCTGGAGCTCGCCGCGGCCGACCACTTTGATCGCCTCGGGCGAGCCGGTGTCTTCGCAGCGGATCGAGACGTTGCCAATCAGCTCCTTGTCGAGCCGATCGCGCAGGTTGCGCGAGGTGACGTACTGGCCCTCGCGGCCGGCCAGCGGCGACGTGTTGACCCCGAAGACCATCGAGACGGTCGGCTCGTCGATCGCAACCGGCGGAATCGGCATCGGGTTCAGCGGATCGGTGACCGTCTCGCCGATGGTGATGTTCTCGACGCCGGCCAGGCAGACGATCTCGCCGGCGGACGCCTCGGTGATGTCGACGCGCTTGAGCCCGTCGAAGGTGAAGAGCTTGGTGACCTTCGTCTGCTGCGTCGCGCCATCGAGCTTGGCCACGACGACAGGGTCGCCCAGCTTGACCCGGCCGTTGAAGATGCGGCCGATGGCGATGCGCCCGAGGTATTCGCTCGAGTCGAGGTTGGCGATCAGGATCTGCAGCGGATGATCGACGACGCCGTGCGGCGGCGGGATGTGTTCGATGATGGCGTCGAACAGCGGCCGCAGATCGGTGCCCGGCGTCGCCAGGTCCAGCGTCGAGGTCCCGGCCCGCGCGTTGGTGTAGACGACCGGAAAGTCGAGCTGATCCTCGGTGGCGTCGAGGTCGATGAAGAGGTCATAGACCTCGTTCAGCACTTCCTTCACGCGCGCGTCGGGTCGATCAATCTTGTTGATGATCACGGCCGGCGTCAGCCGCCGCTCCAGCGCCTTGCGCAGCACGAAGCGCGTCTGCGGCAGCGGCCCTTCCGAGGCATCGACCAGCAGCAGGATGCCGTCGACCATCGACAGCGTCCGCTCGACCTCGCCACCGAAATCGGCGTGGCCCGGCGTGTCGACGATGTTGATCATGTGGTCCTTGTAGTGGACCGCCGTGTTCTTCGCCAGGATGGTGATGCCGCGCTCGCGCTCCAGGTCGGTGTTGTCCATGGCGCGCTCGGCGACGCGCTCGTTGGAGCGGAAGATGCCGCTCTGGTGGAGCAGGGCATCGACCAACGTGGTCTTGCCGTGATCGACGTGCGCGACGATGGCGATATTGCGGATGGCGGGATTGGCGACAGGACGCATCAGGAGCTCAGGGTTTTCTTGGGACACACTCGGACCGGCCGCGGATGCCGCGGGGAACCGTTCATTGTAGCGTGGAACGCCCACTGCCTGCGGGCGACCGGCGCGCGCCCGTGCGCCTGCGGGCCCGGATAGGCTCAGTCGCGGGCAGGCTCAGTCGCGGGGGTTGAGCGTGACTTCGAGGGTGCGGGCGTATTTGACCGGGCGACCGCCCTGGGTGGCCGGCGTGTAGCGCCAGCCGCGGGTCGCGGCCACCAGCTGAGCCTCGTAGAGGCGGTTGACCGACCGCTGTACTTCGGCCTTTTCGACGTGGCCGGTCTCGTCGATGACGATGTCCAGGAGGATGGTCTGCGCGCCGCCGAGCGGCACGGTGATGTCGGTCGCGCGCGGGATCGCCTGGGCGATGGGCACCGGCGGCACGATGTCCGTCGCCGCAGCCGGCTTGGTCGTGGTGTCCGCCGTTCCTGCGCCGGACGTGTCGCTGGCACCCGTCGGAGCCGGCGATTCGGGCGTCGGCGTGGCCGCCGGCACCGCGTCGGTGACCGCCGGCGGTGTCGTGGTCGGGTCCACCGGGGCAGCCCCGGCAGTCAGCGGCGGGGTGCCCGTCGACGTCGCCCCCGGCCCGGATACCTGTCGTGCCGCCGCGGCCCGCGCCTGCTCGCCGGCCGCGATCGACAGGTCGCGGAAGCCGGTCGCCAGCGCCGTGACCGACTGGAGATCGCTGCCGGCAGCGCGGGCCATCGCCGGATCCTCGAGCAGCAGCAGGACGCGCGTGAACGCCTCGGCGGCCGGGTCGTAGCTGCGCTCCGAATAGAGGGCGCGCGCCGCGGCGAGCCGCTGTCGCAGCACGCTGGGCAGGGCCCGCTCGCGGGCCTGGGCGAAGAGCGTCGCGATGCGCGGCGGCGCTTCGCCCGTCGGCAGCGTCCACGACGGATCGATCGAGGCGATGCCTTCGACGACGAGCTCGGCCTCGGCGGTCTGGCCCAGTGCGATCAGGGAAAAAGCGCGGTACTGCTCGATGGACAGGGCATCGGCCGGTGTGCCGGCCGCCGGCCGCAGTCGCGTCAGCATCGCCAACGCTTCGCGATAGTCGGCGGTGGTGTAAAGCTCCCGCGCCGCGGCCAGCGAGTCCTGCGGCGCAGCTCCAGCCCCGGCGGGCAGAGCGAGCAGCAGGAGGACGGCGGCGAGGCGGAACACGGTGACCTACTTGGTGAAGTCGGTGAAGGCTCGGCCGGTGGCGCCGATCTTGACGACGACGGAGACGCGCCGCTCGCCGAGCTCGGGGTGCCGGAAGACGATCTCGTGGATGCCCACGGGCAACGTGTACTGCGACACCGGGGTCTCGCCGACGCGGGCGCCGTCGATGAACACCTCGGCCCACGGCCGCGCGTTGACGCTGATCTCCCCCTTGGGCAGCGTCACTGGCACCGGCGTGACCTTGCCGGCGATCACTTCGACGGTGCGGACGTCGCGGAAGCCGACGCTCTCGTTCTCGAGACCGATCACCTGGTGGCCGATCGGCAGCGACAGGCGCGAGTCCTCGCTCGTGCCGACGAAGTCGCCGTTGCGCACGATACGCAGCACGATAGGCGACTGGATGGTGATGAAGCCGGTATCGGCCGACGCTCGCGTCGGACGGGTCGTGCCCGGCTCGGTCGTCGAGGCCGTGCGGGCGGGCGTCACGACGAACCGCAGCTGCTGTTTGGCGGCCAGCGTCACCGTCTTGGTCACGGTCGGGAACGGGCCGCCCACCTGCACTTCATGCCGACCGGCCGTCAGACCGGTGACCACGATCGGCGTGGTGCCGCGCGCCACGCCATCGACCAGCACGCGCCCGCCGGCCGGCTCGCTGCGGATCTCGATGGCGGCGTCGGCGACCACCGCCGCAGGCGGCGCCGCGAACTCGAAGGAGTGGGCGGTGATGGTGCCGCCGGCCAGATTGAGCGGGACGTGCCGGGTGGCACCGGCCAGCGACACATCGAGCGCGTGCTGCCCTTCGGTCAGTTCGAGCCGAAGCGGTGTGTTGCCGCGCGCCGCGCCGTCGATGGTGACCGCGGCGCCGGTGGGTGACGATTCGATCGACAGCGTCGCGGCGACGGGCGCCCCCGCCGACGTGCTGCGCATCGACATCACTTGATACACGCCGAGCGCGAGCAGCAGGACGACGACGACGGCGGCGCCCATCGACAGCAGCTTGGTTCGGGTCGACGTCGGCGCCGGCCGTGTCGGAATCGGTACGTCGCGGACGCTCGAC
>JBDSLU010000176.1:0-5186 GCA_039916225.1 Vicinamibacteraceae bacterium
GGCCGCGGTCACATGCCGGCCTTCCCGTCCACCGACGACGAGGCGATGCGCGGCCTGTGGAGCTTCGTGACCGACGGCGCGTCGGCGCCCGGCGCCGCGGCCGCCGGAACCGGGCCCAGCGCGGCGCCCGCGGCGGCGGCTCTGCCAGGTGCGGCCGGGCCGAATGCGGCTCCCGCGCCGGTGCCCGATGGTCCAGTCGTGGCGACCGGTGGCGCGCCGGGCGGGCTCGAGGTGCGGCCCGGGCCGGCATTTCGTCCCGGCGGCGCGCCGTATCCCGAGGGGGTCGAGGCGCCGAAGTCGCGCTACTACACCGGCTACGGCCTCGGCTTCCCCTACATCATGAAGGGGCGCTGGTCGCAGATCACCGCCTACGACCTGAACACCGGCGCCATCAAGTGGCAGCGGCCGCTGGGCGTCGACAAGATGGCCGCCGAGGCCGGCGTCACCGATGCCGGCGTGCCGCGCGGAGGCCAGCGCATGGGCATGATCGTGACGTCGAACGGCCTGCTGTTCGCCACCGCCAAGGACGGCAACATCCGCGCCTTCGACGCCGAGACCGGCAACGTGCTGTGGACCGGCGCGCTGCCGCGCGGCTCCGAGGGGCTGCCGGCGATGTACGAAACCAACGGCCGCCAGTACCTCGTCGTCGGCGCGACCACCGGCCTGACGTGGGGCAAGGGCTCGCGTGAAGGCGGCCCGTGGACGCAGGCCGATGGCGAGCCGAACGGCCCGAGCGCCTACGTCGTGTTCGCGCTCCCCGAGCGACCGGCGGCCGCCTCCGCGGCCGCGCAATAGAGGATCTTCGCGATGGTTACCTCCGTCACCCGCCGCACCTTCACCCGAACGCTGGCCCTCGGGGCCGCCGCCGCGGCGCTCCCTGGCGGTGTGCTCCAGGCGCAGGCCGGCAAGCGCCTCAAGGTCGGTCACACCGGCATCACCTGGGGCTTCAAGCCGACCGACGCCGAGCAGGCGATCAAGGACGTCGGCAGCCTCGGCTTCGCCGGCTACGAGTCCTTCGGCAACGTCCTCGAGTACTGGGACAAGCAGGGCGGACTGAAGAAGCTCCTCGACGCCGCCCAGGTGCCGCTGCGGTCAGCCTACTGTCCGGTCAACCTCACCGATCCCGCCAAGCGCGCCGATGAAGTCGCCAAGCTGGTGCGCTGGGGCAAGCTGATTCAGGCAGCCGGTGGATCGGTGGCGGTGATCGGACCGAACAACGTCGATCGGCCCACCTACCTGTTCGCCGAGCACAAGACGCACATCGTCGCGGCGCTCAACGACATGTGCAAGGCCCTCGCCGACATCGGCGTGGTCGGTGCCCTGCACCAGCACACGGGCACCTGCGTCGAGACGCGCGACGAGACCTACGCGACGATGGAGGCGGTCGACACCCGCTACGTGAAGTTCGGCCCCGACGTCGGCCAGTTGCAGAAGGGCGGCGTCGATCCGGTCAAGGTGGTGAAGGACTTCCTGCCCACCGTCCGTCACGTCCACATGAAGGATTTCGACGGCGGGCCGCATTACTTGGGGTACTGTCCTCTCGGCACAGGCAAGGTGGACGTCGCCGGCCTCGCCTCGCTGCTCGAATCCTCGGGCAACGACCTGATGATCATGTGCGAGCTCGACCCGTCCCCCAACCAGCCGCTGGCGCCGCTCGACGCGGCGCGGATCAACAAGACCGCGATGGCGGCCTTGGGCTACCCGTTCCGATCGTAGGCGTCACCGGAACGGCGTTGGCCGATCGCGAGGAGGCACTCTGAAACTCACAGGAAAAGTGGCGTTCGTCACGGGCGCGGGCCGTGGCATCGGGCGGGGCATCGCGGAAGTGTTCGCCGAGGAGGGCGCCGACGTCGCCATCAACGACCTCGATGCGGCCGCCGCGGCGTCGGTCGTCGAGGTAATCAAGGCCAAGGGCCGCCGCGCCGTCGCCGTCGCCGGCGACGTCGGCCGGCGCGAGCAGATGGAGCAGGCGATCGCCACCGCCTGGGACACGCTCGGACCGATCGACATCCTGGTCAACAACGCCGGCATCGAGACGATCGTCCCGTTCCTCGAATTGACCGACGACCAGTGGACGCGCCTGGTCGACACCAACCTGCGCGGCGCCTGGCTGTGCTCGCAGATCGTCTGCCGGCGCCTGGTCGAGGCGAAGCGTCCGGCCAGCATCGTCAACATCGGTTCGATCCAGGCGGCCAAGGTGCTGCCCGGCCGCACCCACTACGCGCCGACCAAGCTGGGCATCGAAGCGCTGACCCGCAACATGTCGGCCGAGATGACGCCGCTCGGCATCCGGGTGAATTGCATCCACCCCGGTCTGATCGAGACCGACATGACGTCGTGGGTGCTGAACGACAAGGACATCCTGCCGATCGTGCTGGCGCAGATCTCGATGGGCCGGCCCGGCCAGCCGCGCGAGATCGGCACCGTCGCGGCGTTCTTCGCCTCGGACGACGCCCGCTACGTGACAGGGCAGTCGCTCTTCGTCGACGGCGGCTGGGAAGGGAAGTAGGGGAGCGTTCCGTGCGAGCCGATTGGACTCCTGAAGCGGAAGCGCGCGTCCGCGAGACCTATCCGCGGATGGTCGACTGCCCGCCGCCGACCGTGCACGCCACGGTCGAGATTCTCGGTCGCACCTGCACGGCGACGGATCTCACCAACGACATCAGCACCGACAACCCGACCTTCAAGGGGCACCAGCGCACGGTGATGTGGCAGCACCTGAGCCACGACGACGTGCAGAAGTTCGGCCTGACCAAGCCGCCCTATTCGTACGAAGTGGTGGCGTTCACGGTGTGCGGCCACACCTCGACGCACTGCGACTCGATCAGCCACATCGTGCCCGAGCACGGGGCGCGGCCGATCGACAAGACGCCGCTGGCCTGGCACATGGCTCCGGGCGTGTGGGTCGACTTCGCCCACAAGGAGCCGAACGGCTACATCGGCAAGGCCGAGATCGAAGCCCAGCTCGCCGAGCAGAAGCTGACGATCAAGCCGGGCTCGGTGTTCCTCTACCACACCGGCTGGTACCGCAAGTTCGAGACGGAGCCGTTCGAGTACATCCGCAACTACCCGGGGCTCGACGGCGAGGCCGCGCACTGGCTGGCGGATCAGGGCGTCATCTGCGTCGGCGCCGACGCACCGAGCGTCGACTCGTTCAACGAGGTCGCGACGCGGATGATCCAGCCGGTCCACATGATGTGCCGCGAACGCGGTGTGTTGAACATCGAGAGCCTGCGCAACATCGACCTGATCCCGAAGCGCGCCTTCACCTTCGTCGGCCTGCCGCTCAAGATCAAGAACGGCTGCGGCTCGCCGATCCGCGCCGTCGCCCTGACTGAGGACTAAGAGCCCGTGGCTGTGCCCAGTTCGATGCGTGCGCTCGTTCTGCGCGCGCCGCGCCAGTTCGCCGTCGAGGACGTGCCCGTCCCGACCGCGCTCGATGCCGACGACGTCCTGTGCAAGGTCCACACGACGTTCATCTGCGGCACCGATCCGCACATCATCAACGGCGACTACCCGGGCTTCTGGCCGCCGGCGTTCCCGTTCATTCCGGGGCACGAGTGGTCGGCGGAAGTCGTCGAGGTCGGCACACGCGCCAAGACCCTGGGCTGGCAGGCCGGCGATCGCGTCTGCGCCATCTCGCACTGTGGCTGCGGTGTCTGCCGCAACTGCCTGCGCGGCCGCTACAACCTGTGCCTGAACTACGGCAAGCCGGAGGCCGGCCACCGGCAGTACGGGCACATCACGCCGGGCGCCTACGCCGACTACGTCAAGGCGTCGGTGAAGAGTCTGGTCCGCGTGCCGGACGGTTTCGACCTCGGCTTGTCCGCCTGCGTCGATCCGCTGAGCATCGCGCTCTACACCGTCAAACGCAGCCGTCTCCAACCGGGCGACGACCTGCTGGTGATGGGCACCGGGCCGCAGGGTCTGATGGCGATCCTGGTGGGCAAGGCGCTCGGCGCCGGCCGCATCCTCGCGGTTGGCTCGGGGGCGCGGCTCGCCCTCGCCGAGAGGCTCGGCGCGGTCCCGATCGACTACAAGCAGGGCAACGTCGTCGAGCAGGTCCGCGAGATGACGAACGGTCTCGGCGTCTCCGCCGTGCTCGAGTGCGCCGGCACGGCGCAGTCGATCCGTGACTGCTGCCTGGCCGCGGCCAAGGGCGGCGTGGTGTCGGTGATTGGCATCCCGCAGGACGAGCCGCAGCTGCCGATGCGCCGTATCGTGCTCGACGAAATCGAGATCGTCGGCGATCGCGCCAACCCGAACACCGCCGAAGCGGCACTGGCCCTGCTCGTCAACGGCCGCATCGACCTGACACCGCTGCTGACGCACCGTTTCGCGCTCGCCGATTTCGCGACCGCGCTCGACACCTTCGAGACGCGCAAGGACGGAGCGGTGAAGGTCGCGATTAGACCGTAAGGCGCAGTTTCTGCGCCCGTTGACTCGCTGACGTCGAGTCTCTACTCTTGCGCATGGACCTTCGCATCGGCGCCGAAGCCGCCAAGAGGCTGTCGGAAATCTCGGCCAGGACGGGCCGTGATCCGAGTGACCTGCTCGAGGATGCCCTCCCCTACCTCGAGGAACTGGCCCAGGTGCGTGGAACGCTCGACGCACGGTACGACGACCTGGCGACTGGTCGGGTCGTTCCGATGGACGGTGAAGCGTTCTTCGAGACGCTGCGGGTCCGCGAGAAGCGCCTGATCGACGATTCCTCGAAATGACGTCGCCGGGTGGGTTCGAGCTACATCCCGACGCAGCGCGTGACATCACCGAGATATGGGCGTACATCGCGAAGGACAACCTCGCGGCGGCCGCTCGTGTTCGTGAGGAGCTTCTCGTCGCCATGCGAGGGCTCGCTTCGTTTCCCCTCACGGGACATCGCCGGTTGGACCTGACGACCCGTCCGATCCGTTCAAACGGGTTCGCGACTACCTGATCGCCTACGCTCCCGAGCGACAGCCTGTGTGCGTGTTCGCCGTGCTACACGGCCGTCGCAACCCGAAGGTCATGGCGGCGATCCCCGCGGTCGAGGATAGCCCTGCGCCGCCTGCAATCAATGAGCAACCGCCAGATCCTGCGATGCTGATTGTCTCTGGTGTCGATCTGCCGAAGGACCTCGTCGACGCGCAGCGTGCCGGGCGGCTCGTCATCTTCGCAGGCGCGGGCGTGTCGATGGGCCCGCCCTC
>JBDSLU010000177.1:0-7552 GCA_039916225.1 Vicinamibacteraceae bacterium
GGCCCATCACCGCGCCTTGCCAGCCTGCCAGGCCGCTTCCATCACGTCGAGCGTCGCCGCATCGCTGCCGACCGGCGTGCCGGCGTCGGCCAGCCGTACTTCCATCGCCCGGAAGCGGGTCGCGAACTTGCGGTTGGCGGCACGCAGCAGCGCTTCCGGATCGAGCTCCAACTTGCGGGCCAGGTTGGATACGGCGAACAGCAGGTCGCCGATCTCCTCGGCGACGTGTGCGGCGTCGCCCTCGGCGAGCGCCGCTCGTACTTCAGCGGTCTCCTCGTCGATCTTCTCGAGTACCTCTTCGGGCGTGGGCCACTCGAAGCCCACCTTGGCGGCCTTGGTCGAGATCCGGGCGGCCCGAAGCAGCGCCGGCAGGCCCTCGGGGACGCCGTCGATCCGACTGGTACGTTCGCGTCCCTTCTCGGCCCGCTCGACCACCTTGATCGCGTCCCACTGCGTCAGCACCGCCTGGGGCGTCGTGACGGCAGCGGCGATGGCGGCGTCCGGCGCGAACACGTGCGGGTGCCGGCGCACCAGCTTGGCGCGCACGTCGTTCAGCGCGTCGGTGATGGTGAAGTCGCCGGACTCGGACGTGAGCTGGGACAGGAAGACGCCCTCGAACATGAGGTCGCCGATCTCGCCCTTCAGCTCGTCCATGTCACGGCGCTCGGCGGCCTCGACGACTTCGTGCGCTTCCTCGAGGACGAAGGGCAGCAGGGTGTCGAGCGTCTGCTCGCGATCCCACGGACATCCGGTCGGACTGCGCAGAATTCGCATCAGCGCGACGAGGGCCTCGAGGGCTGCGCCAGGGGTCGACCCGGCGGGCGGCGCCAGGTGCGCGGGGACAGGGGCGGCGGGCTCGGACATGACCTCGGCGGCGATGCTATCATCGCCGGATGAACACCCCAGGCGAGGGCCCGTCCGCGTCGTCCGTGTCGTTCGGCGACCTGGTGCTGATGCTGGCGACCATGGCGGCCGTACACCTCGGCGAGGTCGGCGACCCGGTGACTGGCGAAACGCAGCGCAACTTGCCAGCCGCGGGCCAGATGATCGACCTGCTGTCGGTGATCCAGCAGAAGACCCAGGGCAATTTGGACGGCGAAGAGGTCCAGCTGATCGACGCCTGGCTCTACGAGCTGCGCCTGAAGTACATCGACGCGAGCAAGGATGGCGCCGGCCCTCCCGAGCGTTCGCGGATCATCATGCCCTGACGGCGCCGAGGCGATCGCGGCCAGTCCCGTCAGCCAGAGCAGTCACAGCAGTCCCAGTCCCGTGGAAGTCACGTTTCTCGGCACCGGCACGTCCATGGGCGTGCCGATGATTGGTTGCGCCTGCGCCGTCTGCCAGTCGACCGATCCCCGCGACAATCGCTCGCGGCCATCGATCCTGGTCCATTTGGCGAACCAGGCGACGATCCTCGTCGACACGTCGTCCGACCTGCGCGCCCAGGCGTTGCGCTTCGGGATGACCCGGGTCGACGCCGTGCTCTACACGCACAGCCACGCCGACCATATCCTCGGCCTCGACGAGCTGCGCCGCTTCAACACGCTGCAGAAGGGCCCGATCCCGCTCTATGGCGACGATCGGACGATGACCGATCTCCGGCGCATCTTCTCCTATGCGTTCCAGGCGATCCGCGAGCCGGGCCACGAGTACGTGCCGCTGCTGGTGCCGTTCGTCCTCGACGGACCGCTCTCGGTGGCCGGCACCGAGGTGCGGCCGGTGCCGGTGACGCACGGCGCGCGTACGATCCTGGGCTACCGCTTCGGTCGCTTCGCCTACCTGACCGACTGCTGCGCCATCCCCGATGCCTCGTGGGCGCTGCTCGAGGATCTCGACGTGGTCGTCCTCGACGCGTTGCGCGAGCGACCGCACACGTCGCATTTCTGCCTCGACCAGGCCGTCGCCGCGGCGGTGCGGATCGGGGCCGGTCGCACGTATTTCACGCACATGGCCCACGACCTCGGCCACGCCGCGACCTGTGCGCGGCTGCCCGACGGCATGGCGCTGGCCCACGACGGCTTGCGGCTCACGATCGCGGAAGGCGGCGGTCGTGGGTGACGTGATTTTCTACCCCGACGATCCGCGGCCGGCCAGCTGGCGTCGGCCGATCGTCGCCCTGGGCAACTTCGACGGGCTGCACCGCGGACACCAGAAGATCGTCGAGCGGGTCAGCCGGCAGGCGCGGGAGCAGGGCGCGACCGCCGTCGTCATGACCTTCGATCCGCACCCGCCGCGGATCGTCCGGCCGGACA
The DNA here is from genome assembly GCA_039916225.1 of Vicinamibacteraceae bacterium. GTDB lineage: Bacteria > Acidobacteriota > Vicinamibacteria > Vicinamibacterales > Vicinamibacteraceae > JBDSLU01. Next base: position 2,253 of record JBDSLU010000177.1, read on the forward strand.
AGGCCCCGCCGCTGCTGATGACCAACGCGCAGCGCGTCGAGGCTTTGCGCAAGGCCGGCGTCGACGGCGTCGCCTTCGTCCGCTTCACCCACGAGATGTCGCAGTGGGAGCCCGAGGCCTTCGTCCGCGACGTGATCGCCGGCTGGCTGCACCCGGCCGAGGTCTGGGTCGGCGGCAACTTCCTGTTCGGCCGCGATCGTTCCGGCAACTTCTCGCTGCTCCGGTCGCTCGGGCTCCGTTATGGGTTCCGCGCCGAGCAGATCGACCCGGTGCGTTACCGGGAGTTCGTCGTCAGCAGCACCCGCGTCCGTCGGCTGATCACCGAAGGGCGCGTCGACGAGGCGGCGGCCCTGCTCGGGCACTACCACTTCGTCGACGGCACGGTCGTCGCCGGGGCCGGTCGGGGCCGCTCCATCGGCATTCCGACGGCCAACCTGGCCACCGAGAACGAAATGCTGCCGCCCCAGGGCGTCTATGCGACCGCGGTGACCATCGGGCGGACCATCCACCGCGCCGTCACCAACATCGGTGTCCGGCCGACTTTCGAGACGGGCGGCGCCGCCACCATCGAAACCCACATCTTCGGCCTGGACGAGGACCTCTACGGCCGCGAGCTGCGGCTGTCGTTCGTGCTCCGGCTGCGGGCCGAACGGGCGTTTCCCGACGTGACGGCACTGGTCGCCCAGATCAAGGCCGACTGCGCGGAAGCGCAGGCGCTCTTCGATCGCCTGTCCCCCTAGCGGGCGGGATCGCCTGTCGCCTTGATACAATCGCGCGCATGTCCGGGACGTCGCAGGGGTTCGGCGAGCACGGCGCTTTCACCGTGTCGGTAGGGGGGGACCCGCGCCTGGCGGACACGGTCCACGAGCTGACGCGGAAGACGGCCGAGATGAGCGGGTGCAGCCCGGCCGACGCGGTCAGCCTGGCCGAGGCGGCGTGTGCCGTCGCCAGCGACCTGGCCGAAGACCTCGACCTGGCCTACCGGCCGGAGCCGACGGCGCTCGTCCTGGAAGTCCGTACCGCCCGGCGCGGCAAGGGCGGCCGCTCACTGCACGCCGTCCTTTCGCGCGACACCCTCGCCAAAGTGAAGGCGCTGGTGCCGGGCGCCGAGCTGCAGGGCTCGGGGGCCGACGAGTGCTGTTTCCTGACCTGTCCGCGATCCGCGCCCCCCGCTTGATGCGCCTCTACAACACGCTCACCCGAACCGAAGAAGACTTCACCCCCTCGCAGGGCGGGGTCGTCCGGATGTACGCCTGCGGCCTGACGGTCTACGCCCGCGGCCACATCGGCAACTTCCGCACCTTCACCGCCGTCGACGTCCTGCGCCGCACCCTGCGCCACGTCGCGAAACTGCCGGTGCACGGGGTGATGAACTTCACCGACGTCGACGATCGGACGATCCTCGAGTCGAACAAGGCCGGCGTTCCGCTGCGCGAGTACACCGACACCTTCGTCAAGGCGTTCCACGAGGACGCCGCGACGATGGGCCTCGAGGAAATCGAGGATCGGCCGCGCGCCACCGACGAGGCCAACCTGCGGGCGATGAGCGACATGGTGGCCGCGCTCGAGCAGAACGGGCACACCTACCGCAGCGAGGGCTCGGTCTATTTCCGCATCGCGTCGCTGCCCGAATACGGCAAGCTGGCGCGCCTCGATCATTCCGGCATCCAGGCCGGCGCCCGCGTCGACTCCGACAAGTACGACAAGGAGAACGCCCGCGACTTCGTGCTGTGGAAGGCGACCCAGCCCGACGAGCCGACCTGGGACTTCGGCATCGGCCCCGGCCGGCCCGGCTGGCACATCGAATGCTCGGCGATGGCCCTCCGCATCCTCGGCGAGGCGCCGATCGACATCCACTGCGGTGGCATCGATCTGGTCTTCCCGCATCACGAGAACGAGATCGCCCAGGCTGAAGGCGCCACCAAGAAGCCGTTCTCGCGCTTCTGGTTCCACGTCGAACATCTGCTGATGGACGACGAGAAGATGTCGAAGTCGCTCGGCAACGTCTTCAACGTCAAGGATCTGGTCGATCAAGGGCACCGCCCGTCGACGCTGCGTTATCTGCTGCTGTCGGTGCACTACCGGAAGCAGCTGAAGTTCTCGATGGCCACCCTGGCGCAATGCGACGAAGCGCTGAAGCGGCTGATGGACTTCCTGTCGCGGCTGGACACCATCACCGCGGCGGGGGCGCACCCGGCCGTCACCGAGCGGGTGGCGGCAGCGCAAGCCGAGTTCGACGCGCACCTGCTGAACGACGTGAACGCGCCGGGCGGCCTCGGCGTGCTGTTCGACCTCGTGCGCGGCCTGAACGCGGCAATCGACGCCGGTGAAGTCGGCAGCGAGGACGCCGCCGTCATCCGCGCCGCCTTCGACCACTTCGATCTCGTGCTCGGCTTCATCGGCATGCGCCGCGTCGAGGACGCCGTGCCGCCGGTTCCGGTGGCCGAGATCGAGCAGCTCATCGTCGACCGCCGCGAAGCCCGGCAGCGGCGCGATTTCGCCCGCGCCGACGCCATCCGCCAGGATCTGGCCGCGCGGGGTATCCTGCTCGAGGATTCGCCGGCCGGCACGCGCTGGAAGCGCGGCTGAGTTTGGCGGCTGCGCCCGACGGGCGCCACGTACACAGGTCCGCCGTGCCTCCACCGGGCGGCGTCGGGGGATTCCATGTCGCTTCCGAAGCTGGTGACGGCCCTGCCCGGGCCCAACGCGCAGGCGATCATCGCCCGCGACGCCAAGGCCGTCTCGCCCTCCTACACACGCGGCTATCCGCTGGTGATGGCGCGCGGCCAAGGCGCCATCGTCGAGGACGTCGACGGCAACCACTTCCTCGACTGCGCCGCTGGCATCGCCGTCAACTCGACGGGGCACTCGCATCCCGAGGTCGTCGCCGCCATCGTCGAGCAGTCGCAGAAGTTCCTGCACATGTCGGGGACCGACTTCTACTATGAGCCGCAGGTGCGGCTGGCCGAGGAGATCGCCCGCATCGTCCCGATCGACGGCGAGGTGAAGAGTTTCTTCAGCAACTCCGGCACCGAGGCCAATGAGGCGGCCATCAAGCTGGCGCGGTACCACTCGAAGCGCCCCTATCTCATCGCCTTCTTCGGCTCGTTCCACGGCCGCACGCTCGGCTCGCTCGGCCTGACGTCGAGCCGCGCCGTCCAGCGCAAGGGCTTCGGGCCGGTCACCACGCCCGGGGTGTTCCACGCGCCCTACCCGGACGTCTATCGCGCCGCCGCCGGCGTGTCGCCGGCGCAGGTGGCTGCCGAGTCGATCGCCTGGATCGAAGAGCGGCTGTTCGTGAACCTGGTGTCGCCCGACGAGACCGCGGCGTTCGTCGTCGAGCCGATCCAGGGCGAGGGCGGCTACATCGTGCCGCCGATCGAGTTCCATCAGCGCCTGAGCGAGCTGGCGAAGAAGCACGGCATCCTGCTGGTCGTCGACGAGGTGCAGTCGGGGATGGGCCGGACCGGCAAGATGTTCGCGTCGGAGCATTTCGGCCTGCAGCCGGACATCGTCTCGATCGCCAAAGGTATCGCCTCGGGCCTGCCGCTTGGCGTCACCGCCGCGAAGGCCGACGTCATGGACTGGACGCCCGGCGCGCACGCCAGCACCTTCGGTGGCAACCCGGTCGCCTGTGCCGCCGCGTCCGCGACGATCAAGCTGCTCGAAGGCGGCCTGGTCGCCAACGCCGCGACGGTGGGGGAGCACCTGCTCGGCCGGCTGCGCGAGCTGATGGGCAAGCATCGCCTGATCGGCGACGTCCGCGGCAAGGGCCTGATGATCGGCGTCGAACTGGTCAAGGATCGCGGCACCAAGGTGCGCGCCACCGAGGAGCGCGATCTGGTCGTCGATCGCATGTTCGCCAAGGGCGTCCTCGCCCTCGGCGCCGGCCGCAACGCCATCCGCCTGTGCCCGCCGCTGGTGCTGTCGAAAGCGCAGGCCGATTGCGCCGTCGACGTCCTCGACCAGTCAATCGGCGAGATCGCCAAAGAGCGCGGCCTGGCCTGACCCGGCCCTCACGACTCCGGAGTCGTTCCGCGGCACGGGGCTTGCCCTCCTGTGGGGCATGTCACACCCGCCCGATCGGATCACTCTAGGAAAAGCAGGCGAGGATTACGCCTGCAGCGAACTCGAACTTCAAGGGTACGAAATTCTGGCCCGCCGCTTCCGGACGCGGCTGGGAGAAATCGACATCGTCGCCCGTGAGGGCGACACGCTGGTCTTCATCGAAGTGAAGGCGCGGCGCACCACGCGCTTCGGAGAGCCGGTCGAGGCCGTCGACTGGCGCAAGCGGCAGACCATCGCCCGCCTCGCCGCCGAGTACGTCCTGCGGCACAGCATCGGCAACGCCAGCTGCCGCTTCGACGTGGTCTCGATCGTCTTCGGCGACGGGCTGCGGCCCCGGGTGGCCATCCTCCGGGACGCCTTCGATGGGCGCGGCCGATAGGATACCGGCAGGTCGTTGAGTCGATGGGAGTTCGGCCGCTCGCGGGGCCGGTCCGGAAGGCCCCTTGGTGCCTTGCCACTCCAGCGACGCCTGTGTTACGCTTGCGGTTCGTCGCTAGGGCGAGCGGGAATAACTCAGTGGTAGAGTGCGACCTTGCCAAGGTCGAAGTCGCGGGTTCGAATCCCGTTTCCCGCTCCATCTTCTCCTAGAACGGCGCCCTCCGAAGCCGCAAGATAGACACACAGCGGCGCCGTAGCCAAGTGGTAAGGCAGAGGTCTGCAAAACCTCCATCCCCGGTTCAAATCCGGGCGGCGCCTCCATTTTTCCGAAGGAATTCGCGAAATTCGGTCAGCGGTGGGTCCGTGGTCGATTCCTTGTTGCTCCGAGAAGCGCGCTAGTTGCTCCTGAGTGCTGGCAAGCGGGCGCCGGTAAAACGCTGTATCGCAACGAGTTGTCAGTGCGCGATTCGAAAGGTGCGGAGGTTCGGGGAACCTCCATCCGAGACTCGACCCGGTTGTAGCCGCTGCTCGCCTCCGTCAGCCGCGGCGGTCACGCCATCGTGAGTCGTCAGACGCCGATCTACGGCGGGCATCGCGGCGGAGCGAGAGATTGCCAGCGCGTCAGTGGTTCGCGACGTCGCAGACACCGTTTGCCGTGCACCGGATACCGGGGCATGCGAGCAGACCTTGGTCGTGGTCGGTCGCACCGAGTTCCCTCTGGCTTCAACACCGCCGCCGTTAAGGCGCTCGCGGCGCAGTGGGCGTTGGTCGAAGGCTACCCACAGCTCGACCGACGTCACTCGGCCCGCAATGCGTCGACCGGATCGATTCGACCGGCCCGGCGGGCGGGAACC
>JBDSLU010000178.1:0-5912 GCA_039916225.1 Vicinamibacteraceae bacterium
CGGCACGAGGCCCCACAGATACAGGCCGCCCTGGGCGTGCACCAGACGATGCGGATGCATCGTGTAGTCCTTCTCGCGGCTGTTCGCCGCCGAGTAGTAGCGCATGCCGATGACGCGCTGATGCAGAATCGCCTCGAGCAGCTTGGCGATCACGCCGTAGGTCGTCGCGTCCTGCCGCTTGGCACCCCGCGGCTTGGCGGTGACGACCCCCGGCAGCCGATCGAGGAACTTCTTCATCTGCGGCGACAGCGCCGCCTCGAACTTCTCGAGCGCGCTCTGCACGTCGGCGAGGACGTGCGACCCGGCAAAGCACTCGATCAGCGCGCGGCTGTAATAGAGGGCGCACAGCTCGGAGAAGGTCAGGCCGCTGCGGGCGAGGGCGCCGAGAGACCGCGTCTCCAGGCGCCAGGCTTTACTTCCGCCATTGGGGCTCCCGCCGTTGGTGTCGTCGTCGTAGATCGGGAAGCCCGCCTCTTGGAGCGCATTGAGATCGCGGCGAATGGTGCGCGTGCTGACGGCGAGGTCGGCCGCGAGCTTCGGAATGGTGCTGTCGCGGCTGCGCGCCATGGCCTGTAACAGCGTCCATTGGCGAATCAGTTCTCGGTTCCGGTGCATGAGTGGGTCCGTCGGTTCAGAGGGGGCGGGTCGGATTCTACCGTGACGGTGGGACCACTCCTGTCACACCCCCACCGTAGTCTTCCGCTCGAACAGGCCACCCGCCTGCGGCGCGCTCCCCCGGCGCGCCAGTCTGGAGGATTCACCGTGACGTCGTTCCGCTCGCTCGCCCTCGTGTCCCTGTCCCTGGTCGGCCTGGTCGTGGCCGGCTGCTCGAAGGACTCGTCGCCCCCGCCCACGTCGCCGACGCCCGCTGCGCCCACCGTGAGCGCGGTGACCGTGACCGGCTACAACGGCACGCCGATGAACCGCCGCACCCAGACCATGCAGCTCGCCGCCAGCGCCCGCTACTCGGACGGCTCCACGCGCGACGTCACCGGGACGGCAGCGTGGCGTTCGGACAACCCGGGCATCGCCGAGGTGTCGCCCGGCGGGCTCGTCACCGCCAGGGGCGACGGCGAAGCCACCATCGCCGCCGACGTCCAGGGCGTGGCGGGGAACCAGCGTCTGCGCGTGGCGCTGCCGCGTCGCGCCGAGCCGCAGGTCACCGGCACCATCGACGTGCGCCCGTCGCCCGAGCCGATCTTCCTCTTCCGCGCGGAGATGACGCTGACCTTCCGCGAGTTGACCCAGGCCGTCGGCATGAACGTCAACTTCGTCAACGTGACGTGGCGCGACTACGACAACAAGCTCCTGATCTTCCGGAACTACAACCCGGGCGACCTGGCGCAGATCTGGGGCAACAACCACATCGCCGCCGGCTCGTCGCGCGGCATCGTGGCGCGCATCGATTACACGCGCCCGCTGTCGCGGGTGTCGGTGCTGGTCGAGACGTCGGTGCAGGACGACTTCGGCAACGTCATCAACTTCAGCGACACGTTCCGGGATAGCGTCGGCGTTCGGCCGCAGGGACCGCTCTCGCTGTTCGACCTGCATCGGCCGGCGGTGTGGGTGGACGATCGGCCGGGCCTGTAGCTCCAGCGTCGTCAGTCCTGGCGCTGAGCACAAGGACGTGCGCCCGTCTGGGATGCCATCGGAGTCACGTCCGCCCCGTCGCGACCGCTCATCGACCAGAGCCTGGAAGAGAGGCGAGACGCTTTACGCGCCACGGGCGCGCTCGTTGGGCATGAATGGCGTCAGGCGTCGAACGGAGGGGGCAGGTCAGCGCAGCACGCATGATCCACCTGCGGATCTCGCCGAGTTCGCCGTTGCCCAAGGCTGTCCTCGATTCATCAGCTCGTCGGCCAGGGCGGGACCGTGCGCCAACCCCGCAGGTGGGGTGCGAAGCGGGCAAAGTCGCGATCCCGAGTGATGAGCGTCAAGCCGGCGTCACGACACGACACGGCAAGCAGTGCATCGCGAACGAGCGAAGGTTTCGCATCGGCCGTCCAGCCTTCGCGATCGGCGAGCTTCGCCAAGAGCGCTCCGGCGCTTCGATAAGCGAGAATTGGAGGCGCGAAGACGCGGCCACGCCGCTCGAAGGGATCGAAGACCCCCTCTTCCAGCGCGCGCGCCTGCGCAGGCGTTCGCGCTCCAGCACGCAATTCGAGCATCACCACGGCGCTGAGATGCGTGGCGTGAGAGAAACGCCTGAGAAAGGCGCCGAACGCGGCCTCGTTCTCGGCGTCGCGCATGACGTCCACCAAGACGTTCGTATCGAAGGCAAACCGCATGGACCTTCAGCGAGGCGCGGTTGGAAGCGCGAGCCCACCGGCCCGCCGCAGCCGGCGAATCCCTCCAACGAGCTCCCGGCGAAACGCAATCTCGTCGAGCGCCGCGTCGACCGCCTCGGTCTCGGTCGACACGTTCAGCTCCTGCTTCACGGCGTCCAGCTTGCGCTGGTCCATCAGCATATTCTTCCGAACCCAGTGGCTCGCCCGCCCCGCGGCTCGCGGCCTCGTCACTTTCCGGCGTTGCACTGCCATTTGACCTCCAACTGTATGTTCAGTCTCTCGCAACTGTATCCAAAGAACAAGATGGAGGCGTGACGGGATCGCCGAGTCGCCGGCCGCGCGACGGCGGTATGATTCGCAGGAACTCGCATGGTGATCCTCCGCTGCACCCGCGAGCTGCTGGCCCGGGTCACACGTGCGCCCGCAGAGCCAGCAGCGACCTCGACGACACGCCTGGGCGACTGGTACGTGGCGCTGGTGCGCGTTGGGCCGCGACAGTATCTGCTGGCCATCAGCGAGCGCACGCGCCTGCCGGTGCTGGTCCCCACTCGCGATGCCCGAGGCATGGCCGAGACGCTCGCCGGAGCGGTCGGCCGCGTGCTGCTCGCCATCGGCGTGCCGGAGGCCGATGTCGAGGTCGAGAGCGACGCCATGGCGGACGCCGTGTTCGCGCCGACGCGCAACCGCAGCCTGCTCGGCACCATCAACGATTTCACGTTCGCGATCCAGCATCGGCTGCAGCGCCAGCCCGCGTCGCTCGACGAACTTGCGATCTGGCTCGCGGACACGCCGATCCACACGCGGTTCCATGACGGACGGCCCGTCGATGTGACGCGCCAGGTGTTCGGGCTGGAGAAAGCGCCGCGCAGGCGGGTGACGCTCGACCCTCTGGCGCGGCCGGACGTCACTGCACAGCCGACTCCCAAGCCGGGTCGACAGCCCGACCCGAAGCGCACCGAGCCGCTGCCCATGGAGTTCGCGCTCTACGCTGAGATGGCATCGGTACAGCGCTGCGAGTACCTGGACGGCGCCATGCACGTCTCACCCTCGCCGAGCCCGGCCCACCAGGTGGCCGTGCTCCGCATCGCGCGGGCGCTGGACGATTACTTCGCCGTCGCCGATCGGGAGGCCGTCGTGCTCGCCGGGCCGGTCGCCGTGTTCCTGGACAGCCAGACCGTCGCCCAGCCCGATGTGGTCGTCGCGAGCCGGCGACAGTTGTCCGCCCGCGGCGTCGAAGGACCGCCGCAGCTGATCGTCGAAGTCGTCACGGCGGCGAGCGCCGAGCGCGACCGCAACGTCAAGATGCGCCGCTATGCCACGGCGCAGGTCGAGCGCTACTGGCTCGTCGATGTCGAACGGCGGACGGTGGAGTGCCTGGGACGCCGCCGTCCACCGGGCGCGTCCACGGTGTCGCTCGCCCGGGGCGTGCTCGCCCCCGCGGACCTGCCGGGGTTCGAGCTGCGGCTCGAGACGCTCTGGCTGTAGCGCTCGGCGCACTCGCCCTCGGCTAGAATTCGAAGGCCCGCGATTGGTCGCCACAGGCGGGCGGAGCCACCCGGCGCGGGTTCGCGATCGACGGACCTGGCTCGAAGCGGCCCGAGGGTATTTGGATGAGTGACCACGAACCGACACTGGACGAACTGTTCGAGGACGGCCGCGCGATCGACCAGGCCCTGCTCGACGCGGCCCGAGACGCCCGTCGCTTCCACAAGGCCATGGGCAATCCCATGGCGACACTGGTCGACGGGAAGGTGGTCTGGGTCCAGCCCGAAGACATCCGTGTCGACGACGGCGACCCGCAGGTGGGCGGCACTACGACGGGCGTTCCATGAGTTAGTGGGCTGTCGGCAGGTCCAGTTCGCGGATGGCACTCCTGTCGCCGATCGCCGGAACTCTGATCGGCGGCGTCCCTATTCCTCGCCTTCCCACGCGGCAGCGTGATGGCGGCGTCCGTGCAGGACTCGGGCGATGAGCACGACGTCCGCGGCACGGTAGTAGACGACGCACCCAGCGACGGGGAACGACCGCACGTCCGGCCCGAACAGGTCGGCCTCGGCCTGCGGCGACAGCCTGAAGGCCACTAGCGTTTCCGTTCGCGGCTCTTCCGCCCCTCCAGCTTGATACGAGTGGCGAGCGCTCTTACTGCCGCTGGATCGCCGTAGACCACGCCCTCGTCCCGCATCAGCTGACTGAACCCGCTCTGAACATCGGCGCGAAGCTGTTCGCGCGCCTCGTCGCGATCCTTCAGCAGCCGCAGGGCTTCACGCACGACTTCGCTGGCAGTCTGATACAGCCCGCTGTCGACCTTTTCGGTGATCAAGCGCTCGAGCTCTGGGGTCAGGGACACGTTCATGGGAGCCTCGAAGCTCAGGGTAGGCGCCGTAGCGAGACATGTCAATACGTAGCCGTTTTTGACATCCGACGCCTCAGCTACGCCCGGCCGCATTTCGTCGCGAACGGCCTCCAGCGCTCCTCACGTCCCGCCAAGCGGGCGAACGCAAAGGCAAGCGGGGGCTGCAGGTCATCGGCGAATGCGGGCAGCAGCGCACCGCCCCCGTACTGACGTCCCGCTTCCCCCAGTTCCTTCGACGTTAACCGGCCGGCGGTCTGGGTGAACGGGGGCGGTCCCGGCAGTAGCGGGAACAAGCCGCTCGAGTCCGCTCCAGACCAGAATGGTTGTCCCCGGCAGTGAGGTTCCGCGGACAATGAGCCGCGCATGCTGCTCGACCTGCTCGGAACGACCGTACTGGCCGCCCTTGGCGTCCTGCTCTGGCTGATGGCGTGGCGTGGTTGGCGGAAGCGTGTCGCGATGCGACGTTGGCCCAGGACCCCGGCGTCGATTCGCGGCCATCGCACGTGCGTGTCGGGCCGCAGCCTCACGGTCGACGTCGAGGTCAGCTACCGCCATGAGGGGCGTGACTACACGGTGTGGTCGGGGTCACCCACGGGCAGCGGCTACGGGCGAGGCGCGGTGCAGGCCGAGCGGCAGGTGGCGACGATCTTCCCAGTGGGCTCATCCCACCCCGTCTACGTGAACCCGATGCGTGCCGACGAGGCATTCCTGGTGCTGCCCGAGCTTCACATGCTGGCCGTGCTCGTTGGCTCCGGCGTCATCCTCGTGGGACTTGCCACGGCACTGATATTGCCAGTCGTGACCGCCATCGATCAGGAACTGGCCACGCTCGGATTCATGACGCTGCTGGGCGTGGTGCTGACCGTGCTCGTGATTTTCCTCGGCGCAGCGCTCGCTAGAACCCCGCGCCCGCGCCGGCGCTGAGGGATTGCCGTCCGGAGCTGCCGGGCCGAGGCAGCGCCTACTGCCGCACCAGTTCGACACGCCGTTTCTTGGCTCGCCCGTCCTAGGTCTGGTTCCTAGCGAGCCCGGGCTGCCCGTTCGACCGAGGTCGAGGATCTCGTGTGGGGCCCGCCGCCCGTGGAAGGACGCCTCCCGCACTAGAATGGGTCCAACAAGGACGCACATGGCCGAAGACCTCATGGTCGCCGACCCGCAGATCCTGGACGGCAAGCCCTGCGTCCGTGGTGCTCGTCTGAGCGTCGAGTTCCTGCTGGAACTGGCGGCGAGCGGGGCAACGCCGGAACAGATCCTGGCGCAGTATCCTCAGC
>JBDSLU010000179.1:0-5857 GCA_039916225.1 Vicinamibacteraceae bacterium
TCGTTCGTTCAACGAAGCGCGCCGCAACAACCGCATCTACGTCAAGCTGACGCGCGCCACGTCCGGCGCGATCGTCGCGGGCGAGCGCGAGCCGTCGCTGCCGCCCTCGGTCCTCGCGGTGATCGAAGGCGCCCAGCCCGGCGTCGTCGTCCAGCCGCTCACGTCGGCCGTCGTCGGCGAATGGGACGTGCCGGCCGACGTCGCCATCACCGGCCAGCGGACGCTGCCCGTGATCGTCCGCCCATACTGATCGCCATGTCCATTTCCGGATCTCGTCGACGGCTGCGGCCGAGGGCCGTCTGCTACGTACTCGTCGCACTGGCTCTCGCCGGTGCCAGCGTGCTCCAGGCCGCCAGCACCGGATTCTGGGTCGTCGCGACACAGGCCGACTTTCTCAAGGGCGACGCCGACGCGGTCTCGATCGATACGGACGGTCGGGTGACGATCGCTCCGGCGCTGCAGTTGCTCGGCGAAGCCGGGACGCCGGCGGTGTGGCGGATCGCCGCCGCCCGCGGCCAGGTGTGGGCCGCCACCGGCCACGACGGCAAGCTGTGGCACTTTCCCGTCCAGGGGGCGCCGAAGGTGATCTTCGACGCCGCCGAGATCGATCTGCAGGCCATCGCCGCCGGGCCGCAGGGCTCGGTACTGGTCGGCTCGTCGCCCGACGGCAAGGTCTATCGCGTCGCCGCCGACGGGACGTCGTCGACGTTCTTCGACCCCGAGGACAAGTACATCTGGGCCATCGCCATCGCGCCCGATGGCACCGTCTACGTCGGCACCGGCGCCAAGGGCAAGGTCTACAAGGTGCCGGCGGCCGGCGGCAGCGGCGCGCTGTTCTACGACGCCGGGGCCGAGCACGTCAGCGCCCTCGCCTTCGACGGGTCCGGCAAGCTGCTCGTCGGCACGTCCACGCCCGGTCGCGTCGTGCGGCTCGAGGCGGACGGCAAGGCGTTCGTCGTCCTCGAAGCCGCCTACCAGGAAGTGCGCAGCCTGCGCGTCGCCGGCGCCGTCACCTACGCCACGGCGGCCGGCGCCGCCGCCGGCATCGCGCCCCCTGCCGCGCCGACTCCGACCGCCGACACCAGCGCCGCCGTCACGATGTCGACCGAGGTCACCGTCACCGCGGTCGGCGACACCGCCGTCATCAGCACCGGCGCGCCGAGCGTCGGCGGCGCCGAGTCGCGCGCCACCGGTCCGCAGAAGGGCGCCATCTATCGCATCGCCGCCGACGGCGACTGGACCACCGTGTGGGACTCGCCCGAGGACGTGCCGTATGACGTGCTCGTCGAGCCCGGCGGCAGCCTGCTCGTCGCCACCGGCAGCAAGGGCAAGCTCTATCGCCTGTCCGGTGATCCGGTGCTGGCGACGCTCGTGACGCGCGCCGACGCGCAGCAGATCACGGCGCTCGCCGACGACGGCGCGGGCGGCATCCTGCTCGCGGCAGCGAACCCCGGCCGCCTGCTCCGCCTCTCGTCGAAGCCAGCGGCGACCGGGTCCTACGTGTCCGACGTCCGCGACACGACGACGGTGGCCACGTGGGGGACCATCCGCTGGCAGGCGACGTTGCCTGCCGGCACGGCGATCGCGCTGCACACACGGAGCGGCAACACGCGGACGCCTGACGCGACATGGAGTGTGTGGTCGGGGCCGTACACCGCCGCGCTCGGCTCGCGGATCGAGAGCCCCAAGGCCCGGTATCTGCAGTGGAAGGCCGCCCTGACCGGGGCGAACGGCACCAGCCCGGTGCTGACGTCGGTGTCCACCGCCTATCTGCCCCGGAACCTGCGGCCGCTCGTCGACACCGTCACGGTCCACCCGCCGGGCATCGTCTTCCAGCGCCCCTTCCCCACCGGCGATCCGGAACTGGCCGGGGTCGACGGTGGACCCGACGCTCGCGCGACGGTCCCCGGCACGCCATCCATCGGCCAGACGCTCGGCCGGCGCACGTTCCAGAAGAGCCTGCAGACGTTCGTCTGGTCGGCCCGCGACACCGACGGCGACCGGCTGCAGTACGCGCTCGCCTATCGCCGTGAAGGCGATCGGACGTGGACGGTGCTAAAGGACGTCCTCGCCGACGACGTCTTCACGTGGGACACGACGACGGTGCCGGACGGCACCTACGTGATCAAGGTGATGGCGTCGGACGCCGGCGCCAACGCCCCGGCGCTGGCCCTGCAAGGCGAGCGCGAGAGCCAGAGCTTCGAGATCGACAACACGTCACCGACCGTGACGGTGACGCCGCCGGCGGCCGGCGCGACGGGCGCCGCGGCCGCGCTGGTCCGTTTCACCGTGCAGGACAGCCACACGCCAATTCAGAAGGTCGAGTACGCGAGCGCCGGCGACCGGTGGCGCCAGGCGTATCCGATCGACGGCTTGCTGGACTCGCGCGAAGAGCGCTTCGAGCTGACGCTCGAGGCGGGCGCGAAGTCACCCGTGGTCGTGCGCGCGACCGACACACTCGGCAACGTCGCGACCGCGGTCCTGCGCTAGCGGACTCCGCGCACGTGACGTGTCGCTCGCAGACCTGACAGCGCGCCGCTGAAGCGCTGCGACTATTCTTTCCGCGATCCGGGACGGCTTGCGCCGGTCACGCGCGCTCCCGGCCGCTGTCTGCGCGAAGAGCGACGGTCGACCTGCGTCGACCGTGACGATGTGAGCCTCCCGCGCGCGTGTCGCTCGCCCACTCGCGGCGATCGTCCCCTCGCCGACTCGACGAGCCGGCTGACCTCACGGATCGCTTCAGGAACACCCGCCCCGCCTTTGACGACGGCGTCCTGAGTTCGGCAACGCGTCGAGAGATGCGGAAGTTCCGGCGCGAGCCTTGGTCGTCGGCCTCTACTGCCTGGAGCCGGACGTCGACGGCCACGACTCCAGAGCGAACGACGGAACGGGTCGAAAGTTGGCGACGTCTCTTGGAGCACTGAGGAAGATCGCCGGCCTGGTCGGCTCGACCGAGCGGAAACTGGCGGCACGAGGAAGTACAATTCACACTGCCCGTTGCACCACAGAAGACTCAGGAGGTCCCAATGAAGATCGACAAGAGCTGGCTTCAGCGTACTGAACTGGTGTTGGGAGTCGTTGTAGTAGTGGTCGTCGTTCTGGGGTGGCTGGTCTCGCGGTTCGCCGCCTGACACGGGGTCTCGAACGGGGCGTGCTGACGCGCCACTCGCCTGTTTCAGAGATGACCGTTATCGACAGGAGGCTGCCTTGATCGCCACGAAGTGGTTGCTGTTCGGGAGCCTGATCGTCCTGGCTCTGTTCTTCTCGAGCGTCTTGGTCTGGAATATCTACAGCAACGGCCTCGCTCCGAGGTAGGTTCGCCAGATTCGTGCGGAAGTGAGTGATGGAGACGCGACGTTCGCGGCTCCAAAGAGCTGCGCCCGCTTCGCCGCGGGCACAAGGAGTCTCGTCGCTCAGGACGCCGTCGTCGAAGCGGTGCGGGTGTTCCCGGAGCGATCCGTGAGGTCAGCCGACTCGACGAGTCAGCGAGCAGACGATTCACGCGAGGCAGCGAGCGACACGCGCGCGGGAGGCTCACATCGTCACGTTCGACGGAGGTCGAACGTCGCTCTTCGCGCAGACAGCGGCCGGAAGCGCGCGTGACCGGCGCAAGCCGTCCCGGATCGCGGAGGGAATGCCCGCACCGCCGCTGCGGCGTCGCTCCCCGCAGCCGCCAGGCGAGGCGGCCGGCATCCGGGGTGACTAGATCTTGCCGGCGATCTTGGCGCTGACCGTGGTCTGCTCGAACAGCCAGATCAGGTTGACGGCCACCGGCGAGCCGTGACGCTGCGCCGGCCGGAAGCGCGTCGTCGACACGGCACGCATCACCCGCCGCTCGAGCTCGTCGTCTTCCTTGGCCGGCAGGAACGACGCCTGCGCGACCACGCCTTCCTGCGTGAGGACACCAGCGACGGCCAGCGCGGTCGGATTGGGCGTCGCCGACTCCGGCAGGCCTTCGAGCACGTCGACGTGGTCGTCGTCGACCCGCGGCAGCACCATGCGCTCATCGAGGCTCAGCGGGTTGCGGTTGGAGCCGGGCGCGGCCATCGCCTCGAGCAGGCCCGACAACGAGTCGTCGCGCTGGGCCGGCGCGAAATACAGGAGCGCGCCAATCGCGGCGACGCACGACAGCGTCGCGCTCATCGCGCCCAGACCGGCGTAGACGAAGTGCAGATCCTCGAACGCCCGCGCGAACTGCACCGGCCAGGACGATTCGCGCTCGCTCCGGACCCGGCTCACCACCGACTGCGACATCGCGTCGAGGTCGCAATCGAGCTGGGTCTCGTCGCGCGCCGTCAGCGCCGCAGTCATCATCGCGCGAACTTCGCGCAGCTCGCGCGCCGTCGCGTGGCAGGAGGCGCACAGCTCCAAGTGGTTCTCGACCCGCACCTGCTCATCGATCGCCAGCTCGCCGTCGTGCAGCGGCTCGAGCAGGTCGGCGACCGTCGAGCACATCATGGAATATCTCACGGCCGGCCTCCTTCCAGGCGGGCGGCGAGCGCGGCGTCGGCAGGAGACAGCGCCTGAGCGGGCGTCTCGCGCAGCTCCGCGCGGAGCAGCTCACGGGCGCGGGCCAGCCGGGATTTCACCGTACCGACCGCGACACCTTGCGAGAACGCGATTTCTTCGTAGCTCAGTCCGTCCATCTCACGCAGGACCAGCGCCGACCGCTGGTCGAAAGGCAGCGCCAGGAGCGCCGTGGTCAGTCGCGCCGCGAGCTCCCGCCGGCCCAGCACCCGATCCGGCTCGTTGGCGGTGGTGGTCGATGGCAGGTCGCCGTGCTGCTCGACGTGCTGGTCGAGCGAGACCTGCGCCGATCGGAAGCGCCGCCGCCACCAGCGCTGCCGGTTGCGCGCCTGGTTGACGACGATGCGGTAGATCCACGTCTTCAACGTCGACTGGCCGCGAAACCGCGGCAGCATGCGGAAGACCTGGAGGAAGACGTCCTGCGACAGGTCGAGGGCGTCGTTGTGATCGGCGAGCAGGTGGAACGCCAGCTGGTAGACCATGCGCTGGTGCTCGGCCACCAGGCCGGAGCAGGCGCTGTCGTCCCCGGCGATACACTGCGCCACCAGCACCGCTTCGCGGTCGCCGGCGTCGGCCCACGTGATGGCACGCACAGGCTTCACTCCCTGCTCCCCCGGCCTCGGCCCCACCCCCCACGTCGAATGCCGACGCGATGGCGCCTCGCCAGGATCGAGGATAACGCTGTCCCATTGGACCCCGCAAGGCGCTGAAAGTTCCGCCGGGGCCAGATCGGGGCCGGATGGGCGCCTGGCGTCGGCGCCGGCAGCCCCTCGGCGCTCAGCGCGGCGACAGCCAATCCCGCAGGCCGTCGCCGAGCAGGTTGAAGCCGATGACGACCAGGGCGATGGACGCCCCGGGAAATAGCGTCAAATGGGGTGCATCGACGAGATGGGCGCGGCCGGCGTCGAGCATCGCCCCCCAGCTCGGGGTCGGCGGCTGTACGCCCAGGCCGAGGAAGCTGAGGGAGGCCTCGGACAGGATGGCGCCGGCCATGCCGAGGGTCGCCTGGACGACGACGGCCGGCAGCGCCGCCGGCAGGACGTGCCGAAGGAGAATGCGCGGCAGCCCGGCTCCGAGCGCCCGCGCCGCCTGGACGAACTCGAGCTCGCGCAGCCGTAACACCTGGCCGCGCACCAGCCGGGCGTAGCCGACCCAGCCCACCACCGACAACGCGAGCACGACGTTGCCGAGACTCGGACCGCGGACCGCGACCAGGGCGATCGCCAGGAGGATGCCCGGGAACGCCATCAGGACGTCGATGACCCGGCTGATCGCCATGTCGACCCGGCCACCGAGATACCCTGCCAGCATCCCGAGCAGGAGGCCGAGC
>JBDSLU010000180.1:0-18783 GCA_039916225.1 Vicinamibacteraceae bacterium
GCCGGACAGCTGATCACGATCTACGACCCGGCGACGACGCGGCCGGACCCGGCCAACGCCGGGCAGTTCATCCGCGATCCGTTCCCGGGCAACGTCATCCCGCAGAACCGGATCAGCCCGATGGCGCGCGCCATGGCCACATACTGGCCGCAGCCGAACACCACTCCGACCAACCAGTTCACGCAGACCAACAATTTCTCGGCCTCGGGCGCCGCCGAGAGCACGGGCAACCGCATCGATTCGCGCGTCGATCACACCTTCAGCGACCGCTGGCGCACCTTCGTCCGCTACTCGTTCTCGGACGAGGCCGGCCTGCCGTTCAACAGCTTCAACAACGCGGCCTCGTCGGCCGGCGGTGATGGGCCAACCTACACCAAGACCCACAGCCTGTCGGTCGACCACAACTACACCCTCGGGCCGACCTGGGTGTTGAATGTCCGCTATGGCCTCAACCGTCGCCTGGTGGATCGCCTCCCGATTTCGGCCGGCTTCGACCTCGCCAGCCTGAACTTCCCGGCCAACGTGATCGACACGGTCGACGCCTTCGAGTTCCCGCGCGTCGGCGTCCAGAACTTCCAGGCCCTCGGCCAGAACACCTTCACCGACCTCAAAATCGCGCCGACGACGCACAGCTTCAACGTCAACGCGACCAAGGTGTGGGGTGAGCACACGCTCAAGATGGGCAGCGACTTCCGCGTCTTCCAGCTGAACTTCACCCAACTGTTCTTCCCGTCCGGTCAGTTCAGCTTCAACAACGCCCAGTGGACGCAGCGCAACCCGAACGTCAGCAACGGCACGCAGGGCGCGGCCCTGGCGTCGATGCTGCTCGGCATCCCGAGCGGCGTCAACCTGAGCCACAACCCGGATCCCGCCTCGACCAGCCAGTACTTCGGCGGCTACCTCCAGGACGACTGGAAGCTGGCGCGCAACGTCACGATCAACCTCGGCATCCGTTACGAGTTCGACGTGCCGCGCACTGAGCGCTTCAACCGCCTCAGCTACTTCGATCAGAACGCGACGTCGCCGCTCGCCGGCGTGGTGCCGGCGAACGCCTTCTTCGACTCGTCGCAGCTCAAGGGCGCGGTGGTGTTCGTCGATGACGCGGACCGCCGTCAGGTGGCGACCGACTACAACAACGTCAGCCCGCGCATCGGCTTCGCGTGGAACCTGGCGGAGAAGACGGTCATCCGCTCGGGCTACGGCGTCTTCTACATGCCGTCGCACGTGCAGGCGGCCGGTCACTCGGGCTCGGCCGGGATGATGGGCTTCAGCACCCAGAGCGACATGATCGTCAGCCTGGACAGCAACCGCACGCCGTTCCGGACCATCGACAATCCGTTCCCGGACGGCTTCAACCTGCCCCCGGGCACTACGGAGGGCGCCTCGACCAACCTCGGTCTCGGCATCGGCGGCGGCACCGGCGGCGTCTTCACGACGAACCAGGTGCCGCACATGCAGCAGTGGAACGTCAACCTGCAACGCGAACTGCCGGGCAACATCATCACCGAAGTGGCCTACATCGGCAGCCGCGGTACCGATCTGCTGATCGGCGAGAGCGGGCTGGCCTTCGGCCAGGTGGATCCGTCGTTCCTCAGCCTCGGCAGCGGCCTGCAGGACCAGGTGGCGAACCCGTTCTTCGGGATCATCACCAACCCGTCGTCGCCGCTGCGCTTCCCCACCGTTTCGCGCAATCAGCTGCTGCGGCCCTACCCGCAGTACAACGGCGTCAACGCGTTCCGCGTCCCGGGCGCCAAGTCGATCTACCACGGCCTGACGCTGCGCGCCGACAAGCGCTTCGCCAAGGGCCTCAGCCTGCTGGCGTCGTACACGCTCGGCGAGTTGAAGGACGACGCCTCGACGACGGTCGGCTTCCTCGGCCAGGCCGGCTCACAGCAGAACGCCTACGACCGCGTCGGCGACTACTCGCTGTCGAGCAACGACGTGAGATACCGCTTCGTCAGCGCCTTCGTCTACGACCTGCCCTTCGGCAAGGATCAGCGCTTCGGCGGCAACCTCGGCGGCCCGCTCGGGGCGATCGTCAGCGGCTGGCAGATCAACGGCATCGTCACCTTCCAGAGCGGCTTCCCGTTGCTGTTCTCGCAGGCGAACAACAACGTCAACCTGTTCAACCCGACCCAGCGTCCGAACACGACCGGCGCCGACGCCACCCTCAACGATCAGTCGCGCACCGACGCCATCGCCCGCTGGTTCGACACCAGCCAGTTCAGCGTGGCGCCGGCCTTCCAGTTCGGCAACGTGCCGCGTGTGACCGAGCTGCGCTCGGACGGCACCAAGAACCTCGACTTCTCGCTGTTCAAGAACAACCGGTTCAAGAATGGCAAGTGGAACGCGCAGATCCGCATCGAGGCCTTCAACATGCTGAACCGGACGCAGTTCAACTCGCCCAACACCCAGGTCGGCAGCAGCGCCTTCGGCACCATCAACGGTGCCGCGGGCGGGCGTCAGGTCCAGCTCGGCCTGAAGATGCTGCTGTGATCGGCGCAAGCCCTGGCACGGCCAGGATCGTCGTGAACCGACCACACGGGAGGGTTCCACCATGGACCCTCCCGTCATCCGAGGGAGCCCTTCTCCACCAAACGGCGATGTACTCGTTTTGTGCAGGACCTAGTATCCCGGTCTGGCAAGAGATGGTCGCAGTCCGGCCGTCGTCCGGGCTGTGGCGGCGGGAACGCGGTGCAGATCGAAACAAGACTGTCATGAGGACGTGCCGCGGTACTGCGGAGATGGACCGCGCGCCCTCCATCGGATGCTTCGTCTCGAGCACGGCAGCGTCCCGTTCGCCGTGCTCCCCCGGTGCGGGAGTGAAGCCGAGCTGACGGCGACCGCCAGCCACGAAATCCTGGAGGCGGCGACGAACCCGGATCCGGCGCGACGGGGGTTCGCGTTCCGGCGCACGTCTACGAACCTGGGGTTCACCGCGGCCGGCGTCGAGCCTGTCGATCCCTGTGGGATCGTGACCATGGACCGGCACCGGACCGAGGAGAACGGCTTCGTTCTGCAGCGCGCGTGGTCCAATCCTGCCGCCTCACGGGGCGAGAACCGTGTGTGCCGGCGCGAGCCGACGAGCCGTATCTTGCGCTCATCCCGCGCACGCCGACCGTCCGGCTCGGCAACGCCGGTGAACGGGTGACCATTGCGCTCGACGCGGCCGCGGATCGCCCAGTCTCCTCATGGAGCGTCTCTTCACTCGATCTGAGCGGGACGCACGACCACAAGCACTACGTCGACGTAGCGCTCGATCGCTCGATTGTCGTTGCCGGCGACACAGTACGGCTGACGATCACCGCTCGCAGGAGCCCTCCGAAGGGGATCTGCATCGTCGGCGTCGTGTCCACGCGCGGAGAGACGTCGCATGTGTGGCCGATCGCCGTTGTAACGCCCTGACGCATCGCCGAGAAGGCTGGACAGGCCGGGTCCTGATCGTCGGCGGCGGCATTGCGGGGCTCGCACTCGGCCCGGGCGCTTCGCAGGCGCGGCATCGATGCCGACCTGATCGAACGCGCCCCGGCGTGGTCGTCGATCGGCACGGGCATCTACATGCCGGGCAATGGCGTCCGTGCCCTCGAGGCCCTGGGCCTCGACGCGCGCCTCGCGCCGGCCGCGCCGATTCCGGCACAACGTCTCCTTGATCGTCGTGGGCGATGTCTCGTTGACATCGAGCTGGACGGTGTCTGGGGCGCGGTGGCCCCCTGCCTCGGCATGCGCCGGATCGATCTGCATCGTCTGCTCGTCCACGGCGCTCTCGGCGTGCCGATTCGATTCGGCACGACGGTGCAGACGCTGACGGAAACCCGCGATTCGGTTGGCGTCGTCTTCGACGACGGGACGTCGCGCGCATACGACGTGGTCGTCGGCGCCGACGGTCTGCGGTCATCGATCCGGCGCCTGGTGTTCGGCGACACGCGGCCGCGCTACGTCGGCCAGGTGTGCTGGCGCTTTCTCGTCCCGGATACCTGCGGCGTCACGACCTGGACGGCCATGCTGGCTCGCGATCGGGCATGGCTGATGATGCCGGTTGGGCGCGGCGGGCTGTATTGCTACGCCGACCTGCTGAGCCCGACGCCTGACGACGGCACGCGAGGCGACGGCGCCCAGCTCCGCACGCTGTTTGGCGATTTCGCCGAGCCGGTGCCCAGCCTGTTCGATCGCATGACGCACGCCGAGGCGGTCCACTTCGCTCCGATCGAGGATGTGATGGTCGACCCACCGTGCAAGGGGCGGGTCGTGCTGATCGGCGACGCTGCACATGCCACGTCGCCCAACATGGCCGAAGGCGCGTCGATGGCGCTCGAAGACGCCGTGATCCTGGGCGAGCTGCTCGCCCGCGACGGCCACCCGATCAATCTCCTCGCCGCCTTTGCCGATCGCCGTCGGGCGCGCATCCGCTGGGTGCAGGAGCGCACGCGCCGGCGGGATCGTATTCGCGGGCTGCCGGAGTTCGTCCGAAACCTGGCGCTTCGTCTGGCCGGACGCGCCATCTACCGGCAGGACTACGGGCCGCTGCGCGACGCGCCGTGAGGGCGAGCGACGCGTCGGTGCGCCGGTCAGGCCGCGTCGGCCATGTATCCCAGCAGCCCGCGCTCCTTGACGAGCTGCGCCACCGCCAGTGGCACCATCGCCTCCCAGGCAACATCACCCGAGCGCAGGCGCTTGAGCACGTCGCGCGAGAAGATCGACAGGCACCGTTCGTCGTAGTCACGGACGCTCTCGATCAGGCGGTTCTCCAGCAGATACGAATAGAGATGCTGCAGGTGCGGCTCGACCCGGAGGTTGCCGGCGGTCACGAGCGAACCGCTGCGCTCATCGAGCAGCGGATACGCGTACAGCTTCAAGTCGTTCTTGAAGAGCCGCCCGAACGACTCGAGAATGCCGCCCTCGAGGTCGGCGTAGTACTTCTCGTCGAAGATCTCGCGCAGGGTCGGGACGCCCATCACGATGCCGATCATCTTCTTGGTGTGCCGGAACAGGTAGGCCGCCAGGCGGTGATACTCCGCGTAGTTCGAGATCAGCACAGTCTTGCCGAGGGCGCCCAGGATGTCGGCCCGATCGAGGAAGTCCTGCGCGTCGATCGTGTCCTCGTCGGTCAGGTTCTTCAGCGTCATCTCCATGATCGTCACGATCTGCTCGCCGTGCAGGCGCGGTTCCTGCACGAACTGCGCTTGCGCGGAGCGCAGCATGTCGATGGAGACGTTGGTGGCGGGGCGGAAGCTGCCGCGCTCGATGAGGATGGCCTTCTTGTAGAGGGCGTCCGCCGGCTGGACGACCTCGCCGGCCGCCGTGAACATCGCGGCGTTGGTCAGGCCGTGCTGCACCAGCTTCAGGCTCAGGAGGCGGTTGTCCACCTTTGCGAACGCCGATCCCGAGCACTCGATCATGTCCACTTCCACGCGCTCGCTGGTCAGCGAGTCCAGGAGCGACACGATGAGCGCGGTCGGGTCGTGATGGAGGTAGGCGGCGCCGTGCGCCAGGTTGACGCCGATGAGGCCGAGCGCCTCCTGCTCCTGGAGGTTCTCCTTATCCAGGAGGCGCACGTGAATGATGATTTGCGATGCCGGCGAGCGCGGCGCGGTTTGAAAACGCACGCCGAGCCAGCCGTGCGGATCGTCCTTGCGGACGAAGCCGTTGGCTGCGACGGTGTCGGCGAACACGAAGAACTTCGTCGTCTCGCCGCGCTTGGCGTCGAGGCGCTCGACGAGCAACCCGAACTCGTGGTCGAGCATCGCGGTGATGCGCTGCTTGCTCACGTAGCGGTCGCTCGGGCCGTAAATCGCGTCACTGAAGGTCATGTCGTAGGCCGACATGGCCTTGGCGATGGTGCCCGCTGCGCCGCCAACGCGGAAGAACCAACGCGCTACCTCCTGGCCGGCCCCGATCTCGGCGAACGTGCCGTAGAGGCCCGGATCGAGGTTGACTTGCAGTGCCTTCTGGTGGGTATCCACGGTTGTCTCCCACGTCTGCAATCGGCCGCGCCCCGCCCGCCTTGATTCCAGCCGCTGGTGCGGGCTGGGCGCGGCTCCGCCAAGGGCCTGGTCCGGGGCCGACGATTGCGTCTGGTATGGCGCTCGGCGAGTCTCCCGCGCCACACGTTGCCGGCGAGGTCGCGGACGACCGGCTGCGCGCATGCTCGAGCGCATCGACGCGTCGCCGCTGCACGCGATGAATCCAGCCGTCGCCGTAGCCGAGTGGCAGGGGCCGCGCCCTGCACCACGGCGCGGCCGGACAGCGCGCCGATCGCGTACAGCCCGATTTTCAAAAGTCGTTATCGGCCCGGATCCTCGGGACCAGGCCGCCCCAGCCAGCCGCATCAGTGGGCCGACGCCGCAGCGACGGCAGCCACGGAAGACCTCCTCGTGCCTCCCGATCGGGAGGCCGGCCCCCGCCGCATCGCCCGTCGCCGCCGTCATGGCCGGCAGGAACTCGGGGAGGCGGGCCCGCAGGCACGTCGTCCGCTCGTCTCGGCGTCGCTCAACGCAATCGTCAACGGGCGAGTGAGCCGCTCGAGGCTGTCCGAATCACGGACGGGGTGTCCTGCCGACGCGGAAGCCGGGGCGCCGACGGCCGCCGTCCGGGCGGCCCCGGTGCTCTGAGGAAGATGCGGCGGTAGCCGCCGGCAATCAGGGCCGACACGTCGGCGAGGACGCGCGGCAAGGCCAGGCCGCCCGGGCAGGCGAGGTAGCGCGGCTCCCAGACCGGCACGAACTTTTCCTTGAAGGCACGCAGCCCCTGGAATCCGTAGAACACCTCGCCGTGCTCGTAGACGAAGGCGCCGATCTTCCCCCACCGTGGCGCCACCGGCGAGCGCTCGAAGCCTGAGAGCGGCGCCATGCCGAGCGAAAAGCGGCGGTAGCCTTCGCCGCGGCCCCACAGCATCACGTGTACCAGCAGCGCCTCCATCACGTTCTTCGGCGCGTCGGCAGTGAAACGCATCAGATCGACGGACAGGTCCGAGCCTGGCGCGCCCGGCCACAGGGTGGCGAACGCCTGGATAGCGCCATCGCGCTCGATCACGCCGACCGGGAAGTGGCGGACGTAGACCTCATCGAAGAAGCCGAGCGAGAAGCCCTTCTCCGCGGCGGCCTTGTGCGCCAGCCAGTCGTCCGAGACGCGCCGGAGCGCGGGCAGGTGCGACGGTACGTCGGCCGGCGCGATCAGCCGGAACGTGCCGCGGTCCCGCTCGAGCCGGCGTAGGGTCTGGCGGGCGCGCGCCCCGGCGCCGCCGTCGACGGTGAACGACGGCAGATCGACCAGTGCCTCTTCACCGAGCTTGACGAACGTCAGGCCGAAGTCGGCATAGCGGTGCAGCCCGGTGTGACCGATCTCGTAGAACACGGGCGTGCCGGCATAGTCGTCGACCCGCTCGAGAAAGCGGCGGATGAGCGTCCGCTGCAGCGCCGCGGGGCTGACCGGATCGCCCATCGCCACCCATGTCCGGCCTTGGACGCCGTACATCACGAAGCCGCCGCGCGCGTCATCGAAGATCACTCCCTTGTCGCGCAGGAAGACGAGGTTGGCGGTGGTGGCAGGATGGGCCGCGACCAGGGCGGCGGCCTCGTCCACCGTCGCCTCATCCGGTGCGTCGACCTCGTGGCGCGGGTGCCCCACCAGGCGGGCGATGCCGACGAGCAGCACGGCGATGGCGGCGCCGACCGAGGCCCGCAGCGATCGCGACGCCTCTCCGGTGAGCTCGAAACGCCACCACAGATCGGCACCGTAGTCGAGGTGCTGGAACGCAAACAGCCCCAGCCAGGCGGAAGCGCCGAGCGTGCCGGCGACCGCCGCGATCCACCGCGGAGAGAAGCGCGTCGCGAAGAACGCCGCGCGGCGATTGAAGGCGGGCCGGGCCCGGCGCAGGACGAGCAGCACGCCGAGGAGCAGCGCCGCCTCCTCGACGTCGAAGCCCTTCAGCAGCGACGCGGCCATGCCGACGACGATCAGGAGCGACGACGCATAGTAGGCCGCGTCGAGCCGTCGCGCGAGCCCGTGCGACAGCACGAGCAAGCCGGCGCCGGCGATGCTGCCGGCGAAGTGGGAGGTCTCGATCACGCCGAGCGGCAGCAGACGATCGAGCAGATCGAGGCGCCCGGGTGCGGCCGGCGTCGCGCCCGAGGCCAGCAGCACCACGCCGGCCAGGAAGGTGAAGGCCGCGAGCGCTTGCGGCGTCAGCTGCTGCGTGAGCCGGCCCATCCAGCCGGCGGCGCGGGTGAGATGGATACGTCGTTGCCGCGCTTCGTCGGCGACGAGGGCGAGCACGCCGGCGAGGAACGGCAACAGATAGTAGACGGCGCGATAGACGACGAACGCGGGCAGGAGTGCGGCCGCCGGCATCCACGGCCGCAGCCACAACACCATCAGCCCTTCGAACACGCCGACGCCTCCCGGAACATGGCTGGCCATGCCTAGGAGCACAGCGGCGAGAAACGCCCCCAGCACGGTGAGGAACGGCGGCGCGCCGACCGGCAGCAGCAGGTACAGGATCGAGCCGGCGAGGAGCCAGTCGGTGACGGACAGGGCGAGTTGCGCCAGCGCCATCGCCGGGCGAGGCAGCCGCACGGGCACGGGTCCCACCCGCAGCGGCTCGCGGCGCACGATGCAGATCAGGATGTACGCCGCGACGAGGGCGACCAGCAGCACGCCGGCTGCGCGCGTCACCGCTGGCGCCGGCAGGAAGGCCGCGTCGGGCAGGGGCGCCAGCGCAAGGCTGACGCCGCCGAGCGCCAGCAGCCCGATCCAGAACGTGATCGAGTAGCTGACCACGACGTGGGTCATCTCCTCGGCGGTCACGCCCCAGCGGGCGTAGAAGCGGTAGCGCACCGACGCACCCGAGAGCGCGGCGAAGCCGACCGTGTGCGAGATCGCATACGCGACGAGGGCCGCTCCCGCGATCCGTCGTCGCGGCACATCCCGGCCGATCGAGCTGAACGCCAGGAGGTCGTAGCCCGTCAGCACCGCGTAGTTCAGTGCGGTCAAGGTCATAGCGAGCCACAGCCGCGGCTGCGGCGTGGCGAACACCGCCGCCTGCAAATCGCGCCAGTGCACGGAATGCAGCTCGACACGGAGAACGGCGAGCGCGACGAGGAAGACGAACAGGCTGATCAGCGCCGGCAGGGCGTGACGGAGACGTTGGCGGATCATCGGCGGCTCCAGGCGTGTGCGGCGGTCCGCCTCACGGCGCCGGCGCGTGCGGGTTCGCGATCCAGGCCAGCGCCTCGACGAGCCGCTGATCGAACTCTGGCAAGGCACCGCTGAAGCGGTGGTCGGCGGCGTCGACGATCCACAGCCGCTTCGGCTCGCCAGCGGCGGCGACGATTTTCTGTGCATCGGCGAGCGGCACGAACTCGTCGTGGGTGGAATGAATGGCGGCGAGCGGCAGCGGCGCGACCCGCGGCGCCAGGCGCGCGGCGCTGAACAGCGGCTCATTCGGCGTCCCGTGGGTCAGGTAAATCAGCGCATCGCGCCAGTGCCAGCCGAGCTCGTTGAGATCGGGCAGCCCGAGCCCGAGCACGCCGGCGATGGCCTCGCGTGTCCGCGGATCGGTCGCGGCCAGCAGCGACAGGCCGGCGCCTTCCGAGACGCCGACGAGGACCGGCTTCCTCGTCGATCCACGGCCGGCGAACTCCGCGAAGACGCGGTAGTCGCCAGGCTCGTCCTCCGGCCGCAGCGTCGTGTAGCCGGAGGTGAAGCTGCTCAAGTAGGCGCGGGCGTCGACGCCGACGACGAAGTAGCCGCGCCGCGCCAGCGAATCGGCGACATACGGGCCGAGGTGGATCCAGCCGCCATCGCCGCTGGTCACGATCACGGGCTGGCCGCCGCGGGTGCCGTAGGTGCGCACGGTCAGCGCGTGTCCGCGGACGGTCACCGTGTCGGTCGCTTGCGCCTGGGCCGGCGCCGCCGCGGCGAGGCCGATCGCCAGCGCGGCTGCCGCGATCCGCGGCTTGGGAGCGAGGCCCCCGACGATCCATTGCAGCGCCTGGCTCAAGGCCCCCACCAGCTCGCGGCCGGCGCCATCGAAGCGGTGGTTGCGGCCGGGCACTTCGAAGAAGCGCCGCCTCACCCCGTCCGGGCCAAAGAGCGCGCGGGCCTGTCGCGCGGGCAGGTAGCGGTCCCCGGTGGCCTGCACGACCGCCGCGGGGATGTCGACGCCGTGGGCGAGCGTCTCGTAGGGGGCGAACGGCTCGCTGGCCCGCGGCGTCGAGTCGCGGCCGGGATCGGTCTCGTCGTCCGTTTCGTCCTCGGGGCCGTCGATCGCCAGGTTCTCGCCATCGGCGAGCCCAATCGCGATGACGCCGGCGGGTGGCGGCGTCTGGCGCGCCGCCGCGGCCAGCACCGCGAACGCCGCGCCGCGAGACCAGCCGGTCAGGATCGCCGGCGTCGCCGGCGGAAGGGCGAGCGCCTCACGCGCGCGGTCGAGGATCACCCGGTAGTCGAGGCGCAGCTGCTCGGGGCTGAGGCGGGCCTGTCCGGGCCGTTCGATCTTCAGGAACGCGCGCGAGCTGAGCCCCACCGCCGGCTGGCCCTCCGCCGCGAGGGCGCGGAACATCTGGACCGCCGTGCCGAACCAGCCCCCGTCGCCGCTCGCGTAGAGCACGAGCGCGACGGGGGCCGCCGACTCCGCGGGAGAGGTCGCAGGCGCCGGAGCAGTGAGATGGAGGACCAACGGCTTGCCGTGCAGCCAGGCCGTGGTCGAGAATTCCCGCGTCGCGACGGGGGCGGGCGGCGCCGGGAGCCGACCGGTGGCGCATGCGGTCAGCCCGGACGTCGCGCACGCGAGACCGGCGAGGGCGATGGTCGAGCGCATGAGCCGACGATATGGCGGCGCGCCTGTCGTGGCTATGTCCCGTTCATGACAAAGGTGACAGGCGCGATTTTGGCGGCCGCGCGCCGCGTGGTGTTCCTGCGATCTCCTTGTCGGTGCCGGGCGGATGGTACGTCGAGGCAATGGTAGAGTCGACAGCTCCCTTGTTCATCAGGAGTGTTCTGTGGTCGAGCGCTTCGATGTCGTCGTCGTCGGCGCGGGCATCGGCGGCGCCGTCCTGGCCCTCGACCTCGGGCGCCGGGGTTGGCGCGTCGCCCTGGTCGAACGCGCCACCGCACCGCCCCGCCTTGCGCGTCCCGAGGTTCTGTGGGGCGCGACACCGCAGGCGCTCGAGCCGCTGGGGGTCGCCGACGCCATCCGCGAGACCGCCAGCGTTCGCCTGCGTGAGATCGAAGTCGGCGGCGCGATCGCTTGGCTCCGGCTCTCGCCGGAGAATTTCGCGGCCGCGGGCCACGGGCGATGGCCCGGCGGCCGCAGGGTTCTTTCCGTGGCCCGGCAACGAGGGCGTTTTCCTCGTGCCGATCGAGGCCGAGCGCGCGGCTCGCTTCCTCGAACAGCCAGCCGACGGGTTCTGGCGCGCCCTCGAGCGGCTGACGCCGGTCGCCGCGGCCGTCCGCGCCCAGCTGGAGTTTCCTCGCGTCTGGGACGCCTGTGCGCTCGTCGATGTGGCGGACGCGGCGCGCGCAGGCGATGTGTCCCGGGATCGGCTGCTGCCGTACGAGCGGCTGCGCCGCCCGATCAACGATCGATCGGTCTCGATTTCGCGTCGCGCCCGCCGGGTCTTCGGCCTGGGGCAACACCTCCCCGTGGCGGCAGCGGCCCCGTTCGTCGCGCGGACGATCGACGCCCTAGGATGGCCGAAGCGGCAAATCATCCGGTCGTTCAGCAGCACGTTCGTCCATCCACGCGAGCGCGCCGCGACCGAGCCGGCCGGCCGGGGCTGAGCCGGTGTGGATAGTGGCCCATGCGGCCATCGTGAAGCGCGCCCCAGGCGGCTCGCCGCCGATCGGGTTCGCCGCTGGCCGCGCGAGCGAACCACTCGTCCGCCGTCAGCGTTACCGTCGGCGTCAGCGGTGGCCCAGGGTTCGCCTAGAATCCAGGCATGCGCGCACATCTCGCTCTGCTGGCGGCTCTTCTCACGCTGTCCGGCGTTCTGCAGGCGCAGAAGCCACGAGAGCGTGATCTCAAGTTGCCGATTGGCGGGACCGCAGGGCCGCTTGATGCGATCACCGACGTGGCCGGGGTGGAGGTGGGTCACACAACATTGATCTCCGGCAGTGGCAAGCTGGTGGTCGGCCAAGGTCCTGTTCGCACGGGCGTCACGGTCGTGCATCCGCGCGGCCGGGCCAACAACGATCCCGTGTTCGCGGCGTGGTTCACGCTGAACGGCAACGGCGAAATGACCGGCACGACCTGGATTCAGGAAAGCGGGTTGCTCGAGGGGCCGGTGGCGATCACCAACACGCACAGTGTCGGCGTGGTACGCGACGCGATTGTTCAATGGGAGGTCTCACGGCAAAACGTCCTGCAACCGTGGTGGCTGCCCGTCGTCGCCGAAACCTACGACGGGAGGTTGAACGATATCAACGGCTTCCACGTGAAGCCGGAGCACGTGCATGCCGCACTCGATGGTGCAGCGGGCGGCGTGCCGAAGGAAGGCGCGGTCGGCGGCGGCACCGGAATGGTGTGCCACGGTTTCAAAGGCGGCATCGGCACCGCGTCGCGGAAGCTGCCTGACGCGCAGGGTGGTTACACCGTCGGCGTGCTGGTGCAGTGCAACTACGGCGCGCGTCGCGATTTGCGGATTGCCGGGGTGCCGGTCGGCGAAGAGATCCAGGATCTGGTGGGCTGCATCGCCAACAACGATCCACTGCCGCCGAACGCCGGGCATCGCCGCTGCGGCGTGGTGGATGGCGCCGGACGGCAATGCGGATCAAGGTTCGATCATCGTGGTCGTGGCCACCGACGCGCCGCTGCTGCCGCACCAACTGAAAAGGATCGCTACCCGAGTGTCGCTTGGGATCGGACGGCAAGGCGGCTTCGGCGGTAACAGTTCGGGCGATATCTTCGTCGCATTTTCCACGGCCAACCCGCGCGCCTGGTTCAATGACCGGCCGGTGACCGATGTGAAGATGCTGCCGAACGATCGGATCACGCCACTCTTCCAGGCGACAGCGCAGGCGACAGAGGCAGCCATTACCAACGCGCTGCTCGCGGCGGAGACGACGACCGGAGCGAACGACCTGCGGATATACGCGCTGCCGGTGGACCGGATGCTTGGAGTCATGAAGAAGTACGGGCGGCTGCCGTAGTCTGCCTCGAGAACGTTACCCCCCAGGGGCTGAGGGGCGAGCGAGCGCCGACTCTGCGGTGGCGGGCACATTGCTGCGCCAAGGCCGGCGATCTCTGCGAGGATGCGAGGATGATCTTCGGGGTCAGCCCGACCCGGGACACAGTCGTCGTCGCGCGGACGGTGGGCTCGGGCGAGACGTTCGTGATCACGTCGATCACTGCGATTCGCTTCCAGGCGCGGTCAGGCGACGATCTAGCCGCGCTGCGGTCGCGCCTGAACGCCATCTTCGGCCAGGGCGACAAGCGGCGCCGCTCGACCATCGCGCTTCTCAGCTCGTCGTCAGGTCGGTTCAAAGCATCGGTCGAAGCCATCAAGGCCGAGGCAGTCGCCGAGCTCGCCGCGGTCGAGAGCGGCGTGCCGATGGTCAAGGTCACCGCGTCGAGTCTCAAGAAGGCCCTCGGGTGCGCGACGGGGCAGAAGTGGCAGGCGCGTGCGGCGGAACGGTTCAACCGGGAGGGCCTTCTTGCGAACTGGTCGCGTGGCGCCGCCGGCGCCACCGCCGCCGCCCTCAAAGTCGCGAGTGACCGCCAATAGATCGGCTGGGACCGACATGGCCAACGTGACCGTCAAGTGCGCGCAGATAGTCCAGAGCGCCCCCGCCGACATCTACGCCGCATTCGTGGAACCGGCGCGCCTGACTCAGTTCTGGCTGACACACGCTGGCGCGCCGCTGTCCGTCGATACACCGGTCGAGTGGACGTTTCTGGTGCCAGGCGCCCACGAAGTGACGACCGCGACGGCGCTCGAACCCGGCCGGCGAATCGAATTCGACTGGTCCGATGGGACTCATGTCGCCATCACCATCGACGCGTCGGCCGGCAGAGAGTGTGTGGTCCAGATCGCCCTGTCCGGCTTCAAGGACGATGTGATCCACAGCGCGGTGAACGCGATCGAGGGATTCACAATCGTGCTGTGCGACCTGAAGGTGTTGTTGGAAAGCGGCCGGTCCCCTCGACTGGTCGCCGAGAAGGCGCGCCGCGGTCGCCGAAGCCCCGCCGCTCGAGCAGGCGCCGGACGCGTGGCACGACCGTCGCGAGCACATCGGCGACATCCGCCGCGGTCAACAGTGGCGCGGGATGAAGCGCACGCTCGCGCCATCGGTCGAGAACGCGCCGTCGATCACCAGCGCGTGATAGTGAACATAACGAAGGCGATGCGGCAGACTCAGCACCCACTGCCTCACCGGCTCCCGTGGATCGCTTGATACGCTCCGTGGCGATCGCCGAGCACGAGCAACCGCAGCACAGACTCCGGAGTCGTTCCCAGGACCAGGACTCGTTGAACTACTCCGGTATTGTCAGATCGATACGACCGTCACCCACCGCCAGCGTGACACCGGCGGCCGCGGCCGCTTCCTGCAGCGCCGCGTCGAGGATGGCCACCGGATCGGGCCCGTTGGCGAGGCGGCGCAGCAGGCCTTCCCCGCTGTTGCCTTTCACCGTCAGGACGATCTTGATGCCGCGCCGCTTGCACTTGACGGCGATGCCGTCCTCGCGCTTCACGTTCATCGGCTTGATGTAGGCGTCGACGTAATGGACGCCGACGCCCGACTTGTCGTCGGTCTTGGCCGGCAGCTTGTCGATCGCGCCGGCGTTCACGGGACACAGGGTGAAGGTCATGGTCGGTAGGGACTCAGGCGCGGGTGCCGGTGGGCGTGGCGGCGAGATGGGCGTCGAGCAGGCGCCGGAACTCTCGGATGTGCTCGGGCGTACTGCCGCAGCAGGCGCCGACGATGTTGGCACCGGCCTCGACGAGCGGCACCACGCCACAGCCCATGTGGTCGGGCGACTCGTCGTAGATCACCTTCATGTTCACCAGCTTGGGCACACCGGCGTTGGGCTGGACCATGATCGGCAGACCGGTGACGGCGCGATATCGGCGGACGGCATCGCGGGCCCGCTCCATCTCCATGCCGGTGCCGCAGTTGAGGGCGACGACGTGCGCGCCGTGCTCGGCCATGAACGCGGCGGCGCGCTCCGGATCGATGCCCATCATGGTGCGGAACGTCGATCCGTCGAGGGTCACGTCGTAGGCCATCGAGCCGATGATGCACGCGGCGCCGGCCGCCTTGGCCGCCTCGATCGCCAGCTGCAGCTCCTCGAGCGAGGTCATCGTCTCGATGATGATCGCGTCGGCGCCGCCGTCGATGAGGGCCTGGGCCTGCTCGTTGAAGGCCTCGCGCACCTGCGCCTCGGTGAACTCGCCGTACGGCTCCATCAGGCCGCCGAACGGGCCCATGTCACCGAGCACGTAGCCGGGCCCGCCGCCGAACGCGTCGCGCGTGATCGCCGCCGCCGCCTTGTTGACCTCGGCGACGTCGCCGGCGTGCCCGTGGCGGTTCAGCATGATGCGCGAGCCGCCGAAGGTGTTGGTGATGATGCAGTCCGAGCCCGCCTCGGCGTAGCGGCGCTGAATGCCCAGCACCTTGTCCGGGTGGGTCAGGTTCCAGGCTTCGCCGCAGCCGCCCTGTTCGAGGCCGGCCAGCATGAGCTGCGTGCCCATGGCACCGTCGCCGATGAGCGGGCGTGTCTTGAGGGTCTCGAGTAGCGGGGTCGTCATGGTTCTCCGGTCGTGTCGAGCGGCCTCTCCTGCCGAACCTGGGCGAGGGCGTAGTGGATGGTCTCGAGCACCAGGCCCCATTTGTGGACGCGGCTCGCGTCGTCGCAGTAGCAGCCGGCCACCGATGTCGGGCGCTGCCAGCCGATGATCGCGCCGAGCGGCTGGCCGGCGAGCGGCGCGTCGCCATCGACGAGCTCGATCAGCGCGTCGCCCATGCCCTGGTAGTTGCACATCTTCGTGTAGCCGGTGTCACCCGCGGCCGGCACGCAGCGCTGCCCGTCGATCGGATACCCGTCGCGGCGCGGCCCGAGCCGGACGTGATACTCGAAGCGCAGCGGGTAGCCCATGTTCGAGCAGGTCGTGCCCTCGTAGCGGAACAGCGCGTCGGTCGATCCGTCGTCGCGCGGCGTCAGCGTGAGGCGTTCGGCCGCCCAGCGACGCAGCGCCCGCGCGTTCACCGTGTAGGCCGCCGCGGCGTCGAGCACCGGCTCGTCGGCGCGGCTCGGTTCGTCGAAGGCCCGCGCCGTCGAGCGCAGCGCGCCGCGGCGGTACGGCGCTCGCCGGTACTGGCACGGCGTGAAGGCACAGCGCTCGCACGGCACCAGGTCCCGCAGGTGCGTCAGGCGCTCGACATGGCGGGTCAGGCCGAAGACGGCGATGAGCGACTTCTTGGGCCGCAGCGCGCCCGACTCGAGCACTTCGAGGACGCCGGGCAGCGGCGACTCGGCCGTGAGGAGACCGTGCAGGGCGGCCTGCTCGGCGATGTCCCATTCCGGGTAGCCAGGACTGTCGTGCGGCAGCACCGCCAGGCCCAGCGCGTCGGCCCAGCCGCACAATCGCGCGCCGGCCTGCGTCACCAGGTGCTCGACGACCGCCGATCCGTAGACTTCGAGGAAGAAGTACTCGTCCGGCTTCTCGTCCAGCCAGCGCCGCGCCGCCTCGGCCTCCAACTCCGGACCGGCGCCGACCGCGACCAGCACGGCGCCGTGCGCGCCGGCGTCGACCAGCGACTGACGCAGACGCGCGCTGGCGAAGCGTCGACCGTCGAGGCGCACGCCATCGGCGTCGAGGGCCAGCGTCGCCGCCTCGCGGGCGAAGATCCAG
The DNA here is from genome assembly GCA_039916225.1 of Vicinamibacteraceae bacterium. Lineage (GTDB taxonomy): Bacteria > Acidobacteriota > Vicinamibacteria > Vicinamibacterales > Vicinamibacteraceae > JBDSLU01. Next base: position 16,851 of record JBDSLU010000180.1, read on the forward strand.
GGGCGGCCGTGCTCGGCGTACCACGCCTCCGCCTCGGCCGCGAGCACCGCCGCCCGGCCCTCGAGCCGGTGTCCGCGCGGATAACCGAGCAGCCGCGCGTACTCGGCCGGATCGACCTGCACCGCCGGCCGAACGTCCGCGAGCGCCATCACCGCATCGCCTCCGCCTCGGCGACGTTGGAGTTACTGCCAGTTGCTCGGAGCGTGCTCGGAGCTTGCTCCGAGCAACTTGCAGAAACTGCGATCATTGGCGTGAACTGGCAGCCGTCGACGAAGAAGTCGAAGAAGCCGGGATGCGTTTCGAGCCGGCAGTGCTCGACGCGTCGGACGGTGTCCTCGAGCTCGGCGCGCTTGGCCCTGGACAGCAGGGCCAGCGTCGCGCCTTCGATCGCGGCGTTGCCGACCTGGACGATGCGATCGGCGGCGATGGCCGGCACCAGGCCGATGCGCTGCGCCGATTCGAGCCGCAGATGCCGGCCGAAGCCGCCGGCCAGGTAGAAAACGCCGATGGCGTCGATGTCGACGCCGAACGTGTCGAGCACGACTCTGAGGCCGGCGACGTTGGCGCCCTTCGCCTGGGCCAGCTCGTTGACGTCGCTCTCGAGCAGGCCGACCCCGGTCGCCTCGTCGAGGACGATCGTCGACTCGCCGTCCTCGAAGCGGCCCATCGTGTTCATCCGGCCGGTGCGCAGCAGCTCGCTGAGGGTGTCGACGAGCCCCGACCCGCACAGCCCTTCGGACGGACCGTCGCCGATCACGCCGAGCGCGAACGAGCCGTCGTCGCGCGCCTCGACGGTCGCGACGGCGCCGTCGAGCGCCGGCATACCGCAGGAGATGGCGCCGCCTTCGAAGGCCGGCCCGGCCGGACACGACGCCGCCAGGATGCGCCCGCGATGGCCGAGCAGCAGCTCGGTGTTGGTGCCGATGTCCATCACCACCGTCAGGCGATCGGCCCGCGCCAGATCGACCGCGAGCAGGCACGCCGCGGCATCCGCCCCGACATGGCCGCTGATCACCGGCAGGCCGTAGACGCGCGCTTTCGGGTGGATCGGCAGCAGGAGCCGCCGGCCGCTCGCCACCAGCGCGGTGGTGTCGCGCTTGCCCTCGGCGACCTCCAGCTCGGTGATCGACTGATACGGGCTCTGGCCGATCGAGTGCACGTTCTGCCGGAAGAACAGGTCGCGCATCGTGGCGTTGCCGACCACGATCAGTTCGTAGATCGTCAGCGGATCGACCGGGAATTCTTCGATGGCGTGGCTGATGTAACCGGCCAGCGTGCGCATCAGCAGGAAGCCGCCGTGCTCGGTGTCGTACTGGATCCGCGCCATCACGTCCGAGCCGCCGAAGCGCTGCGGGTTCTCGAACGAGGCATCGGCGACGAGCGCGCCAGTCTCGAGATCGTAAAGGCGCAGGACGACGGTGGTCGTTCCCAGATCCATCGCCAGGCCGTGGATCGGACCGGTCGAACGAGCCACTTCCTCGCCGTCGATCAGGATGCGCTCGCCGTCGCGGGTCACCGCCGGATCGAGGGCGAGACCGACGTGGCGGGCCGCGATGTCGGCGCAGCCGGCCAGGACGCGAAGCTGGCCGCGCCGCATCGTGTGGCAGCGGACGTGCGCGTCGTCAGCGACGATGGACGTGCGACACGACAGCCGGAAGTTACCGCGCAGATGCTGGTCTTCCGGCGTCGGCGCCGACAGCGCGTCCAGACCGGCCGTGATTTCGACCAGGCATTCCTTGCACTTGCCCTGCTTCTTGCAAGACGTCGGCACACGGACGCCGAGCCGCTCGGCCTGCTCGAAGAGCGAGAGCCCGGGCAGCGCCGGTGTCGTCCGGCCGTTCAGGGTAAGGGTGGCGGGCACGCTGTCTCGAACCGTTCTTATGAAAGAGCCGCCCGCGTGCGGACGCCGCGGCGCGCCCAGCGCCGCGAATAG
>JBDSLU010000181.1:0-7109 GCA_039916225.1 Vicinamibacteraceae bacterium
GCGGCGTGGCCCACGACTTCAACAACCTGCTGACGGCCGTGCTCGGCTACATCGAGATGGCCGGCACCAAGCTCGAACGCGACAATCCGGCGCACGAGTACTTCGGCAGTATCCGTCACGCCGCCGAGCGCGGCGCCTCGCTGACGCGGCAGCTCCTCGGCTTCGCCCGCCGCCAGATCACCGAGCCGCGGGTCGTCGATCTGGACGCGCTGGTCGTACAGATGCAGGACCTGCTGCGTCGCGTCATCGGCGAAGACGTCGAGCTGCGCATCGTCACCGCGCGCGATCTCGGCAGCGTCCGCCTCGACCCGGCCCAGTTCGAGCAGGTGCTGATGAACCTGGTCATCAACGCCCGCGACGCCATGCCGAACGGCGGCACGCTGACCATCGAGTCGCGCAACGTCGACCTCGACGAGAGTTACGCGCGGCAGCACCAGGGCGTGCAGCCCGGACACTACGTGATGCTGGCGGTGAGCGACACCGGCATGGGCATGACCGAAGACGTGTCGCGGCACCTCTTCGAACCGTTTTTCACGACCAAGCCACCCGGTCGCGGCACCGGTCTCGGCCTCGCCACCTGCTACGGCATCGTCAAGCAGAACGGCGGCCACATCTGGGTCTACAGCGAATACGGCCGCGGCTCGACGTTCAAGATCTTCCTGCCGCGCACCGGTGAGGCGGCGACGACCGAGGCTCCGGCCGATCAGGTCGCCGGCAGCGTCGCCGGGCACGAGACCCTGCTGGTGGTCGAGGATGAGCCGATGGTCCGCGCCATCTCGGTCGAGTCGCTCGAAATGCTCGGCTATCGCGTGCTGCAGGCGTGCCACGGCGAGGAGGCGCTCGAGGTCGCGCGCGCTCACTCAGGGGCGATCGAGCTGGTGGTCAGCGACGTCGTGATGCCGATCATGGGTGGGCCAGCGCTGGTGCAGCGTCTGCGCATCGAACGGCCGCACATCAAGGTGCTGTTCGTGTCGGGCTACACCGACGACGCCATCGTGCGGCAGGGCGTCCTCGAGCCCGGCGTCGAGTTCCTGCAGAAGCCGTTCGCGCTCGCCGCGCTGGCCCGCCGCATCCGCGAGATCCTCGGCGCCGGTGACGGCCACAACCTCCTCCTGCCGTTCGACAGCTAGCGCCTCGCGAAACCCTCATCCCTGGGAGAGGTCGAGCCTGACCGGGGCCTGCCGCCGGTCACCCCGTCGGTGCTCGGCGCAAGAACAGCGCAACGGGTGAGCGCCTGCGCGCCGTCGTTGGCCCCACCGGCGCCACCCGCCGGCAGGAGCGGCTCGACGCCGCGCCGTCAGCGTTGCCATCGAGCGGCACTCGTCGCGACGGCTCCCGCTTCGCGCGCCAAGTCGCGACAGGAGCCAGGCCACGCCGTTGCGTCGCGCCACATCCAGACGTACAGATAGGTTGAGGCGAGTGGGAGTATGGCGAGTATGAGTGCGGCCGCGATCTTTCTCATGCGCGGCCGATTCTAGTAGTCTCAGCAGAGCCCGGGGTGACAGACGTTCACTCGAATCGGGCAGTCCAACGATCTCCCAGGGAGCCCTCGATGCTGCGAGACACGGCCTACGGCAAGTCGCGGGTCCGGCTCGTGCAGCTCACGCGCCGATCCGATCGGCATGAGCTGTCCGATCTGACGATCGCCATCCGGTTCGAAGGCGACTACGACGAGTCGTACACGGCCGGGGACAACAGCGCGGTGCTGCCGACCGACACGATGAAGAACACCGTCTACGCGCTTGCCGCGACCGAGCGCGTGCGCGAGGCCGAGTCGTTCGGCCTCGTCCTCGCCCGGCACTTTCTCGATCGCAACTCGCGCCTCGAGCGCGTGCGCATCGACATCACGGAACACGCGTGGCGCCGCATCGCCTCGGGCGATCGCGACTATGGGCAGGCGTTCGTGCGGCAGGGCCCGGAGCATCGAACGTCGACCATCGAGGCCGACCGTCAGTCGGCAACCGTCGACGCGGGCGTCGCCGATCTCGTCATCCTGAAGTCCGCCAAGTCGGCGTTCGCCGGCTTCCCCCGCGACGAGTACACCACCCTGCCGGAGACCGAGGATCGGATCTTCGCCACCTCGCTGTCGGCGACGTGGCGCTACCGCGACACGGCGGTGAGCTTCGATACCGTCTGGCGGGCTGCGCACAAGACGCTCCTGGAGTCCTTCGCGGAGCATCAGAGCGCGTCCGTGCAGCACACGCTCCATGCGATGGGGCAGGCGGTGATCGACCAGGTCGAGGACGTGACGTCGATCCATCTCGTGATGCCCAACAAGCACCACCTGCCGGTCGACCTCACGCGGTTCGGCCTCGAGAACCGCAACGAGATCTTCGTGCCGACCGATGAGCCGTACGGCCTCATCGAAGGAACGGTCACCCGGTAACCGCTCGTGTGACCCGCTTGGAGCGAGTCGGCGCTCGGGGCCTGTCACCGGTCACCCCGTCGGTGCTCGGCGCAAGGACGGCGCAACGGGAGAGCGCCTGCGCGCCGCCGGGGGCCCCACCGGTGACACCCGCTTCGCAGAACTCGACTCGCCTGTCGCTCGCAGTGTCCCTGTCGCCAACGCGTTCTAAGACGAGCGACGAGCTGACTCGAGAAGCACGGACTTCGTGTTCGCGTCGTAGACCCACACGCGGCGAAACGGAGAATCGGCGAGGTTCTCTGCAACGAAGCGCGCGACGTGGGCCTGCCACATGGCCACCGCCGTCGGTTGGAGTTCGAAGAAGGCCAGAAGCTCGATTGGTGCCGACCCTGAGTAGACCTTTCGAAACTTGCGCTCGAGCCGAGCGACAATCGGGTTGCCGAGGAACGTAGCTGCGTCGACCTGAAACGCCGGGCCGACGAAGTTGCCACGGCTGATGCGGACGAAACGAAGGGTGCTGGTCCAATCAAGAGTCGTAGGCAGGTCAACTGCTCCAATGAAGCCATTCGGCAGTGCTTCAAGATGCTCCACTAGTAATCGCGCGTGGCAGTGAGACCTCTTCGAGGTGCGTCTGTAGACGAATCTGGTCGGATACCATCCGTGCGAAGTGTTCGTCGACGATCTCGACAAGTTCGAATCGGAGTTCGGATCCATCGGCCTCCTGAAACAGACGAAGTTCGTCTCTTGCCTGGGTCATGTATGGGTGCCCTGCCAAGCATCTAGGCTGATTCGATCGATCGCAGCGCCGCCGAGCGCGAGCGAGGGCGAGTCGAGTGCGTGAAGGCGGGTGTCGCCGGTGGGGCCCCCGGCGGCGCGCAGGCGCTCTCCCGTTGCGCTGGTTGTGCGCCGAGCACCGACGGGGTGACCGGCGACAGGCCACGCGTTGCGACTCGCGGCGGGCGACTCACAGGCTGTTAGCCGCCGCCCGCTTCGTCGCCGAGCTCCTCGAGCCACTCGACGGCGGGGCCGCGGGTCTCGAAGATTCGGAAGTGGCCCTTGCGCGATTCCTCGGCCACCATCTCCGGGAATCGCGAACTGAACGCGACGCTGCCGGGCGGGCAGAGCACCGCGACGCGGACGCGGTAGTTGCGCCACTTCTGCAGGCACTCGCCGGCGACGCCGGTGCTCAGGTCGAAGAAGCCGGGCGGCAGGTTGGCGGGATGGAGCAGTGCGTCGTTGCTCCGGGCGGCGGCGCAGGCTTCGACCAGCGTCTTCCAGTCCGCGGTCGAGGTGAGCCACGGCTGGCCGAGTGGGCCTTCGATCATCGGGTGCTCTTCGTGGGCTTTGGCGCGGGCGCTGGCGCCGGGAATATGCCGAGGTCGGCGAGGATGGCTCGTGCCTTGGGGACGCGCTGCGTCATCAGCGGATCGTACGCCTTGTCGCCCAGTTCCAGCGCGAAGTACCAGACACCGGCCGGCTTCTCGACGTAGCCGACGTACCACAGCGTGACGTGACCGTCTGCGGTCGGGTGGCAGGCGCCGGTCTTGGCGCGCAGCGTGCCCTCGGGCCGCTGCTCGGCGATCATGATGTCCTTGGTCAGGCGCGTCGTCCGATCGGAGAGCCCCAGGCTGTTCTCGTGCAGCCGCTTCAGGAACGCGACCTGCTCGTTGGCCGAGATGCGCAGCGAGCCGTCGATCCAGAACGGGCCGTCGGCCACGCCGCCGCTGGTATCGGCATTGCCGTAGCCGAACTGCTTCACGAGTCGCGTCTCGGCCGGCAGACCGGCCTTGCGTGACAGCGCCTGGTAGTACCACAGCACCGATTCCTTGTAGGCCGAGCGCAGCGTGTGGTCCTGGCGCCAGACGTCACGCGACGCCTTCAGGGCGGGGTCGTACTCGACCACGAACTCGGCTCCCGTGGCGGCGCCGGTCTCGAGCAGGATCGCGGTATTCGGAATCTTGAACGTCGAGCACGGGGCGAAGCGCTGGTCGGCGCGGGCGGCGTTCCAGCGGGTGAACGCGCCTGTCTGGCCGTCGAGCAGCACGAAGGTGCCGTCGATGCCCTGAAAGTGCCTGGTGAGGTCCTGCCCGCCGGCCGGAGCCGCAGCGAGCAGACAGGCGACAGCAAGGAACGCGCGCGTGGTCATCGCGCGGATCGTAACAGAGCGGCCCGACCCGGAATCGGCTGGGCGCTCGGGGTGGTGCCGGTCCGCCGCTAGTGCTGCGCCGGTTTGCGGGCCATCTCGTAGCGCGGCAGGACGAGCATCAGCGGCGCGACGACGAGGATCGAGACCGCGATCCAGATGAGCAGCGTGGTGTACGACCCGCTCGCATCGAATGCCTTGCCCATCAGCACCGGGCCGATGGCGCCGGCGATCGCGTAGAACGTCCAGGTGAGCGCGTAGAGCACCGAGAAGGAGCGAAGTCCGAAGTAACGCGCCACCAGGAAGGGGATGACGTCGGCTTCGCCGCCCATGCTGAAGCCGATGAGGACGGCCGCCGTCACGCCGGCGGCCAGCGAGGACGCGCTGGAGAGCAGGAACGTGCCCAGTGCGGCCAGCGCGAGGAGCGCGAAGGACACCCACGGCGCGAAGAAGCGATCGAGCAGCCAGCCGGTCGCCAGGCGGCCGACCAGCGCGGCGCCGCCGAGGGCCGAGACGGCGATCGCGGCCCGGTCCGGGTGAATGCCGCGGTCCGTCAGGAGCGCCGACAGGTGGGTGATGGAGCCGTTCTGGGCGATCGAGATGCAGAACAGCACCACGACGATGATCCAGAAGGCGTAGGAGCGCAGTCCTTCGCCGACGGTCGCGCCGGTCTGCACGCCGCGGCCGTCGGCCGTGCGCGTGCCGGGGCGCTCGCGGACGAACGCCAGCACCGTCGGCACCCCGATGGCGACGATGGCGAATCCGATGATGATCGCCGCCCGCCGCCAGCCCACCGCGTCGATCAGGCGCTGCGTGATCGGCGGCAGGATCATCGCGCCGAGCGCGCTGCCGCACATCCCGAAGGCCAACGCCGCGCCCAGGCGGGTATGGAACCAGGTCGAGATGGCCCGCGAATAGGCGACCTGCGACGTCGCCATGGCCACCGTGCCGAAGACGACGAACAGCGCGTAGTAGTGCGCCAGGTGCGGCGTCATCAGGCTCAGCGAGGCGAAAGCGGCGCCGAACACCACGATGCTCGGCACGATGACCGTACGCGGCCCGAACCGGTCCAGCAGCATGCCGGTGATCGGGGCGCAGACGGCGGCGGTCATCGCCGCGAAGCCGAAGGCGGCCGACACCGATTCGCGGTTCCAGTGGAACGTCTCGGAGATGGGCTTGAGGAAGATCCCGAACGTGTAGACAAGGACGGAGGCGAAGCTGACCAGGATCCCGAGCGCAGAGGCGGCGGCGACGCGCCATCCCTCGTAGCCGGGCGACGTCTCGTCGACGTCAGGGGCGATCGTGCCGACGGTGGCCTCCACCTAGAACACCAGCCGCGCGGCGAACTGCAGCAGCCGCGGTGAGCCGGCGGCGAGGATGCGGCCGAAGTTGGCCGAGTTCAGGTCGGCGACGGGCAGGCCGAAGTTGGCGTGGTTGGCCAGGTTGAAGGCCTCGGCGCGGACCTGCAGCCGGGTCCGGTCGGTCAGCGTGAAGTTCCGGACCAGCGACAGGTCGACGTTGGTGAAGGCCGGGCCGCGGGCGATGTTGCGGCCGGCATCGCCGAACTGGCCGGCCTGCGTCTGGGGATTGAGGCGTGCGAAGGACGACCGGGCGATCCACTCGTCGACGGTGTGCGCGCCAGCGTTGGGGTCGCCGACCAGGTTCGGCCGGCTGGCGGCGAAGCCCGAGATCGGGGGGCTGTTGGCCTGGAGGGCGACGTTGGCCGTGTCGGACACGGTGAACGGCGTGCCCGAGTTGTGCGTGGCGATGACGCTGATCTGCCAGCCGCCGGCGATCCGCTGCAGCGAGGCCGAGGCGGTGGCGGGCAGCCGCGGCTCCCAGGTCGCGCTGGCCACGAAGCGATGCCGGGCGTCGAACAGCGACGGGCCGTATTCCGCTTTCAGATCGAGCGGGTTCTGGGCCAGGTCGTTCTCGCCGGCGAGCGGCTTGGCCGCCGCGCCGGAGAGGTTCATCGCCGACAGCTCGTCGAGCGACTTCGAATACCAATAGGACACGTTGAGGCCGAGCCCGTCACCGAAGCGCCGCGACAGGCTGGCCTGTCCGGCGTGGTAGTTGGCGCTCGTGACGTTACGCAACATCGCGATCGTCGAGAAGTCGCAGGTGCCACCGTCGGCCGGGCAGTTGGCGTAGAGGCGGCGGCGATCGGCGTTCTGGGCCGTCGCGCCGGGGCCGTTGATGGCCGGGTTCGCCTCGACGTTGCGCGGCAGGTTGCGGCCGGTGGCGCCGACGTAGCGGACCTCGGCCAGGTATCTCCCGCCGAGGGCGCGCTGCACGCTCAGGTTCCAGTTCTGGGCGTAGGGCGCCTTGGCGTCGGGGTCGATCGCGAAGACCGTCGATGGCCGCACGAACGTGTCGGGCTGCGGGTAGGCGCGGCCCTGGTAAGGGTTCTGGAAGTTCAGGCCCTGGCCGCTGTACTGGTTGAACTGGGCCCACGGAATGGCGCTCACCGGACCCTGCGAGGCGGTGCCCGAGCCGTTCTGGAACTGGTCGTAGAACAGCCCGTAGCTCGATCGGATCGACCACAGCCCGTCGCCGGTCGGATCCCAGACCACGCCGACCCGCGGCATGACCCCGTTGGCG
>JBDSLU010000182.1:0-7004 GCA_039916225.1 Vicinamibacteraceae bacterium
GGTCGCGTCGTCGCCAGCACGGGCGGTCCGGCCCGACCCGAGCCGGAGGTGCTGATTCGCGAGCGCGGCGCCGAGTCGTCGCCGGCGTGGGCGCCCGATGGCGGCCGGCTGGCCTATGCCGTCAGCCAGGACGGCGGCGGGTCGATCCGCGTCGTCGACGTCGACGTCACGGACCCTGGCGCCCGCGCCGGTCCCCACGACGACGAGCCGGTGTCGCCGATCGTCGTCTCGCGCCGCGCCGGACAGGTCGCCTGGTCGCCGGACGGGCGCACGCTGCTGGTCACCGATCTCGCCGAGCGCGACCACGGCTACAACGGGGAGCCGCGGCGTGGCGCGACCGGTGGGGCGACGTTTCCCGCCCCGGCCGATCTCGGCGCGAGGTTTCTCGACGCGCCCGCTCCGGCGGACGCGACCTCGCGGCCCCTGCGGGCCGCGGTGCGGACGTCGGCCGCGCGCCGCCTCGCGACTTTCGACGCAGTCTGGGACGCGCTCGTGCGCCGGGCCGGACCGGATGCGGCTCGTGCCCCGGCGTGGCAGGCGCTCCGCGAGCGCCACCGGCCGCGCGCCGCTGCGGCCGCCGACGACGCCGCGCTCGAGGACGTCACCGACGCGTTGATCGCGGATGCGCCGTCGATCGCGCCGTCCGTCACCAGCCGCGGCAGTCTGGTCGTGTCGGCACATCCGCTGGCGTCGGAAGCGGGTGCCCGCGCCCTGCGCGCCGGCGGCAACGCCGTCGACGCCGCCATCGCCGCGTCGTTCGCCCTCGGTGTCGTCGAGCCGGACGCGTCCGGCCTGGGCGGCGACGGCATGGCGCTGGTGTGGCGGGCCGGGGCGGCGGCGCCCGTCGTCGTCGACTTCAAGGATCTGGCGCCGGCGGCGGCGTCGCTCGACAACCCGGCGGTGCTGCGCGACGGCCGCCTCGTCGAGCACGGCCCGGCCGCCGTCAATGTCCCGGGCGTCGTCGCCGGGATGGATCACCTGCATCGGCGCTACGGCAGCGGCCGGGTGTCGTGGGCCGAGCTGATCGCGCCGGCCATCGACTACGCCGCCTCCGGCTTCGTGCTCGACGGCGCGCTGCCGGCGACCGTCGCCGAAGGCCAGGGCACGCTGGGCCGCTACGCCGCCGCCCGGGCGCTGTTCATGCCGAACGGCCGGCTGCCGCAGCCGGGCGATCGCTTCGTCAACGCCGACCTCGCCGCCACCTTGCGCGTCATCGCCGCCCAGGGTGCCGACGCGTTCTATCGCGGCGAGCTGGCGCGGCGCATGGTCGACGACCTGGTCGGCCACGGCGGCATCCTCTCGCGCGAGGATCTCGAGCTGTACCGCGTCATCGAGCGGACGCCTGTCCGCGGCACGTATCGCGGTCACGTCGTCTTTTCGACGCCGCCGCCAGTGGCGTCCGGGACGTCGCTGATCGAGGTGCTGCAGACGCTCGATCGCCAGCCGCCGGTGGCCGGCGCGCAACTGGCGAGGGACGTCGACGTCGCGCATCTCCTGATCGAGACCTTCCGCCACGTCCACCACGTCAAGGCCGTCGACCCGGCCATCTGGGTGGACGAGAGCGCGGCCCATCTCGATCCCGCGCACGCGGCTGCGGTCTTCGGCGCGATCGATCCTCGACGCGCCTCGGCGCGGCGCCCCGCGGCCGACGAGGACGGCGGCGGCCCAGCCGGCAGCGGCGGGGCGTCGGCCGAGCCCGGCGGCCGCCTCGGCGACGACGAATCGACCTCACGCATCGGCCGCGGCACGTCGGCGCTGGTGACTGTCGACGGCGAGGGCACGGTCGTCGTGATCACCCAGACGCTGAGCACCTGGGGCGGCAGCTTCTACGTGTCGCCCGGCCTCGGCTTTCTCTACAACAACCATCTGCGGATGGCGCGGGGCCGGCGCGGTATGGCCGGCTCGCTGACACCGCAGGCCCGCTCGTCATCGACCAACGCCTCGACCATCGTCTGCCGCGAGGTCGATGGCCGGCTGGTGCCGCGGCTCGCGCTGGGCGCGGCCGGCAGCGCCTGGATCGTGCCCTCGATTGTCGAGGTGATCCAGGGCGTCGTCGACGGCGGACTCGACGTCCAGGCCGCCGTCGAGGCGCCCCGGCTGCGTGTCGACGAGACCGGCGAGGTGCAGATCGAGGATCGGTTCCCCCGCCCCCTGATCGCCGAACTGACCCGGCGCGGCCACGTCATCACGCGCATCGGTGGCAAGGGGGAGCTGCGCTACGGGTTCGTCTCGGCGGTCGCGTTCGGACCCGGCGTCGGAGCCCTGACCGCCGGCGCCGACCCCCGCCGGTCGCATGCCGCTGTCGCCGTGCAGCCTTGAGATAAAGTGGCGCCGTGCGAAACGCGCTCCGAATCCTCGGGCTCGCCGCGGCCATGCTGGTCCCGTCCGTCGCCGACGCGGCCGGTGCCCAACCCGTCGAGGCCGCCGCGCCGGCGACGCGGGCCGACGCCTGGCGCCGGCTGCGCGCCGAGAAGGCGACGCACCTGCACGCCTACGTGCCGAAGGGCGTCGAGAAGTTCGCCGTCCGCTTCGAAGACGAGATCATCCCGCGGCTGACGACGCCGCGGAGCGGCTTCTTCCCGTTCATCGGCCGCATCACCTCGGGCGGCGGCTTCGCCCTCGGTCCCGGCTATCGGCTCCTGAACGTCGCCGGTGCCGACTGGACCAGCTATGGCGCCGGTTCGCTGAAGGGGTACTGGCAGCTCGAGTCCCGCCTGACGTGGTCGCGGCTGGCCGGCGGTCGCGCTTTTGCGACCGCCTACGGCCGCTACTTCCGCTTTCCGCGCGAGGACTTCTACGGCATCGGGCCGGCGAGCGACCGCGCCGACCGCACCGATTTCGACCTGCGGCAGGGGACCGTCGGCGTCACGGCCGGTCTCCGGGCGACGCCCTGGTTCAACGTCGGCGGCACCACCGAATACTTGCGGCCGCGGCTCGGGCCGGGCGGCGACAACCACGTCCCCAACGCGCCGCAAATCTTCAGCCTCGACCAGCTCCCGGGGTGGGTCGAGCAGCACGACTTCGTGAAGGTGGAGGGCTTCGCCGAGGCCCACACCGCCGAGCCGTTCATGAACCCGCGCAAGGGCGGCAAGTACCGCCTCGCCCTGGCCCGCTACTCGGATCGCAGCGGCAACGAGGACGGCTTCACCCGGGTCGACGTCGACGTCCAGCAGTACGTCTCGGTCTTCAACGAGCGGCGCGTCCTGGCGCTGCGCGCGCTGGGCTCCTTCAGCGACGTCGCCGGCGAAGCGGAGATGCCGTTCTACTTGATGCGAACGCTCGGCGGGGGCCAGACGCTGCGCGGGTTCCGCGACTTCCGCTTCCGCGACCGCCACCTGCTGGCGGTGCAGGCCGAGTACCGGTTCGAGATCCTGACCGCGCTCGACGGCGCCATCTTCTACGACGCCGGCCAGGTGGCGCCGCGCCTCGATCGCCTGCGCTGGCGCGATTTCGAGCGCGACTGGGGCTTCGGCTTCCGCTTCGGCGGGAACGGCGGCGTCTTCCTCCGCCTCGATCTCGCCTATGGCGGCGAAGGGCCGCGGACGTGGCTACGCTTCGGGCACGTGTTCTGAGGGCGTGACGATCAGCGGCGGCGCCGGGGACTGCGGGCCCTTGCCGTCGGTCAGCAGGATCGGCTGGGCGACCGGGATGACGTCACCGAAGGCCGTCCCGAAAATCTCCCACGAGACGACGAACACTGCCGCCAGAATCGGCCCGATGATGAACCCCATCGGCCCGAACGCGGCGATGCCGCCCAGCGTCGAGAACAGGATCATCAGGTCGTGCATCTCGGTGTCGCGGCCGACCAGCCGCGGCCGCAGGACGTTGTCGACCGAGCCGACGATCAGCGCGTTGAAGGCGGTCAGGCCGAGCGCCGACTGCCACTGACCCTGGATCGCCAGGACGATCACGGCCGGCACCCAGACCAGCGCGCCGCCGACGACCGGCAGCACCGACAGGACCACCATCATGGTGCCCCAGAAGAGCGCGCCATCGATGCCGGCGGCCCAGAACGACAGCCCGCCGAGCGTGCCCTGGGCGATGCCGATGACCAGCGTGCCGCGCAGTGTCGCCCGGGTCACCGAGACGAACTTGTCGAGCACCAGCTCCTTCTCGGTCTCGCGCAGCGGCAGATAGCTGGTCATCTTGCGCAGCAGCGCCGGCCCGTCGATGAGCAGGAAGAACAGCGTGTAGAGCAGGATGAAGAACTGCAGGATCGCCGATGCCGTGCCGGCCGTGGTGGCCGAGATCGACGACACGGCGAAGCGGCCGAGGTTGCCGATCAGCTCGCCGGCGCGGGCGATGATCTGCGGGCGGTAGGGCGCGATGTGCTCGTAGAACGGCAACTTCTCCAGCAAGGTGGGCAGCTGGTTGGGATGAGCGACCACTTCCTGGAGCCGCGGCGCCACCGCGGTCGACAGCCGCACCGCCTCGCCGGCGACCAGGCCGAGGACGAGCGCCAACGGCACGACGATCACGATCAAGACGACGAGCACGGTGACCATCGCCGCCAGCCAGCCGCGCTGGCCGGTGCTGGCGTGCAGGCGCCGGTACATCGGGTGGAACAGGCCGGCCAGGATCGCGGCCAGGACCACCGTCATGACGAACGACCACACCATCCACAGGAAGGCGGCGGTCACGCCGATGACCAGCAGTAGCACGAAGCCCCGCCGGAAGCGGTCGCCGTTCGGCAGCGTGTCGGTCATGGCTGGCGGTCCGTGGGCATGGTTGGGTCATGATAGTGCGCTCATCTCCTTGTGGGAACCGAGTCCATGTTCGACGGAGGTTGTCTTGTCCGAGTCCATACCCATGACCCGGCGCCGCTGCTTGACCACCATCGCGTCCTTGTCGGCCGCGTTCGCGACCCGGATGGCTGCCGCGGGGCACGACTGGTCGACGCTGCAGGCGACGCTCGACACCTTCGTGCGCGAGCGCAGCGCCGCTGGCGTCGGCGTGGCGATCCGCTACGGTGCTGACCCGCCGGCCTACCTGAATGCCGGCACCCTGGCCTTTGACACCGAGGCGCGGTTCGACGAGCACAGCATCTGCCGCGTCTACTCGATGACCAAGCACGTCACGCGGATCGCGACGCTGCTGCTGGTCGAAGACGGCACGCTCACGCTCGATCAGCCCGTCACCGACGTCCTCCCGGAGTTCAAGACGCTCCGCGTCGCCATCGACGTGGAGAAAAGCCTCGCGTCGCGCCCCGTCACCAAGACCATGACGATGCGACACCTCATCACGAACACGTCGGGGCTCGGCAACTGGACGCCGGCCTCCGACAGCGGCGAGGAGCTGCACAAGCTGTATCGCGAGCGCGGTATCACGCCGGGCAGTTTCGGCGCGCTCGGCAACCGACCCGGCTACGGTCGGCAGCCGGCATCGCTCGACGAGCTCATCGCGCGCGTCGCCGAGCTGCCGCTCGCCTACGAGCCTGGCACCGTTCTGCACTATTCGATCGGCTTCGACGTGATGGCGCTCGTGATCCAGCGCGTGACGAAGATGCCGTACGGCGATTTTCTCGAACGCCGACTGTTCGGGCCGCTCGGGATGACCTCGACCGGGTTCCGGGTGAACGCGAAGGAGGCCACCCGCCTCACGACCAACTACGACGCGACCGTCCGCGGCGACAATTCCCTGCAGGGGGTGCCGCCGGATCCGAAGCTGCCGCCCGGGTGGCGTGTCGCTGACGATCGGGTCACGAGCGCCTGGCTCCAGCCACCCGCGCTCGTCGCCGGCGGCGCCGGACTGGTCTCCACGACGCGCGACTTCCTACGCTACGCAGAGATGCTCCTGAACGACGGCGCTTCGGGCAGCGCGCGCGTCATGAAGGCCGAGACGGCGCGGCTTGCGACCGGCAACATCCATCCGCCCGACGTGGCCGATCCGAGCGACGGCGTGGGGGCTGGATCCCGTGCCTTGCTGCAGGCCACCATCATTCCGCCGGGCATGGTGGGCGGGGGCGGCGCCGCGGGCACCTTGTTCTGGATCGATCCGCAGCGTCGCGGCGCCGTGGTGTTCATGGCCCAGGCGATGTTCGGCAGCCCGGCGCGGTCGCCGTACCAGAAGCGGCTGTTCGCCGCGATCGATCAGGGAGTGGGCGCGTGAGCACGGGGAGGCACTGATGGGAGTGAGGGACGTCGTGAGCCGGTTCGCCGCGCTCGTCGGGATGGTCGGGCTCGTGGGGTTGGCCGGGTGCGGCGGGACGGGGAGCAACGGCGCCCCCGGTAGCGGCACCGGCGCGGGATCGGGGCCTGGGACGCCGGCCGCGACGCCGCTCTCGATTGCCGTGATCCCCAAGGGATCGACGCACGAGCACTGGGCCCGCGTCCGCATCGGCGCCGAGAAGGCCGCCGCCGAACTGACCGCGGCGGGGACGCCGGTCAAAGTGATTTGGAAGGGGCCGATCCGCGAAGACGATCGCGAGCAGCAGATCCAGGTCGTCGAAGGCTTCATCAGCCAGGGCGTCCAGGGCATCGTGCTGGCGCCGCTCGACAGCCGCGCCCTGAAACGCCCGGTCGACGAGGCGGCGCAGGCCGGGATCCCGACGGTGGTCTTCGACTCCGCGCTCGAGCCGCCGCATCGCGCCGTCAGCTACGTCAGCACCGACAACGGCAAGGGCGGACGCCTGGCCGGCCGGCGCATGGGCGAGCTGCTGAAGGGGAAGGGCACGCTGCTGATGCTGCGTTACCAGGAGGGATCGGCGTCGACCGAGGAGCGCGAGGCGGGGTTCCTGGCCGAGCTGAAGGCATCCTTCCCCGGCATCAAAGTGATTTCGGCCGATCAGTACGCCGGCCCGACCCGCGACACCGCCAAGCGCGCGGCGGAGAACCTGCTGAACCGCTTCGCCTCGCGCGTCGACGGCATCTTCACGCCCAACGAGTCGTCGACCGCCGGCATGCTGCTCGCGCTCCAGGACATCGGCAAAGCCGGCGCCATCACCTTCGTCGGCTTCGACTACAGCTCCAGCTTCCTCGAGCCGTTGCGCAAGGGCGAGATCAAGG
>JBDSLU010000183.1:0-6075 GCA_039916225.1 Vicinamibacteraceae bacterium
CTTCTGGCCGGCGTGCTCGCCGCCACGTTCCTGGCCTCCGCCTGCGGCTCGACGAAGCCCAGTGAGCCGGCGGTCACCGCCGACACCTGGGCCGTCGTCGACGGACGGCCGATCAGCAAGGACACGACGGAAAAGGCCTTCCGCCGCACCCGCGACCCGAACGAAACGCTCTCGGCCGAAGAGGCCACGGCCGCCAAACTGACGGTGCTCGAGGACTTGATCCTTCAGGACCTCCTGGTGACGAAGGCGACGGCGCTGAAGGTCGAGGTGCCGGCCGCCGAGCTCGACACCGCCTTCACCAACGCCAGGGGCGGCCTCAACGACGAGCAGTTCAAGCAGGAGCTGACCCGGCGCACCCTGACCGAGGCGGACGTCCGCGAGGGGCTGCGCCGCCAGCTTTTGGCCGAGAAGGTCATCGAGCAGGAGGTGTCGAAGCAGGTCACGATCGGCGACCCGGACGTGACCCGGTTCTTCGAGGCCAACCGGGCCCAGTTCAACCTGACCGAGGAGTCGTACCACATCGCCCAGATCGTCATCACGCCGCAACGCGACGCCCAGATCACCAACACGACCGGCGACGATGCGGCGACGCCCCAGCAGGCGGCCGCCAAGGCCCGCTCGATCATGGAGCGGCTGAAGGCCGGGACCTCGTTCCGCGAGCTGGCCACCAGCTATTCCGAAGATCCCACGTCGGCGCAGCGCGGCGGCGACATGGGCCTGATCCCGGTCTCCCGGCTGCAGCAGGCGCCGCCGCCGCTCCGCAACGCCGTCCTGAACAAGACCGCTGGCACGGTCAACGTGGCCAGCGCGGGGAACGGGGCGTTCACCATCGTGCTGGTCGTGGCGCGGGAAGCCGCCGGACAGCGCGACCTCTCGACGCCCGGCCTCAAGGAACAGATCACGACGACGCTGAAGACGCGCAAGGAAGGGCTGCTGCGCGCCGCCTACCTGACGACGCTCCGCACCGACGCCACCGTCGTCAACCACCTCGCGCGTCGCGTGGTCCAGGCCAAGGGCGCGCCGCCGACCACCTAGTCGCGCGCGTCCGCCCCACGCGGTCCCTCTCCCATGGGCACCTACCTCCGGCACGGGCTGCCGTGCCTGGCCGTCTGGTGCCTGTACCTCGCCGGCTTCTGGCCGGGCCTCCTCACCGAGGACTCGTTCGAGCAGTGGCGCGACCTGGTGACCGGGGAGTTGCGCGGCTACCACTCCCCGCTCCAGACGGCGATCAACTGGCTGATCACGCGGGTGTGGCTGTCACCCGCGCCGATCGCGCTGGCGCAGATCGTCGCGCTGGCGCTGGCCTACTGCGCGGTCGTCCGCGAATGTGAGCGGCGCCACGCGTCGCCCCGGTGGCTGGCGGCGACGACGGTGGTGTTCGCACTCCTGCCGGCGAACGGCTTCCTGGTCGTCACGCTCTGGAAGGACGTCCCCTACACCATCGCCGTGCTCGGCCTGGTCGCGCTGTCGCTGCGACTGATTCGCGCGCCGGCCAGCCTGCCCGAGGGCGCCATGCCGTGGGTGCTGGCCGGCACGCTGACGGCGGTCGCCACGTTCAGGCACAACGGGCTCCCGACCGCCGGGCTCTTTCTCGTCGCGCTGATCTGGGCGCTGCGCCCGCCGCTGCGCACGGCGGTTCGCGTCGTCGGCGTCAGCTGCGCCGGCGTGCTGCTGGTGCAGGTGGGCCTGTTCCGGCTCCTCGACGTCCGGCCGTTCCACGCCGCGTATCGGGATCAGCTGGTGCTGCACCAGATCGCGGCGGCGATGCGGCCCGGAACGGCTTTCGATCAGGCCGACTTCGCCGCCATCGGCCGCGCCATGCCGATGGCCACGTGGCTGGCGAGCTATCGATGCGAAAGCGTGATTCCGACGCTGTCCGGCGTCCTGGAGCACAACGACGAGGCGCAGTACGCGGCGGTGCGTCCGCAACTGTATCGGGCCTGGACGCATGCGCTGACCAGGACGCCGCAGGCGATCGCGCGGCACCATGCCTGCGTGAGCGCGATGTTCTGGAACCCGGGCGCGTCGGTCTATCTCGTGGCCACCGAGATCGTGCCGAACGGGTTCGGCATGCAGACGCGCCCGCTCCTGCCGGTCGCTCACCAGGCACTGCTCGGCCTGCACGCGGCCACGACGCGGATGCCGTGGCGGTCCGTCGTGTGGGGCCCGGCGCTGCACCTCTGGATGCTGCTCGGCGGCGTCGCCTACGTGGCGACGCGGACACGAAGCCGCGCTTCGCTGCTGCCCTTCGCGCCGGCAGTGGCCCACGGCCTCGTCCTGTTCCTCGCCATTCCGTCCGCCGAGTACCGCCTGCAGTATCCGGTCGTCCTGATGGGCGTGCTGACGCCGCTGCTGGCCCACGCGCTCGGCCGAGCCGAGCGGGCTCAGCGGATCGACAGGTGATCGGCGTAGGGCTGGTGGTAAACGCAACTTACCGTTGCGTTAGTAAGTCGTTACGCTGGACCCCTTCGTTCCTGCCGCCGCCCCCGCCCCCGCCGTATCCGAACTGTCCCGGCCGACCGTGGTCCGGCCGAAGGCGCGCGTCGGCGGGCGCAGCGCCCGCGTGGTCACCCGGGTGCTCGAAACCACGCTGGAAGTGCTGGGCCGCGAAGGCTTCGCCGGCCTCCGGATCGAGGACGTCGCCAGCTGCGCCGGGGTGAACAAGACCACGATCTACCGGCGCTGGCCGACGCGGGCCGAGCTGGTCGTGGCCGCGCTGACCACCCTCGCCACCCTCGCCGCCCCGCCGTCGGCCGTCGAGAGCGGCGAGCTGGAACCCGACCTGCTGGCGCTCTTCATGAGCGCCACCACGCTGCGGGCGTCCCCGGCCGGCCGCGGCGTCGTCAGCGCCTTGATCGCCGAAGGCGGCGATCCGGAAGTGGATCGCGTCTGTGCCGAGCTGCGCGAGATGCACCGCCAGCCGGCGCGGGTGCTGCTCGAACACGCCCGGGCCCGCGGCGAGCTGCCCCGCCGCGCCGACATCGGTCTGCTGCTCGACGTGCTGACCGGCGCCGTCTACGGGCGCCTCCGCGAATGCCCGGAGCCGCTCGACCGCGACTGGGTCCGGCGCGTCATCCGTCTCGTTCTTTCAGGTGTGGGCGCACCCAGCCGCCCGCGAGGCTCGTCAGGTTCATGAACAGGCTCCTCCTTGGCCTCTTCGGCATCGCCGCGGCGGCCAGCGCCGCCGGCTGCCGCGATCGGAGCGCCTCGGCCGCCGGCGCGCCGCCGCCCCCGCCGACGGTGTCGGTCGTCACCGTCGCGCCCGAGCGCATCGCCATGACCGGCGAATGGATCGGTACGCTCGATGGCATCGTCAACGCCCAGATCCGCCCACAGGTGTCCGGCTACCTGCTGCGCCGGGCCTATCGCGAAGGCGCCCACGTCCGGAAGGGCGAGGTACTGTTCGAGATCGATCGCCGGCCGCTCGAGGCGACGCTGAGCCAGGCCAAGGCGCGGTTGGCCGAGGCCAAGGCGCAGCTCGCCAAGAGCGAGCGCGATCTCTCGCGCGATCGGCCGCTCGCCGAGCAGCGGGCCATTGCCCAGAGTCAGCTCGACAACGACCTGAGCGCGCGCGATGCGGCGCAGGCGGCCCAGGCCTCGGCAGACGCCGCCGTCGAGAGCGCCGAGCTGAACCTGCGTTTCACTCGCGTCACCTCGCTGGTCGACGGCATCGCCGCCTTCGCCAGCGCGCAGATCGGCGACCTGGTCGGCCCGACCACGCTGCTGACGACCGTCTCGCAGGTCGATCCCATCACGGTCTACTTCCCGATCGGCGAGCAGGAATACCTCGCCATCGCCGACGCCGTGCGCTCGCCGGCGGCGCTGGCTCGCCTGTGGCAGGACGACGGCGGCCTCGCCCTCATCCTCGTGGTGCTGGTCGTCTACCTGTTCCTGCAGAACTGGCGGGCCACGCTGATTCCAGTGATCGCCGTGCCGGTCTCGCTGATCGGCACCTTCATCGTCTTCCCGGCAATGCTGACGACCGGGCCGGACACTTCGTCCATCGCCTTGATGGTCGCCTCGCGCGGCGCCAGGCCCTTCTCGATGTGGTGCTCGACGGCCTCGACGACGACGATGGCGTCGTCGGCGGCATCCAGGGCAGCCTCAACAAGCAGTTCGCCCTGACCATCGCCATCGCCATGCTGATCTCGGCCTTCAACGCCCTGACGCTGTCGCCGGCGCTGGCGGCGATGTGGCTGCGGCCACGGACGGAGGGACGCTGGTCCGGCGGGTTCTTCCGCTGGTTCAACCGGAGCTTCGATCGCGCCTCGAACGCCTACGTCCGGGTCAGCGGCGCGCTGATCCGCAAGGCGGTGCTGGGCGGCGCAATCCTGCTGGCGTTCTCCCTGCTCGCCGCCGGGCTCGGCCAGCGGCTGCCGACCAGCTTCGTCCCGGAAGAGGACTACGGCTACTTCATGCTGAACGTGCAGCTGCCGCCAGCGGCCTCGCTGCAGCGCACCGACGCGGTCGCCCGCAAGGTCGAGGCCATCCTCGATGCCACGCCCGGCATCCAGGCCTACAACACCATCGTTGGCTTCAGCGTGCTCACCCGCGTCACCGCGCCGAACAACGGCTTCTACTTCGTCGGCCTGAAGCCGTGGCACGAGCGCGAGACGAGCGCCCGCGAGGTCGTCAACCACATCAACGCCCGCTTCCGCGCCGAGATCACCGAGTGCACGGCCATCGCCAACATGCCGCCGGCCATCCCCGGCCTCGGCTCGCAGGGCGGCTTCAGCTTCTGGCTGCAGGACCGCTCCGGCGGCCCGATCGAGAACCTCGACGCGACGCTGCAGCAGTTCCTGACCGCGGCGCGGCGGCGCCCCGAGCTGGGGACCGTCAACTCGCCGTTCAGCGCCGCCGTGCCGCAGGTGTTCGTCGACGTCGACCGCGACAAGGTGTTGAAGGAAGGCATCGCGCTCGGCGACGTCTACCAGACGATGCAGACGTTCCTCGGCAGCCTCTACGTCAACCAGTTCAACCGCTTCGGCCGGCAGTGGCGCGTCTTCCTGCAGGCCGAGGGCGCCGAGCGGACCAGCCCGGAGAGCATCGGGCAGTTCTACGTCCGCTACAACGGCGGGCAGATGGTGCCGCTGTCGTCGCTGCAGACGACGCGGGCCACCTTCGGCCCGCAGTACACCAACCGCTTCAACGTCTATCGCGCCGCCCAGGTCACCGGGGCGGCGGCCCCCGGCTACAGCTCGGGGCAGGCGCTCGATGCGCTGGAAGAAGTCGCGCGCACCTCGCTGCCGCGGGGCTTCAGCTACGACTGGGCCGACCTGTCGTTCCAGGAGCGCCGCGCCTCGGGCAACGCGCTGCGGCTGTTCGCGCTGTCGGTGGTGGTCGTGTTCCTGATCCTCGCCGCGCTCTACGAGAGCTGGACGCTGCCGTTCTCGGTGCTGCTGTCGGTACCCATCGCCGTGGTCGGCGCCTTCGTCGGGCTGCTGTTGCGGAGCTTCGACTTCGACGTCTACGCCCAGGTCGGCATCGTGATGCTGATCGGGCTCGCCGCCAAGAACGCCATCCTGATCGTCGAGTTCGCCAAGGCGCGGCGCGAGGACGGCGCCGACCTGGTGACCGCGGCACTCGAGGGCGCCAAGGTGCGCCTGCGGCCGATCCTGATGACCTCGTTCGCCTTCATCTTCGGCTGCCTGCCGTTATGGATGGCGACCGGCGCCGGCGCGGCCTCGCGTCGCGTGCTGGGAACGGTCGTCATCTGCGGGATGCTGGCGGCGACGCTGCTGGCCATCTTCCTGATCCCGATGCTTTTACGTGCAGGTCGAGCGGCTGGCGGAGTGGCGCGTTCGCCGCACCGCCCCCATCCCGTCGGCGGCGGAGCCGGATCCGAGCCAGTCATGACGCCGCACCTCCGCCTCGCGATCCTCGTCACGGCGGTCCTGGCTCCGGCGTGCACGACGGTCGGCCCGAACTACCAGCGGCCCGACCTGGCGCCGCCGCCTGCGATCCGCGGCGCCGAGGGCGACGCCGCGACGGCGTCGTTCGGCGAGGCCGCCTGGGTCGACGTGTTCCAGGACGAGGCCTGCGCTCGCTGATCCGTGCCGCGCTGGCCGGCAACGA
>JBDSLU010000184.1:0-12889 GCA_039916225.1 Vicinamibacteraceae bacterium
CGGCCGAGGTGCTCGTCCTGGTGAAGATCCACTAGTGTCCTGATCGATGCCGGCTGCTCCCGATCCCTTCATCGCGCGCCGCATGCGCGCGCAACGTCTCTCTGCGCCGATGTCGGCCGATCCGGCCGCCGTCGTCGCCTGGTTCGGCGCCGTCCAAGCGCAGGACTACGCCGGCGCCAAGTGGGCCTTGACGCTCCGCGCGCCGGCACTGACCGACGCGCAGCTGGATCGGGCGCTCGCCGACGGCACGATCATCCGCACCCACGGGCCGCGTCCGACGTGGCACTTCATCGCCCCAGCCGACATCCGTTGGGTGCTGACAGCGGTGGCGCCGCGCGTGCAACTGCGCACGCGGACGATGTACCGGACCTACGAAGTGGATGCCCCGTTGCTGACGCGCGTCCGCCGCGTCGTCGAGAAGGCGCTCGGCGGCAACCAGTTCGCGACGCGCGTCGCCATCGGCAAGGCGCTGGCCGCGAAGGGCATCGAGGCCTCGGGCATTCGTCTCGGGTTGATCATGTTCGTGCTGGAGCTGGACCAGGTGGTCTGCAGCGGCCCGCGCGCCGGCAAGCAGTTCACCTATGCGCTCTTCGACGAGCGCGTCCGCGCTGCCGTGGTGCTCGGTCCCGAGGACGCGCGGACCGCGTTGGCAGCGCGCTACGCCGCCAGCCACGGGCCGGTGACGGTCAACGACTTCGTCTGGTGGTCGGGGCTGACGGTCGGAGAAGCGCGCCGGGCCTTGGAGGCGGTGTCGCCGGCGCTACGCACCGAACAGCTCGGCGGCGACACCTACTGGTCGTCGCCGACCGAGCCCAAGGCGACGAAGCGGGCGGTGCCACCCGTGCACCTGATGCCGAACTACGACGAGTACTTCATCGCCTACCGCGATCGCCGACCCACGGCGGCGCTGCTGCCGCCAAACGCGCCGGCCGATCCGATGGACAGCTTCGCGCACCTGCTGTGCGTCGAAGGCCGGTTCGGCGGGTTCTGGCGGCGGACGGTCGGCTCGCGGAAGGTGGCGGTGCAGCTCCTGCCCTACCGGGCCCTGAGTCGCGTCCACGTGGCCGCGGCCGAAGAGGCCGCCGAACGCTATGCCGCGTTCCTCGGCCTGCCGCTCGACTTCAGCGTGCGGCCGGCGTGAGCCGTCGGCGCGGACGTCCGCACCGGCAAGGCCCAACGGTCGTCGGCTAACGGCGCTTCCGTCCGAGCCGGCAGACGGTCTCGTACTCGGCCTTGGTGACGGGCTGCACCGAAAGCCGGCTGCCCTTCTGGGTCACCACCATCTTCTCGAGGCCGGGCGCGGTCTTCAGGGTCTCGAGGGACACCACCGCCGGAAACCGCTCCACGAAGCCGATGTCGACCATGAACCAGGTCGGGTTGTCCTCGCGGCTGTCGGCGTCGAAGTAGTGATGCCCCTTCGTCCAGGCGGTCGCGTCCGGGTAGCCGGCTTTGACGATCGTGGCCAGCCCGGTCACGCCGGACGGCGTGGCGTTCGAGGCATAGAACAGCACGCCGTCGCCCAACTGCATCTCGTCGCGCATGAAGTTACGCGCCTGGTAGTTGCGGACGCCCTCCCAGCTCGTCGTCGTGTCGCGTTCGAGCTTGTCGATCGTGTAGGCGTTCGGCTCGACTTTCATCAACCAGAACTTCTGGGCCATGGCTGTGTTCTCTAGGCTCCCGTGGATCCGAACCCGCCGACGCCGCGTGCGGTCGCCGACAGGTCGTCGACTTCGACCACGCGGATCTCCAGGCGCTGCTTCACGACGAGCTGCGCGACCCGCGCGCCCGGCGTGACCTCGAACGGCGCCGGGCCGTGGTTGATCAGGATGACGCCGACTTCGCCGCGGTAGCCCTCGTCGATCGTCCCCGGGGCGTTGAGCACGGTGACGCCGTATCGCGCCGCCAGGCCGCTCCGCGGCCGCACCTGGGCCTCCGTTCCGGGCGGCAGCTCGATCGTGATACCGGTCGGGACGACGGCCCACGCGCCGGGAGCGATCGTCAGGGCCGACGCTGCATGAAGGTCGAGGCCGGCATCGCCAGGATGGGCGGCCGAGGGGAGAACGGCGTCTGGGGACAGGCGCCTGATACGGAGATCCATCGCCTGCTAGTGTCCGTTCTCAGCCCGCCGCGCACAAGCCGCACCTGATGACGTAGAATCCCGCGTCCAGGTCCGGGCGGTCTGCACGCCACCATGTCGGCTCCCCTCTCCCCGTTCGACGACGCGCTCGCGGCCCTTCATGCCGGCGAGATCGCACGCCTCCGGGGCCTGATCGCCGAAGAGCCGCTGCTGCTCCACCTGCGCGCCGAGGCCAAGCCGCCGCTCGGGTACTTCTCGGGCGCCACGCTGCTCAATCACGTCGCCGGCAACCCAGGCTGGAACGAGCTGCGCGGCTTCGGCGCCGCCACCGTGGCCATCGCCGGTGCGCTGCTCGATGCCGGGGCCGAAGCCGATGCCCGGACGCTCGGGCCGCCGGCGTCGACCACGATGGGCCTGGTGATCACCAGCCGTCAGGCGAGCGACGCCAACCTGTCGGCGTCCCTGATCGACGTGCTGCGAGCGCACGGCGCGGCCCTCGACGTGTCGACGCCTGGCGTCCTCGACGCGCCGCTCAGCAACCACGCGCCGCGGGCGGCCCAGGCGATGATCGCGCTCGGCGCCAAAATCGACCTGTGCGCAGCCGCCGCCCTCGGCGACCTTTCGCGCGTAGGCGCCGCCTTCGACGATCGGGGCCGGTTGCGCGAGGAGGTCCGACGGCAGGGCCGCGAACTGACCGCGCGCGAGGCGATCGGCCTGGCGCTGCTGTTCGCTTACGTGAACCAGCAGCCGCAGGTGGTCGACGCGCTGCTCGAGCGCGATGGCGACTGGAACATGACCGGCGTGTTGAACGGGACCGCCCTGCACCGCGCGGCGGGAGCCGGCGATCTCGACATGGTGCAGCGGCTGGTGGCGCTCGGCGCCGACGCGTCGGACCGCACCAACCCGTTCACCTCGACACCCTTCGGCTGGGCGGTGCACAACCGGCAGGAAACGGTGGCGGCGTGGTTCCGGGCCAGCGGCCACGTCGATCTGCACGACGCGGTCTCGCACGACCTGGCGGCCGAGATCGAGGCGCGCCTGCGCGAGGATCCGGACGAGGTGAACCGGCGCCGCGACCACTGGAACATCCCGGCCGGCACGCCGCTCCACTGGGCGGCGGCGCGCAACCTGCCATTCGTGGCGCGGGTGCTGCTGGCGAACGGCGCCCTCGCCAACCTGCCGGACGGACGCGGGCGGACGCCGCTCGATCATGCCGCCGAGCGGAACGCGACCGCGGTGTCCGCGATCCTCGTCCAGCACGGCGGCCGCCGATCCAGCCCGAGTTGAACGGGCCGGCCTGACCGATCCGGATCGGCCTGGCCGGGTGTCACCGCCGCGGCTACGAGCCGCAGGCGGCGTGGCCGACGATGTACCAGATGGCGATCACGCTCAGCGGCACGCCGAGCAGCCAGGCAGCGATGTAGCGCATGGGCGTTCTCTACCGGCGAACGCCGGTGCCTCCGTAGGTTTCGAAGTCTTGTTCGAGCGCGGCGGCGTGCGCGTCATCACGTGCGTGAGCGCCGACCACGATGCCGCCCTCTTTCAGGCCCTTCTCGTAGACCATGGCGCGATCCTCGGGGATTCCCGCGCCGACCAGCGCCCCGATGATCCCGCCGGTGGCGGCACCCGCCCCGGCTCCGGCCAGCGCCGCCGCGATGGGACCGGCGATGACCAGGCCGACGCCTGGCACCACGATGGACGCGCCGACCGCGAAGATCGCCGCCAGCGCGGCGCCAACGCCGCCGCCGATGGCGCCGCCGGTGGCCAGCCCCGTGGCCGCCTTGTTGCCTTCTTCGACCTTCAGGGTGGTGCCCCCCGCTTCGACGTAGCGATCGCGCGTCACGTCGGACATCACGACGTCGATGTCCTCGGCGGCGTAGCCGTGCGTGCCTCGGAGCTCTTCGTAGGCGCGGTTGGCCGATTCGGGCGTGTTGTACAGCCCGGTGACGTAGGTCGAACGCGGGTCCGCCGCGGGGGCGCCGACGGCACCGGTTTGCTTGGGTTGGGTCATCTCGTTCTCTCTCTCCTTGCCGGGGCGTGCAAACGCTGTCTCGATTCCCGACAGAACCTCCTGCCGGGCTGTCGCACGGTTTGAAAGGAGCAAGATCGTTGCCGGAACGGAAAGCGGAGTGATTCGTGCAGAGCGTCCCGAGCATGACGCTCGACCCCGACGTGCAAGCCCTACCGACCATCACCAGCATGGGCGACGACACGCTCGAGGCCGGCGACAGCGACGATGCGCGCCGGGGCCGCCGCGATCAGCCGGTCTACGTCCACATGCCGGTGGACGTGCGGAGCGTGGCGCTCTCGATCATCGCGTTCGGGGTGATCGTGGCGATGCTCCAGCTCGCCCAGGAAGTAATCATCCCCTTCGTGGTCAGCGGCCTGTTGTTCTACGCGCTCGACCCGATCGTCGACTGGATGCAACGCTGGCGGATGCCCCGGGCGATTGGCGCCGCCCTCGTCCTGCTCCTGTCGCTCGGCGGGGTCGGGGTCGGCGCCTACGCGATCTCCGACGACGTGATGGCCGTCGTCAATCAGCTTCCCGAAGGCGTCCGCAAACTGCGCACCGAGCTGCGCCGGCCATCACCCCAACCGACCACGCTCGACTCCGTGCAGCGGACGGCGCAAGAGCTCGACCGTGCCGCAGCCGACGTCTCGTCCCCAGCCAGCACGCCCCGAGGCGTCACGCGGGTCCAGATCGAGGAGCCGCCATTCCGCGCCTCCAGCTACCTCTGGTATGGCTCGATGGGCGCCTTGGCCATCACCGGCCAAGCGGTGATGGTGGCGTTCCTCACCTACTTCCTGCTGGTGGCCAACGACCTGTTCAAGCGCAAGCTGGTGAAGAACGTCGGCTCGACCCTGGCCAAGAAGAAGGTGACGGTGCAGATCCTCGACGAGATCAGCACCCAGATCGAGCGCTTCCTGCTGGTGCAGATGGCGACCAGCGCGATCGTCGGGATCGTGACGGCCCTGGCGCTGTGGGCACTCGGGCTGGAGCAGCCGGTGGTGTGGGGCGTGGCCGCGGGGGTGCTCAACACCATCCCGTACTTCGGCCCGATCATCGTCACCGCCGGCCTGGGCATCGTCGGCTTCCTGCAGTTCGGGACCATCGAGATGACGCTGGCCGTAGCCAGCGTGGCGCTCGTCATCACCTCGCTCGAGGGGTGGCTGCTGACGCCGATCCTGCTCGGCCGCGTCGGCAGCCTCAATCACATCGCAATCTTCGCCAGCCTGTTGTTCTGGAGCTGGATGTGGGGCGTCTGGGGCATGCTCCTCGCGGTGCCGATGCTGATGGCCACCAAGGCCGTCTGCGATCACATCGAAGAGCTGCAGCCGCTCGCCGACTTCCTCGGCGAATAGCGCTCAGGCGGACCGCTTCGGCTTCCTGGCCTTCGGTGGCGTCGCCGCCATTACCGCCTCCCACGCCAGCCGCGCCGCGCCGCGCACCGCCCGCTTGTCGGCGGTCGCCAGCTTCACGTTGGTGCAGCCCTGGCGGCCCCAGGCCCCCGCCGACGGCTCGAACGTCTTCGGGGATTCGCGCAGCCACACCGCCTGCTCCTCTGGCGTGAGCTTCAGCATCCCGTAGCGATCCTCCGAGTGCAGGCTGGCGAAGATCCGGCCGTTGGCGCGGAAGTCCGGGTGGTTCATGTGCGAGCCCTCGGCGGCTCCGTCGAGCGCCAGCACGATGTCGCGGAAGTCGTCAGGAGTCATCGCCTCAGCTCCTCAGCGACGCGCGGCGGCGTCGACGGTCGTGGTCGGATCGGCGCCATCCCACGTGGCGTCGGCGGTCGGCCCATAGGTCGGCGGCACGCGGCGATCGAGCAGCCGCAGGCAGACCGAGAGCTGCGTGCGGTGGTGCGCCGTGTGGAGGATCCGCCGCCACACGATCCAGATCCGCTCGCGCTCGACGTCGAAGAACGGCACCCGCGTCAGCCACCACGGGTCGGCCTGCGCGGCCAGGAACGACAGACGCGGCAGCGCCAGCCCGGACAGGCGGGCGATGGCAGCCTCGACGCCAAGCGGCGCCGGCAGGACGTCGGCGGCCGGCGGCTCCGGTGATCCGAGGAACTCGCCGAAGAAGCGCCGCTCGGAAAGCAGCTGGTGCTTCAGGATGTCGCTGACGGTGCTGGAACGCGGATGCGGCCGGAACGGCAGGTCGGCGTCGGTGAACCCGCGCCACACCGCGGCAACCTTGTTGGTCTCGCTGGCGTACGTGTCGAGCACGTGCTGCAGCGCCGGCGCCGCCGCTCGCGGGATGCGCTCGTCAGGAATGGTGATGTCGGGATAGTGCATGGGGCATCCGCACTGGCTGTAGGCTATCGCACGTGGCCCGTCCTCGACCGGCCGCGAGGAGGATGCCGGTGAACCGTCGACGGATGATCGCATGCGCGGGCGCGGCGGCGCTCGCCCTGTCCCTGCCGCCTGCCGCGGCGCAACAAGCCGCCCCGGCGGACGCCGTGATCCTGGTCACCATCGACGGCGCCCGTCACGAAGAGATCTTCGGCGGGCTCGATCTCGACATCCTCAAGAGCACGCTGCGCGAGAAGCAGCAGGTCGAGGACTCCCCCACCTACCAGCGGTTCTGGGCCGCGACGCCGGAGGAGCGCCGACGGAAGCTGATGCCGTTCTTCTGGCGGCTCGTGACCGACGAAGGATCGATCGCCGGCAATCGCGCGCTCGGCAGCGAGGCGCGGCTCACCAACCGCCGCTTCTTCTCGTATCCGGGCTACGCCGAGATCCTGGTCGGGCGGGCCATGGACGACGCGATCACCAGCAACGATCCGATTCGTAACCCGCAGGAAACCGTGCTCGAGGGCATCCGGCGAGCGCGCGGGCTCTCGGCCGATCAGGTCGCAACGTTCGCGAGCTGGGACGTGTTCAACGCCATCGGCGAGCACACGGAAGGCGCGACGACGATCAACGCCGGCTACGAGCCGCTGGCGATCGACGGCAGCGACATCGCCGCCATCAACGAGCTGCAGTCGCAGGCCAGGGCGCCGTGGGGCGACGCGCGCCTCGACGCCTTCACCTTCCGCCTCGCCATGGCCCACCTGGCCAAGGCGCGGCCGCGGGTCCTGGTCCTCTCGTTCAACGACACCGACAGTTGGGCGCACGAAGGTCGCTACGATCGCGTCCTCGACGCCTATGCGATGACCGATCGCTGGCTGGAGCAGCTCTGGACGTGGGTGCAGGCGCAGCCGGACTATCGCGGCCGCACGCACCTGCTGATCACCACCGACCATGGCCGCGGCCACCTCGCCGACGGCTGGCGCCACCACGGCGAGAAGTACCCCGACGCCGAGCACGTGTGGATGGCGTTCGCGTCGCCGAAGATGACGCAGCGCGGCGAATGGCGCGGCGGCCCGGCGGTCACCACCAGCCAGATCGCCGCGACGCTGGCGTCATGGGCCGGCGTCGATTGGAACGCCGACCACCCGGACGCCGGCAAGCCGATCCGCTAGTTCTCGATGGGCGCAGGGGCGGCCGGCTCGGCGTAACAGAGCGCGTCGAGCATGCGATCGAAGAAGTGCGCCGCCGTCGGCGAGACGCCGTCGTACTCGTAGAACTCGCCGAGCCGGCCGACGAAGCGATAGCGGTTCCCGTCCGGCCGGCGGCCACGATAGTCGGTGATCAGGCGCGCCCGCAGATCCTGGCCGACGTCGTCGGGCAGCCTGACGTCGCGATCCCGGACGTCCTGCAGCCCCGAGATGGCGATCTCGGGCGGCAGACTGCTGGTCATCACCGATCCACTGTTGTGCCACAGCGAGGCGCCGCCGCGGCGCCACTCGACCGACACCGCATGGTCGGCGTTGTGGACGGTCCGGCGGACGTCGTCGGGCGTCGGCACACCCAGCATGCCGAAGCCGTTGGCGGGCTCGGACGCGGAACATCGGGGCAGGCGCCGCGCCCGCTCGGACGTGGGCATCATGACCACCGCTTCGTCGACCAGTTCGTCCGAGAAACGAATCCGCGGCAAGTAGCCGTCGGCGGTGAACCGTGCCATCGTCCACGTCGGCGAGAGGGGGAAGCTGCCATCGGCGGCGGTCTCGGCGATCGCCTCGACCGGCGTGCTGATCGTCACGCCGGCGAGCGGCCGGCCGCCCGGATCGGTGACGACGCCGTGCGTGCGCTGCGCCCCGAGCGAGGCGATGCCCGTCGCGGCCGTGACGCAGCCGACGATCAGCGCGCGAGGGAGCAGCGTCCGATGATCCATCTAGGCTGGCACCGGTTTCACGGCCGCGACGCGCGCCGCCAGGATGTAGCGCACGATCTCCGGAATGCCGATGCCGTGCGTCACCTGCGTGAACAGGAACGGCCCACTGCCGCGCATCTTCCGCGCGTCGCGCTCCATCACCCCGAGGTCGGCGCCCACCAGTGGAGCGAGGTCGGTCTTGTTGATGAGCAGCAGATCGGACTGGGTGATTCCCGGCCCGCCCTTGCGCGGAATCTTGTCGCCGCCGGAGACGTCGATCACGTAGATCGTGAAGTCGGCCAGCTCGCGGCTGAACTGCGCGGCGAGGTTGTCGCCGCCGCTCTCGACGAACAGCAGCTCGGGCTGGAACGCCAGCATCAGCTGCTGCAGCGCGTCGAGGTTCTGGCTGATGTCGTCGCGCACCGCCGTATGCGGACAGCCGCCCGTCTCGACCGCGGCGATGCGCTCGGGCGCCAGCGCCTGATGCCGGGTCAGGAACTCGCTGTCCTCGCGCGTGAAGATGTCGTTGGTGACGACGGCGATGTTGTTGTCGTCGCGCAGGGCGCGGCACAGCGCCAGCAGCAGCGCCGTCTTGCCGCTGCCGACCGGTCCGCCGATGCCGACCGTGAAGGCGCGAGCGTAGTAGTCGCGATCGAGCGGCGACGGGCGCTGGTCGAAGGCGCCGGGGCTGTCGGGATCGCCGAAGGTCTGGCCGGGGATGTAATGCATGGTGGAGCGCTCTCAGGATTGAAAGAGGCGCGAGTAGAGCCGGTCGTGCGCCCCCTGCAGGAGATCGATGACGGGCGCCGTCTGCGCCAGGTCGTCCGGACCGGCGTGACGATAGCGCCCATGGACGGTCGTCGCCCACGCCACGGAGTCGGACTGCAGCCGCTGCGCGTCATAGCTGCCAATGACGCCGAGCCGCACCGCCGCCGACAACACGCCGCGCGCGGCCACGAACAGGACGACGCGCTGCGTCGTCTCGAGCGGGATGCCGAGTGCGGCGAACACGGCGCCCGTGACAGGCGCGACGTGAGCGCACGACTGCGACGTCGATGTGTGGACGTTGGGCGTTGGGCGTTCGTTGGGAGTTGGAGATTGGGCGTTGGGAGTTGGAGACTGGGCGTTGGGCGTTGGGCGTTGGGCGTTGGGACTTGAGGTGATGCGCCGCTGGAGAGCCTCGAGAGCTGGCAACGCCCAAATGCGAGCGGCGCTGGCAACCAATGTCCGCCCCTGCTGCCGGCTGGCCCGGTTGCCCACGGCGTTGCTCAGGAACGCGTCGTTCAGGGCGTCCCACTCCGCCAGCCGCGACGGTTCACGATAGGCGCCGTTGACGAGCGGCAGCGCGCCGCTTGCCGCCTGCAGGATGGTGGCCTCGACGAAGCGACGGAGGTCGTCGCGCGACGCGATCTCGCCGTGGTGCCACGCCGACTCGAGGCCGAGCGAGTGCGCGAACGCCCCGGTCGGGAACGCGGAGTCGACGAGCTGCCAGACGAGCGCGTCTTCCACGGCGGTCAGAACAGGAAGTAGCGCTGGGCCAGCGGCAGGACCGGCGCCGCGGTGGCCCGCAGCACCTCGCCGTCGGCGCGCACGGTGTAGGTCTCGGCGTCGATCTCGATCCGCGGCAACGCGTCGTTCAGCTTCATGTCGCGCTTGGTGAGGCCACGGCACGGTCCGACCGCGACCGTGGCCTTGGTGAGACCGTAGCGCGCGACGCTGCCGGCGTCGAGCGCCGCCTGAGACACGAACGCCAGCGACGTGGCGCCGGTGGCCCGGCCGTAGGCGCCGAACATCGGCCGCATCTGCAGCGGCTGCGGGGTCGGGATCGAGGCGTTCGGGTCACCCATCTGGGCCCAGGCGATGAAGCCACCCTTGATGACGATCTCGGGCTTGGCGCCGAAGAACGCCGGCTTCCACAGGACGAGATCGGCGAGCTTGCCGACCTCGACCGAACCGATATGCCGGGCCAGGCCGTGCGTGATGGCCGGATTGATCGTGTACTTGGCGATGTAGCGGCGGATGCGCAGGTTGTCGCTGCCCGGGCGCTCGCCGGCCAGCGCGCCGCGCTCGTGCCGCATCTTGTGCGCCGTCTGCCACGTCCGCGTGATCACCTCGCCGACGCGGCCCATCGCCTGGCTGTCGCTCGACATCATGCTGATGGCGCCGAGATCGTGCAGCACGTCCTCGGCGGCGATCGTCTCGCCGCGGATGCGGCTCTCGGCGAAGGCCACGTCCTCGGGGATGTTCGGATCGAGGTGGTGACACACCATCAGCATGTCGAGGTGCTCGTCGAGCGTGTTCACCGTGAACGGGCGCGTCGGGTTCGTCGAGCTCGGCAGGACGTTGGCCTCGCCGCACACCTTGATGATGTCGGGGGCGTGACCGCCGCCGGCGCCCTCGGTGTGGTAGGTGTGGATCGTCCGGCCCTTGAAGGCGGCGATCGAGTCGTCGACGTAGCCGGACTCGTTCAGTGTGTCGGTGTGGATCGCCACCTGCACGTCGTGCCGCTCGGCGACGCCGAGACAGCAGTCGATCGTCGCCGGCGTCGAGCCCCAGTCCTCGTGCAGTTTCAGGCCGATGGCGCCGGCGCGGATCTGCTCGTCGAGGCCCTCCGGCTTGGACGTGTTGCCCTTGCCGAGGAACCCGAAGTTCATCGGCAGCACGTCGGTCGCCTGCAGCATCAGCTCGATGTGGCGCGAGCCGGGCGTGCACGTCGTGGCGTTGGTGCCGGTTGCCGGGCCGGTGCCGCCGCCGACGAAGGTCGTGACGCCGCTCGCCAGCGCCTCGTAGACCTGCTGCGGACAGATGTAATGGATGTGCGAGTCGATGCCGCCGGCGGTGAGGATCAGGCCCTCGCCGGCGATCGCCTCGGTCGTCACGCCGACCACCATCCCGGGCGTCACGCCGGCCATCACCGATGGGTTGCCGGCCTTGCCGATGCCGGCGATGCGGCCGCCCTTGATGCCGATGTCGGCCTTGCGGATGCCGGTCCAGTCGACGATCAGGGCGTTGGTGATGACGCAGTCGAGCGCCTCGGCATCCGGAATGCCGGCGGCCTGGCCCTGCCCGTCGCGCAGCACCTTGCCGCCGCCGAACTTGCATTCGTCGCCGTAGTGGGTGGCGTCGCTCTCGACCTCGGCGACGAGGCCGGTGTCACCGAGGCGCACGGTGTCGCCCGTGGTCGGGCCGTAGATGTCGGCGTAGTGCTGGCGCGAGATGCGGTGGGGCATGGCGAGCGCGGTCCGGTCTGCGTGGGCGTTGGAAGTTGGAACTTGGAAGTTGGAAATTGGGAGTTATGAAGTCCGGGTCTCGACGAGGCGAACGGTCTTGGTGTCGCCGGGCTCGAAGCGCACAGCGGTGCCGGCCGGGATGTCGAGCCGCTTGCCGGCGGCCTTGCCGCGATCGAAGTCGAGGACGCGATTGGTGTCGGCGAACGGATAGTGGCTGCCCACCTGGATAGGCCGATCGCCGCGGTTGGTCACCACCAGCTCGGTGATCGCACGGCCGGCGTTCAGCTCGATGTCGCCGGCGATCGGCGTCACCCCGCCCGGCGCCTCGCCGAGCAGCTCCGGCGCCGTACCCACCAGCATCGCCGCGTCGACCGGCAGGAAGCTGCCGTACAGCGCCAGGGCGCGGTTGCCGGCTTGGGCCGCGATCGGGTGGTGCACCGTCACCAGCTTGGTGCCGTCCGGGAACGTGCCTTCGACCTGTACGTCGTCGATCATGTCGGCGACGCCGAGCATCACGTCGTCGCGGCCGAGGAACTGCCGGCCGAGATCCATCAGTTCCGCCACACTGCGGCCGTCGCGGATGAACTCGAGGAGCTGGGTGGCGATCAGCGCCACCGCCTCGGGATGGTTGAGGCGCAGACCGCGGGCCAGCCGCTTCTGGGCCAGGACGCCGGCCTGGTGCAGCACCAGCTTGTCGATCTCGCGCGGAGTCAGATGCATCGGTTCATCCTTGTGCTCACGTCGGGCCGGGTGATCACCACTTGCGGGCCCAGGGATCATCGCCGAGCAGTCCGGGCACGAAATCGAGCAGGCCGCGCAGGACGCCGCGGACGTCCTCGACGTGCGCGCCGGCGAGCCGCACGACGCAGCCGGGCGGGGCCAGCGCCAGTCCAGGGAGCGGCGCCGCGGACACCACGACGGCGGCCCGGCGCTCGATCGGCATCGCCGCTACCGTCGCCAGCAGTCGGCCCGCCTCCGACGCCAGCCGCTCGCCGGCGACGACGGCGGCCGCCAGCACGTCGACACGCGCGGCGCGCGCCGCCAGGTCACCGTCAGCCTGATCGAGGCGCACGGCATCGTGCAGGGCCAGGCGTCCGCCAACATGCAGGCGGGTCGTCGACGCATAGCGATCGAAGGCCCAGCGCTCGCCCGATCCCCGCCGGCCCGACGCCATCCAGTCGAGGGCGACGAGCCCGCCCGACACGTCGAGCTCAAACGTCTGCGTCTGCCGATAGTCGGAGCCGGCAAAGCAGACGACCGGATCCGGGACGCTGACCAGCAGGGCGCGTTCGCCAACGCGGGCGGCGAGGCGCGTCGAGACGCCGGCCACCGATCGGTAGACCTTGGTCGAGGCCTGGGTCGAGAGCAGCGCCGCGGCGTCGGCCT
>JBDSLU010000185.1:0-28150 GCA_039916225.1 Vicinamibacteraceae bacterium
ATCCTCAACTCGCAGCCGGCGATGTTCCGCGGACGTGTCCGGAGCCGACGCGAGCGCGGCGCCTTCAGGCCGCGCCGCGCTGATAAACGTCAGCTGCCCACGCCGCCGTCTGAGCCCGACTCACCAGGCGAAAGCCTGCGGCGCCGATCAGATCGGCGATACCGATCGCCGGATGCACATAGGATCGGAACGGGTTTCCGGACAGCCGTCTTGTCTGGTTCTCGAGACCAACCATGGCTCGCACGTACCAGAGATCGCGCGGGTACGACAGCGCGAGCCAGCGCAGGCTGCGACCCACTGCCGCTTCGAGGAGCGGCGCGTACATGGGGTAGCAGCAGACCACTCGGTCGAGCGTCACGATTGTCGCCTCGGCAAACTGAGCGCTCGCGCTGGTGAAATCGTCGTGAATGGCGCGAAACGCAGAACTGCGGCCACGGCGCTCGGCTTCCTGTGTTGCCGCCGCGACGTGGGCGGAGGAGGCATCGACCGCCTCGGCCGTCTGGATCCCGCGGTCGAGGAGCTCGAACGCTAACGCTCCGACGCCGCTGCCGATGTCGAGAAGCGAACCGGCGACCGCGCCGGCAGCGACCAAACCATCTCGCAACAGCCGAGTGGTCGCGTCCGGGCCCTTGCGCCGATAGCGACTCAGGTCCTTGACGGCTAGTGTCGCGGAGAATTGGCGTTCAGCGGTATCGCAGAATCCGGAACAGCAACGCGCCATGAGTTCACGAGGCTGGAGCGGACATGCCTACTTAGCCCTCGTCAGTCGGTTCCGCGAGTAGATCTCGAAGTCCTTCCCCGGAGCCGCGAGCTCGAACGTCTCCTCGAGCTGGTCAAGCCCGGTCAAGAGGTAGGTCTCTCTACCGCGCCATCCGGGAGGGACGCCTTCCTCGCCTTGTCGAGGCTGAAGATCCCGATGTCTTCGTGGACCTCTCCCTTAGAGTTCTTCGGCTGCGGCGGATACGTACTCCGGTTCCGGACCTGCACGAAGCGGCCGTTCAAAATGTGCTCGTACTCCCGTTCGACGGTACCCTTGCCCGGCTCGCCCTCCGTCTCTCCACTCCAGCGGCCAACCAGGCTGCCGACGGTGCCAAGGGGATCCGGCGGAGGCGTAGATTGCGCCAGCGCCAGCGTGGCCACGGCGCACCAGGCGAGCGCGAGCAATGCGCGTACGCCGGCGTGCCCGGTACAGCGAAGTGCTAGACCGAAGCGGCCATCATGCATGCCGTCCACCATACACCTGTGGGGCCTTCGTCGAACGTCAAGCTGTGCGGCCTGAACACCAGAGTGCTCGTCGTCCCAAACTGCCCAACACTTGACACGCGAGCCGCGTAGGGGGGAGTATTCAAGTATTCGTTTGATTATTTGAAGTATGCCCGTGCAGCAGCCACCGCTGAAGAGAATCGTCTACGAACACACCGCCCGGATAGGTCAGGCGCTTTCGAGTCCAAGCAGGCTCGAGCTGCTCGATCTGCTCGCCCAGGGGCCACGGACGGTCGACGCCTTGGCCAGGCACATCGGGCAGAGCGTAGCCACGACCTCACACCATCTCCAGGCGCTGCGGCGCGCCCGCCTGGTCGAGGCGCAGAAGGCGGGTCTGTACGTCACGTATCGCCTGGCCGACGAACAGGTCGGCGCCTTCCTGCTCGAGTTGCGGCAGCTCGCGGCGTCCAGACTGGCCGAGATTCAGCAGGTTACCCGGCAGTACCTCGGGCAGCGCGGCGCGCTCGAGCCCGTCGACGACGAGGAACTCGTTCGACGCGTGCGCGCGGGCGGCGTCACACTCATCGACGTCCGGCCGCGGGAGGAGTACGACGCCGGCCACCTGCCTGGCGCCCTCTCGATACCGCTGGCCGATCTGCCAGCTCGCCTGAACGAGCTCCGGAAGTGTCATGAGGTCGTGGCGTACTGCCGCGGCCCGTACTGCGTCATGGCTCTTGATGCTGTCGATCTCCTGCGATCCAAAGGGTTTCGCGCATGCCGGCTAGAGCACGGTGTACCGGAGTGGCGCGCACGCGGGTGGCGGGTCGAATCAAGTCTTGACCCCCAAACTGGCGGTCGTCCGTGACGTCTCCAGGTCCGACCAGTGCCGACGCCGTTCGCCTCGGCTTGCGCGAGAACCTCGCGCAATTCGCGCTCCTCGTGCTGGTCAATGCCTTCGTCGGCGCCATGGCCGGTCTGGAACGGAGCATCCTGCCCGCCATGGCGGAGCAGGAGTTCCACTTGGCCGCCCGCTCCGCGGTGCTCTCCTTCATCGTCGTCTTCGGCCTCGCCAAGGCGCTCACGAACTACGCCGCCGGCCGCCTGTCGGACCGGTGGGGCCGCAAGCACGTCTTGGTCGCAGGCTGGTTGGTCGCCGCTCCGGTGCCGTTCCTGCTGATGTGGGCGCCGACGTGGAGCTGGGTGCTCGGCGCGAACGTCTTGCTGGGCATCAGCCAGGGACTCACGTGGTCGACGACGGTGATCATGAAGATCGACCTTGTCGGGGCGCGGCAGCGTGGACTGGCGATGGGCCTGAACGAGTTCTCCGGATACGCGGCGCTCGCGGCCAGCGCGCTGGCGACCGGGTGGATCGCCGCAGGCTACGGCATCAGGCCACAGCCGTTCTACCTCGGCATCGGGTTCGTCGCCGCAGGTGTCGTCCTTTCTGCGTGGCTCGTTCGCGAGACCGCGCAGCATGTCTCGCGCGAGTCGGCCCTGCTGGCTGACGCACCGCATGCCGGGACGCTCACCCCCGGTGAGGTCTTCTGGCGCACGTCGCTGACCGACGCCAACCTGTCGAGCGTCAGCCAGGCGGGGCTCGTGAACAACCTCAACGACGGCATGGCCTGGGGACTCTTTCCTCTCGTGTTCGCGTCTGCCGGCGTCGATCTGGCTCGAGTCGGTCTACTCGCGGCGATCTATCCCGCGACCTGGAGTATCGGCCAGCTCGTGACCGGTGCGCTCTCGGATCGGATTGGACGGAAGCCGCTGATCGTGTGGGGCATGTGGATCCAGGCCGTCGGCATCGTCGTCATCGCCACGTCGGCCCGCTTCGAGGGATTCATGGCGGGCGCGATCGTGCTCGGCATCGGGACGGCGATGGTGTACCCGACGCTGCTCGCGGCGATCGGCGACGTCGCGCACCCGTCCTGGCGCGCGTCCGCAGTCGGCGTGTATCGGCTCTGGCGAGACCTCGGGTACGCGATTGGCGCCTGCGTCGCTGGGCTGACGGCGGACATGTTTGGCGTGCAGGCGGCGATGTGGCTCATCGCTGGTCTGACGTTCGCCTCAGGGGTCGTGTCGGCGGTCCGAATGCGGGAGACGCTGTCGCCGTCGTTCGTCCGGCCGGCCGGCGATGCCGCTCAACGCATTCGCGAGGCTTCGCATACACGATGACGAACCAGATTGATGCCCACACGCTGCGAGAGTGGCTCGACACGCAGCATCCCGTCACGGTCCTCGACGTCAGAAGCGAAGAAGATCGGCAGCAATGGGCCATTCCCGGGAGCCTGCACGTCGATGCGTACACCGCGTTACAAAACGGGGAAGCCGGTCCGCTCGCCGATCTCGTGCTTCCTGCTGAGCACCCCGTGGTCACGGTCTGCAACGCCGGACGAATCAGTCAGACAGCGGCCGCCGTGCTCGAGAGGCGGGGCTTCGATGCGCGCTCGCTCACCGGCGGGATGAAGGCCTGGAGCCTGGCGTGGAACACGGCCGACGTCCCGATCGCGGCGACCGAGGTCCGAGTGGTCCAGGTACGACGCACCGGCAAGGGATGCCTTTCGTACATCGTCGCCTCACAGGGCGACGCCGTCGTGATCGATGCGTCAGTCGAGCCGAACATCTACGTCGATCTCGCGCGGCAGCAGCGGTGGTCCATTCGCTACGTGCTGGACACCCACATTCACGCCGATCATCTGTCGCGTGCCCGGGAGCTCGCCGGACTGACGGGTGCGGCCCTGCTGTTGCCTCCTCAGAATCGCGCCAGGTTTGCGTTTCGCCCGATCGCGGATGACGAGGAGATCCGCGTCGGTGCGACCACGCTCCGCGCGATGCAGACCCCGGGCCACACGGCCGAGAGCATGTCGTTTCTCCTCGGTGAGGCCGCGGTGTTCACCGGCGACACGCTGTTCACGAATGGCGTCGGTCGCCCCGACCTCCACGCGGATCCGGAGGCTGCTCGTGCTCGCGCGTCGGCCCTCTTCGTGTCGTTGAATCGGCTTCGCACACTTCCCCCCGACGTCCTCGTGCTCCCCGGGCACACGAGCGAACCGGTCGCGTTCGACGGTCGTCCCGTTGCTGCCCGAATGGCCGCGGTGACCGCGTGGCTCGGCGATTGGTTGACGTCGGAGAGGGCGTTCTTTGATCGCGTCACCGCCCATCTGCCCCCGACGCCGCCCAACTTCGCGCGGATCGTGGAGCTCAATGAGGCAGGCGAGTGTCCGGCGGCCGCGGCCGAGCTCGAGGCCGGCGCCAATCGGTGCGCGGTGCGGTAGGCACGCTTTAGCCGTTCTTGACAGGCCGCAACGGTTAGTCATAACTTACCGTTAGTGGCTACTGACCGACAGCGGGATGTGTGGGCGGCACTCGGGGACGCCACGCGACGGGCGATCGTGTTGATGCTGGCCGCCGGACCGATGTCAGTCGGCGATCTGGCAGCGCAGCTGCCGGTCACGCGGCCGGCGGTATCACAGCACCTCAAGGTCCTCAAGGATGCGGGGCTGGTCAGTGAAGACGCCGTCGGCACGCGCCGAGTGTACCGCCTCGATTCCGCCGGGGTCGCCGCGCTGCGTGAACAGCTCGACGACTTCTGGAATCAGGCGTTGGGCGGCTTTCAAAGCGTGGTGGAGCGACCGAGGAGAGGCAAGAAATGACCCAGTCCGGAACAGCGATGACCGTTCGGCGTCAGATCGTGGTGCACGCGCCGATCGGCGAAGCCTTCAAGGTATTCACCGAGCGATTCGGGGACTTCAAGCCGCGCGAACACAACCTGCTGCAGTCCCCGATCGCTCAG
Source organism: Vicinamibacteraceae bacterium (assembly GCA_039916225.1). Lineage (GTDB taxonomy): Bacteria > Acidobacteriota > Vicinamibacteria > Vicinamibacterales > Vicinamibacteraceae > JBDSLU01. The sequence goes on from JBDSLU010000185.1 coordinate 4,997, forward strand.
ACCGTGTTCGAGCCGCGAGTGGGCGGCCACATCTACGATCGCGCCGTCGACGGGAGCGAGTGCCGATGGGCGCGGATCCTCGTGTTCGAGCCCCCGGACCGGGTCGTCTTCAGCTGGGACATCAGCCCCCAGTGGCAGATCGAGCGCGACCCCAGTCTCACGAGCGAGGTCGAGGTGCGGTTCGTGGCCGAGACACCCGAGTGCACGCGTGTGGAGCTCGAGCACCGCAACCTGGATCGCCACGGCGCCGGATGGGAGTCCGTGCGCGACGGCGTCGACAACGAGGGCGGTTGGCCGCTCTACCTGCAGCGCTACGCGGCGCTCTTCGAACAGAACGCCTGACAAGGGCTCGCGGCATCGCGAGCACAATCACGATGGTCGATGCCGCCGCGCTTGGATCTTCTCCCGTTCTCGAGGAGCGGCGGCTGAGCGACTCTTCTTCGTGGGGTGTAGGTCAGTCGATGCCGCTGTCGCCTGCTCGCATTCCATAGAAGAGGTGGAAACCCTCGCCCGCCCAGCCCTCTCGTCGTGGTGTCGGGTCACAACGCATCGTCGCAGTCGTCCAACGATCAGGAGGGCAGACGATGCGCGCTGATACACGAACGGTTTCGATCGAGGCACCGGCACACCGGGTGGTGACGTTTCTCGAAGACCCGGCGAATCTTCCCCGCTGGGCGGTGGGATTCGCCAAGGCCGTCCGGCAGACCGCGAGGGGCTGGATGGTGCAGACTGCGTCAGGGGAGATGGGCATTCGCATCGATGCCGACGCCGACCTGGGAACGGTCGACTTCTGGATGTCGCCTACTCCGGGTGTCGAGGTGCTGGCCCCGTCGCGGGTGGTGCCCAGCGGCTCAGGCTCGGAGTTCATCTTCACGCAGTTTCAAGGACCGGAGACGTCCGATGAGGCGTTCGCGTCGAGCGTCGAGACAATAAGGCACGAGCTGATTGTGCTGAAGGCCCTGCTCGAAGTGGAGTGTCCGTTGTGATGGCCGCCGACGCCACACCCGACGCCGACGAACTCGCGACGCTTGTCGCGTGCGCACAGGCTGGCGATGCCGGCGCCCTCGATGGTGTCGTCCGCGCCATCCAGCACGACGTGTATCGCCTGGCCCTGCGGATGACCGCCTGCGTCGAGGACGCCGAGGATGCAACACAGGAGGTGTTGATCAAGGTCATTACCCGGCTCGAGTCCTTCCGTGGGGAGGCCTCGGTTCGCACCTGGGCGTATCGCATTGCGGTGAGGCACGTGTTGGATCGCAAGAAGAGTCGGGTTGAGGAGCTGCGCCTGACCTTCGAGGCGTTCGGCACCGACCTGATGGACGGTTTGGCCGCCACGCCGGAGGTCGATCCGATGCTGATCGCTGAAGTGAAGCGCGGATGCACGCTGGCCATGGTGACGTGCCTCGACCGCGAACATCGGCTGGCATTCGTGCTGACCGACGTCTTCGACCTGCCGCACAGAGAGGCTGCTGGGCTGTGCGACGTGGTCGAAGAGGTGTACCGGCAGCGCGTCTCTCGTGCGCGACGCGCGTTGGAGGCGTTCACGCGCAGCTACTGCGGGTTGGTGTCGGAGGCCGCTCCGTGTCACTGCAGTCGCCGGGTCGTCCGGGCCGAAGCGCTGGGGCGTGTGCACCGCGACGCGCCGGTGCTCGCCAGCCACCCGGCCGTGGAGCTGGCCAAAGCCGTCGAAGAGGTGGAGGGACTGCACGACGCGGCCCGCCTCATGCGACAGCACCCGCTATACCTTGCCCCGGCTCGCCTCCTCGATCGAGTACGCCGCGTGACCCACCGTCTGCCCAACTAGCCGGCAGGGAAGCTAGGTTGCTGCCGCTGGATGCGGTCGCTACTCGGTCCAGACCAGCAGGCGCGTGCCCCTGCTGCCGGTGTGATCGATGACCGTGCGCGGTCCGTAACGCTCGAGGTCAGCCGGCGTGATCCCCAGCCGCTCGAGGTCGACGCCGGTGTCGCGCAGTGCCAGTCGCGCCGCTGGGCCTTTCAGTTTGAGGAACCAGAGCGGGGCATCAGCCCGGACAATTCGCCCGAGGTCGGCCCGGTAGGTCATCGCCTTGACGCGACTGATTGGCAGCGGCGTGCGATCGGACGCCTGCTCACGCCGGGTTACCTGGCCTTGATCGTCAACGTCGAGGAGGGGAGTACCCGGCCCGAGTGCGGCGCGTGCTGCAGTGAATGCGTCCGACGCCTGCCGTGCGTCAGCGCGTTCGATGGCCACCGCTCGCCACACGAGCCCGCCGAAGATGACGACGCCGCCGAGCGCGCACGCCAACACCAGGAGGACGACGCGACGAGATACTCCGGGTCTCATGAATCGGATTGTGCCGCGTCGCCCATGCGGTCATCGATCGCGTTCATCCGGGCCGCCTTCTGAGCAATCGTGCTGCGAGCAGCGCCAAGGGCGCGGCGCCAAAGCTCAGGAGGGCGCCCATCTTCGTCTCGGCCAGGGAGGACCCGGCCGGGAACGCCGCAGTCGCAAAGAACAGGGCAACCGTAAAGCCGACGGCGGCCGCGATGCCAACGACGACCACGTCCGTCAGCACCAGGCCGTTGGGCAGGCGCGCCCCAGCCAGTCGTGCCCCATACGAGAACACGACAATCCCCAGCGGCTTGCCGAGCAGCAGGGCCGCCAGCACATAGTAGGTGCCATTCCCGACCTGTTCGAGCGGCACGCCCGCATTGGCCAACCCAAACAGCAGCAGCACCCACTGCACCGGTTGTGCCCCCCAGTGCTCGAAGCGACTCAGCGTATCGGGTTGGGCCTCTTCCTCGGAGTCGAAGAGTCCGAGGTCCTGCGCGCTGTGGGGCATGAACGGGACGATGGGCACGAGCGCCAGCGCCGGATGAAAGCCTCCCCAATACAGCGCGGCCCACGACAGCACGCCGGGGCCCATCACGTAGGGCCAGAAACTGGCGGTGCGGCGGCGTCGCAGCCACCACGCGAGCAGCAGCGCCGCGCTCATCAGAAGGCCGAGCGCGACGAATGAGAGCGATCCCGACGGATAGAAGACGGCCAGGATGATCAGCCCGAGGGCGTCGTCTGCGATCGCCAGCAGGAGCAGGAACGGAATCGCCGGATGCCCGCCGGGGAAAATCAGCCGAGCGACCATCGCCGAGAACGCGATATCCGTCGCGCACGGGATCGCCCATCCTCGTGCCAGCGCCGCCGGCCCGATCCGCGTCGCGAGTGCGACGTAGATCACTGCGGGCGCCAACATCCCGCCGACCGCGGCCGCCAGCGGGGACGCGGCTTGGCGCAGCGAGGCCAACGGGCCCCCGGGGAGCGTGGCCTCGAACACCTCCTTCGCTGCCAGTGCGAAGAAGAAGACCATTCCGACGTCGTTGACCCAGAAGTGCAGCGGGTGTGTGGCGTGTTCGTAGCCTGTCGTGTCCAGATTCGCCCACGTCACCGCCACCACCGTCCCGACGACGAGCAGGATCGAGTTGTCGAACACGAACCGACGAAGATGCCCCCAGGTTTTCCCCGTCACTCTTCGGATCCCGGTCCTTGGCGGTGTGTCGCGGCGTCGTGCGCTTTGGCGAACGACAGCAACAGAAGCATCAGTCCGACGAGCAGAAGAACATGGACGATCTGGCCGATGGCGTAGACACCGGCGATGCCGAGCCCCCAGGCGACGAGCAAAGCCAGCGCGACCTTGAACAGCATTGTGCCCTCCCAAGCGGCGTCGATTCATGTCACGGAATCGCGCGGTGGACACCGCGGTCGCAGGACGCCCGCCGTGCGGGATGGGAGGATCGCGCTGGGCTGGGGAGAGCGGCCGGATGGTCGGCAGGTCGCGCCAGGCAGCATGAGCCCCCGCGGTCTTGCGACCTCGGAGGGATGGCGGCCCGACCATCCATATCCTGCGGTGGCCGAGCCACCGCACCCTTGAGAACGGACTCTGATTCTATTCCATCGCGCGTGACGAAGCACGCGAGCGCGCGCCCCACCGCGTGGCGCGACGAAGGGCGCGCAGAGTCATACCGACGTTTCTTCCCAGCCGCGTACGGAGTAGAGCAGCGGCTTGGTCCACAAACTCTCGAGTCCCTCCAGGATGTCGGACGCCCAGTTGAAGACGTTCCGTCCGGCGACCACCTTCCGCATGGCGCGCATCCGCCGGATCTGTTCGTCGTCAGGCATCTCGATCGCCCGGGAGAGGGCCGCCGCGAACGCATCGACGTCGTAAGGATTGATGATCAGGGCTTCCTCCAGCTCCTGCGCGGCGCCTGCCAGGGCGCTGAGCACAAGGACGCCGCGCTCGTCGTCGCGGGCGGCGACGAACTCCTTCGCGACCAGGTTCATGCCGTCGTGGAGTGAGCTGACCACGCAGAACCTCGCCAGGCGATACAGCGCCACCAGGCTGAACGCCCCGAGCGGGGTGGTGTAGTACGAGACCACCGGCGCGCCACCAGGCGTGGCGTGACGGGCATTCAGCGCCGCGACACGTCGGCCGATCTCCCGCTCGATGGCGGTGTAGCTCGCGAGGTCCGATCGAGAGGGCACGCCAATCTGCACGAACGTCAGGCGTCCACGCAGCTCTGGGCGTTCGGTCATCAACTTGTCGAGCGCGTCGAGGCGTTCGGGGATGCCCTTGGTGTAATCGAGGCGATCGACCCCCAGCCCGATGAGATCGGCGCGAAGGCCGAGCAGCTCGCGCAAGCGCTGTTGTTCCTGCAGCAGCGCCGGATCGGCCGCCAGGCGCTGTGTCCGGTCGTAGTCGACCCCGATTGGCACGGCCACGACCGTGCTGAAGCGTCCTCCGAACCGGACGCGTGACGACTCGAGCTCGACGTCGGCATCGAGCTCCTCTTCGGCCGCCATGAGGAAGTTGCGGCGGTCCCGTTCCAGCTGGAAGGCGATGAGATCATTTGCGAGCAGCCCGGCGACGAGCTCGCGGCGCCACGGGCAGATGCGGAGACGATCCGAGCTCGGCCACGGAATGTGCCAGAAGATGGCGCTGCGGTTCTCAGGTCGCAGCCGGCGCAGCGCGGGGGCCACCAGCGCCAGGTGATAGTCCTGGATGAACACGGGCGCGTCGGATGATCCGAGCTCCGTGTCGATCGCCGCGGCGAATCGTGCGTTCACGTCCTGATAGGCGGCCCAATCGTCGCTCCGGAACTGGGGTCGGACGTCGACCACGTGACACAGTGGCCACAAGCCCTCGTTGGCGAAGCCGCCGTAGTATGCGGAGAACGTGGGCTCTTCGAGCCAGAGCCGGCGCAGGGCGTACGATGGACTGTCGGGTGGCACCGTCACCTTGTCGTTTGCGTCGACCACGAGATGGTCGGCCGAACCGGCCCCATGTGCGATCCACACTCCGCCTCGTTCGCGCATGAGCGCGTCCAGCGCCACGGCCACGCCGCCGGTGGCCGCGCGTACGACGAGGGTGCCGTCGTCCTCCTGGTTGTGCAGGTACGGTTCACGGTTGGACACGACGACCAGGGGCCGGGGGGCGTGGTCGTCCAGGTCTCCGGCCTGAGCCAGGCCCCGACGAAAGAGGATGGGTCCGACGAGCTCGTTGATAGCGATCGAGGCCACCAGCAGCAACTGCACCTGGTGGCCCCACCCCGGAAACTCGGCCGCCACCACCGAGGCAAACCCGAGCGTAATACCGGCTTGGGAAACCAGGCCCGTCCACGCATGTTTCGACACCGGCTCCGTCAGCCCGGACCACCTGGCGCCGGCCCGCAAACCCAGCCTGATGAAGCCAAGTCGGACGGCGCACAGCGCCAGTGCCGTCAGCCCGATCGCCGCCAGTGCGTCGAGCCGCAGTGAAGTCCCCACGGCAACGAAGAAGACGACGAGCACCGGCGGGGCGCCGCGGCGCACCGCCGCGCGGAGTGCGTCGCCCTGCGCCACCGATAGGTTCTCGATGGTGACGCCCGCCGCCAGCGCCGCGATCAGCGGCTGGAGCTGCTGCGTCGTCCCGACCTGGCTGAGGACCGCGCACACCCCCAGCAGCACGAGGGTGACTTCACGGCCGACGTAGCGCAGGTAGAGCGCGAACAGGACACCAATGAGTACGCCGAATGCCACGGCACCGCCGATCTCCCACGCCAGGCGCGCGAGCAGTTCGGCGCTCTGGTGCGCTCCTGTATCGAACGCGACACGGGCGATCTGCATGGCGATCGAGAAGAGGACCAACATCGCCAGGTCGGCCAGCACGACGATCGCCAGCACCGTGTCGCTCAGCCGTCCTCGTGCTCCCGAATCCGCGACCACGGCGGCGGTCATCGTCGGCGAGAACGACACGACCATGACACTGAGCAACGCGAGCATGACCAGCCGCTGCGATCCGGCGGCGTCGGGTGCGATCGGCAGCAGCGGCCACGTGATCCACGCGACGGCGGAGACGCCGATCATGGCGACAGCCACGGTAACGGAGGTCGTCCGTGCAATGACGGCCAGCCGCGCTCCCAAACGTTCCACGCTCAGCGTCAGGCCGGCGATGAGTGCGATCAGGGTCGTCGCCACTCCCGTGACCACCTGGAGCTGGCCAGCCATCGACTCCGTGATCAGATTGCCGAAGGACGGCCCGACGACGACTCCGAAGATGAGATACCCCGTCAGGCGTGGCAGATGAAAGCGCCGCAGGACATCGCCGGTGACCGAGGCACCCATCAGCGCGAAGCCGAGGGCGAGGGCGGTGGCCGCCGAGCCGGAGGTGGCTCGTTCAGCGAGCTCACGGACCGCTGCCATGGCGGCGACGACCAGGGCGAGTGCGACGAGCCGCTTCACCCGGCCATCCCGTCAGGAGGCAGCCGGAAGGCGACGAGCTCGGAGCCGATGGTGCCGAGCACGACGACGCCGAGGAGCATCGATGCGTCAGCGCCGGCGACGCCGACGGCGTTCAGCGCGAACGCCGCCCCGAAGACGCCGGGCGCAAGAAGATGAAGGCCGACGTCCCTGGGCATCGCTCCTGCACGTGTGCGCCTCGCGACGACCCCTCCGGCGAGCCGGCCCACGACCCGCAGCACCACGTAGGCCGCTCCGAAGGTCAGTGAAGTCGATGAAAAGCTCGCGTTCCCCCCGGCTGCCAGCAGCACCACGACGAGCAGCGGATGCTGGATGAAGAGGACGTCTCGTCCGATCGTCTCCAGCGGACGGCCGCCAACCGAGCGCCAGAACAGGCCGGCCGTGACGCCGACGAACAGAGCCGACGTCGACAGGGCGTCGGACATGCCGCCCACCAGCAGGAGCGCCGCGATGGTGAGCACCCGCTTCTCCGTCTCCGACGATGTCACCGTGAGTAGCAGCCAGGCTGCCGTTGCGACGGCACACACCAAGCCGCAGGCGGCGCCGATCAGGGCCAGGGTTCCGACGGCCGAGCCAGTGCGCACCCAGGCCAGCATGAGGCCGCCAAGCAGGACCGGCACCAGGACGCCGAGCTCGACGAGCCGCGTGACCGCCGTGCGCGGCTCCAGCGGATTGCCGGTCGGCAGCGTGAGCGAACTGGCGGCGCAGATGCCGCTGCCGGCAATCAGGATCAGGTACGGAGGCGTGAGCACTAGCGACCCGGCGAGGGCGAGCGCGCCCATCCCGATGGACACGATCAGTACGGTCAGCACGGCATCGATGCCGGCGCCGACGACGACGCCTTCGTCGGTCCTGCCGATGCCGACACTGAAGCCGACCAGCACGCCCAGTGCGGCGAGCGCCACCGAGACTGCCGGCGCGATCGCTGACAGCGTGTGGACCGACAGGAGGTTGATCCCCTGAGGGCCCACTGCGATGCCCGACAGGAGCAGCACCGCGACCGGCGCTGACGTGCCGGACCACTCCAGCAGGCGGCGCCAGCGCCGTCGGTCCACGGGGCCGGTCGGCGGGCTGTCCGGCAGCGCATCGCTGGCCGGACCGTCGTAGGACGGCTCACGCAGACCGAGGGAATCGCCGCCGGATGGCGGCGTCATCGCTCGAGGACCGTAACGAGGTGAGCGTCACCACGTGTGACGCCGACGATCACGCCCTGGCCCTGGGACATCGACGCAAACGATCGCCTCACCTGGGTCGGCGTCGGCGCGAGGATCTCGCCGAACACCGTGATGAGGTCGCCCACGACCAGCCCGGCGCGTTCCCCCGCCGAGCCGCGTAGTACTCGCGTTACTTCTGCCCCGGTGCGCGGTCGCGAGAGAAGGGCCAGGCCGATGGTCGGCGTGGCCGGCGGCCTGGTCGGTAGGGCGACAAGCGACGCCTGGAGGACCCCTCGGCGGCTGCGCCCACGCACAGAGACGGTGTCGCCCGCCGATAGCCGTGCCATGCGGACGTCCCAACTCCCGCGGCCGGTAAGGGGTCGTCCGTCAACCGACTCGATCACGTCCCCGACCTTCACGTGGCCCGTCGCGGCTCCCGCCGTGTCGACCCACGCGACGACTACCCCGACCGAGCCGCCAGTGGACGATGCCAACGCCGGCGTCAAGGGTTGCACCTCGATGCCAACTGTTCCGGCTGGTCCCGGTCGATGGGCGAGCAGGCGATCGGCCTCGGCCAACAGCGTGGCGGCCGGGACGATGACGCGCTGTTCGTCGTGCGTGATCACCAGGCCGACGAGCTCGGCGTCGCTGGTGAACACGATTGATCCCGGTGAGAGGTCACTGCCAGTTGGCACCGCCCACACGGGGTCCGCCCACAATGCGTTGGCGATAGCGTCGAACGAGCCCACGAACGCTGGCCGGAGCGACGTGCCGGCAGCCGACACATCGGTCGCCACCAGATAGCGAGGCCGCCGCGGCTCTCGCGGTGCCCACGGGATCGGAGGCGCCGTGGGCGCCTGTCCCGGTGCGCGGAGCAGCGCCACGCCCGAGGCCGGATCGACGGCTATCACGCCGGGAGCGTCGTAGAGTGACCGGGCGGGAAGCAGGGCCACAGCCAAACCTTCCCGGTAGCGCAGTCCGACGATCCGTTCTGTCTGGCGCGGAGCGGCGTGCCCGTGCGATGGCGGCTCTATCGTGACGAGCGATGGGGTCAAGCGCGTTTGCAGCGCGCCGACCGCGGCCGCCACGTCATCGAGCTCAAATCCCGCGTTGAGCTGGCCGAGGACAGCGGGGAGGGGGTTTGGTGCCGACGGGCGATCCGGGAATCGGACGCGGGCCAGCAGCCACAGCGCGGTGATGGCGAGTAGCCCCGTCATCAGCAAGAGCCGGGTTTCCCGCGAGACGCGCGGACGATAACTGCTGGTGGGCTCCATGACAGCGGTTCTCCGTGGGGATTGCCGGAGGCCTCGCCCCATCGAGTGGCACCGAAGCCGCAGCGGGATCGTCCGGCCATTCTAGGCCGTATCGTGTCCGGGCCGCAGGGGCCGATCGTGGCTGCTCACCTGGCGTAGTAGTCCGGTAATACCAGGTCGTCGCGCAGAGAATGCGCTAGGACGCGCCGTCCGAGTTGGGGCACGGCCAACGCGTTGACGGCGACGTTGCGCATCCAGAGGGCCCAGCTGGTTTGCGGCGCGAAGAACTGGCGCAAGCGCAGCGCCGCCTTCTGTTTGGCCTCGACGAAGGCGCGCAGTCGCGCCTCGTACGCGGCACACGCGGTCGCGATCTGCCCGTGGGCCCGATGCGGCTCTCCGGCCAGGACGTAGGCCTCAATCATCGCGAGTCCGGTGCCCTCCCCGGCCAGGAACGAGGCGCATATCGTCGGCGTGTGCCAAGTGGTCCAGGATGTCGGGCACCTCCCATGCCATGTCGCCGAAGACGCGCCGAAGGCAGGCGACCTGCTGATCGCTGGTTGGGTCGCCATCGATTAATTCCGAGCGGCAATCAGAAGGGCCAGCGTGTCGTCGCCGCGAAGGGCCACCCGTCCGACCTGTCGCTTTCGGTACCGTGTGCGAGACGTACGTCAGCTCATCTCGACGCGGATCGCCGGGCATTCCTGCCGCTGGTCGGAAAGGGTCACGATCGCCTCCTGGCCGTCGCGGCCGATGCCGACGATCGACACCCCGAAATGGGTCGGCACGTCCTGACATGCGCTCAGCAGCGCGTCCGCGAGATCCGCTCGCGCCAGGGTGATGAAGCGGCCGTTGAGCATCTCGCGGACCGGGCGCATGTCCAGCCCGGCCACCTCCGTGCCGTCGGCGTCCACCATGGAGAGAGGCTCCATCCTGTAGCAGCGTGCCAGCAGGGCAGGCACGAGGCCCATGCGCTCGGCGATCTCGAAGCCGAGACCCCAGAAGTCGATGACATACCCTCCTGTGCGCGAGGTCGGCGCGCGTTCAAAGGACGGGCTCGTGCCCGTAGCGGCGTAGCCAATACGCCAGCGTCGGTCCCGCGATGCCGGTCCCGTTGATCGCAATCCTCATGCGATGCGCTCCTTTCGCCGAGGGCGGGCGTTGGAGCGGACGCCACCTCGACGCAGGCGGAATATATGCGAGTGACGAGGCTGCAGCCCCGGGTAAAATGATTTGACCTCAAAATATTTGTGCGAGAGTATCGTGGCCTGCGAGTCCTGCCGTGACCTTCATCCACCGAGTGCCCGATCGGGAGGCGGTGTGCCGTGCCTACGATTTCTGGAGTCACTTCTATGATGTCGTGGCTGCGCCGTGGGAGTACGGGGCCCGCGCGCAGGCGCTTGCAACCTTGCCGGGAGGGGTGGGGAGCAGCGTGCTCGACGTCGGCATCGGACCGGGCTCGAATTTCTTCAAGGTTGCGAAGGCCGCGGGGCCCGGGGCCACCGTCTACGGCGTGGATCTCTCGCGCAAAATGGTGCGGAAGGCCAGTCGACGGCTGCGGCGCAGCGGGATCGGTACAGCGCGGGTGATGGAAGCGGATGCGGTGACCCTCCCGTTCGCCAACGAGAGCTTCGACACGGTGCTGAGCAGCTACTTGCTGGATCTGATGCCGATCGAAGTCATCGCGTGTGCGTTGACCGAGTTCCTGCGCGTGCTGAAGCCTTCGGGGCGGGCCGTGCTCGTCAATCTCACGAAGCTGGCGGCCGACCGGACGACATGGTACGAGCGCTGTTACCAAGCCTTGCCGGCCATGGGCCAGGCATACGTCTTCGGGGGCTGCAGGCCGGTGCGGTTGGCGCACCTGGTCAGCGCAGCGGGCTTCCTGGCCGCCAACCGTACTATCGTCCAGCACGGCCTTGCGTCCGAGATCCTCGTCGCGAGGAAGCCGGCGGCGGACCTAGTCGCGGGCCGAGGCGCGGGGCCGGTTACCCTGGCGGTGTCAGGAGGTCACCGAGGACCGGCGGCGGGGTTCACGACCACTTGATGACGGACGGAGCCTACGGCGAGACAGCCGAGAGGACCAACGCCAGCTTCTCACTGGCGGGTGAATCGGGGCAACCCGCCTGCCGTGTCCGCCAGAGCCGCTCGGCCTCATCGAGGTTGCGCTCCGCTGCCGCGTCGCGATCGGCGGGCTCGTCGACGGGCGGCAGGGCGCGCGCCGCGTCGGCGGACGCCGGGCGGCACTCGCGGAGCTCCTGCCGGACCAGAGCGAGCAAGGCGATGCTGCGCTCGTAGCGCGTTCGCGCGCTCAGGCCTCGGCCGGTCGGGTCGAGCGCCGTGACGTCGTCGCTGAGGGCGAGGTGCTGTTGTGCCCGCTCGTTCCGCGGGTCGAGACGCAGAGCCGTGCGAAAGCTCGCGGCGGCGGCACGGTACTGATGGCGCGCGAGGTGCGCCTCTCCCATGCCCACGTAGGCGGCCGGATCGCGAGGCGAGGCCCGGCTGATGCGCCTCCACGCATCGAGCGAGCGATCGGGCGCGCCCGCGCGAAGGTACAGGTCGGCGATACGTCGATCGATGGCGGGGTCTTCGGTGCTCTGTTCGAGGAGCAGCAGCTCGGCGAGCAACTCCCGGCTGGGGCCTCGCCGCGCCAACAGGTCAATCACCTCGAAGCGGACCTCGGCGCGATGGGCGGCCGCGTCGTTCGGCCAATGGCCGTAGAGGGCCCGATGGTAATAGGCCATCGCATCTTCGCCGGCCCCGCGCCTGGCGCTGGCCCGGGCCATCAACAGGTTCGCCTCGCCGTCGGTGTGATGCTGGCGCAGGACGTCGGTCAGTGCGGCCTGCGCTTCCTCGACACGATCGCTCGACAGCTCCGCCCGGGCCAAAGCCACGCGGTAGGTTCGCTCGCCGCGCGCGAGGCCGACCGCTCCCTGGAAGCGATGCACCGCCCCCTTCGGATCACCGCCGACTTCGAGTTTCAGGCCCGCCTCGAAGTTCCGGCGCGCGTCAGCCCGGTTCTGTGCGCGATCGGCCCGCACCAGCCAGGTGTCGGCCGCGGCCAGGGCGGCGACCGCCGCCAGGATGATGCCCACCGTCGTAGCCAGCGACGGTGCGTCGAGCCGCAACTCGCCGAACGTCAGGGATCGAGGCGCTGCCTCCGCCCTTGCAGTGACGCCAAGGGCGTCGACGACGTCGGCCAAGCTGACCAGGCCGAGCAGCTCACGGACGTTGGCGCGGCTCACGACCGGCAGTAGCCGCACGCCTGAGGCGTGTATGCGCTCGAGGGCCAGAGGCAGGCCGTGATCGGGATGCAGGTGCATCTGTGTCATGGCCGGCGTCGCGTGATCGAGGCGATCCAGAGCGTGTACTTTCGCGTCGCCCAATCCATTGTCCGACGCGTCCCGCAACGCCGGCGCCGGGAGCAGGCCCGCGAATCCGTCAGGAGCGACGACGGGCCACGCCTCGAGCGCTGAACCCTGCGTCGCCGCCAGGGCGTCGGCGACCGTGCAGTTGGGGCCGGCCGCCGGCGGAATCGGCCGAATGGCCTGTGAAACGGTGCCGGACCGCGCGCCGCCGCGGTGGTCGCCCGACGGCAGATGAATGCCCTCCTGGAGGGCGAGCGCCTCGTAGATCGGCACCCGCTGCAGGCGGTGCGACACATAGTAGGCCAGCAAATTCGAGATCATCAGCGGGACGATGATCGTGTAGTCCCGTGTGAGCTCGAAGATCATGATGACGGACGTCAGCGGTGTCCGGACGATGCCCGCGAAGGCCGTGCCCATGCCCACGACGGCGTAGGCTCCAGGCAACGCCGTCGAGCCAGGCAGCAGCGCGTGTGCGATGGCGCCAACGGTGGCGCCGATCATCGCGCCGATGAACAGGCTCGGTCCGAAGATGCCGCCGGCATTCCCCGACGCGTAGCAGGTGGCCGTGGCGACGCTCTTCAGCAGGGCGAGCAGCACGACCACCTGCAACACCACCTCGCCGTTCAAGGTCCGCTCGATGTAGTCGTAGCCAACCCCGAGCACCTCGGGTACGAAGAACCCCAGGACGCCTACCATCAGCCCGCCGGCCACGGGCGACAGCCAGGCCCAGCGGCCGGGGCGTGCCAGGAAGCCGCGTCGCATCCACAGCAGCAGCTTGACGAATCCCGCCGAGGCGACGCCGCCGACCACGCCGAGCACGGCGTAGATCGCCAGCTCGCTCGGGTGCACCAGCTGGTATCCGGCGACGTGGAAGAGCGGCTCGTCGCCTAGGAAGGCGTGCAGGATCATCCACGCCGTGGCTGAACTGACGACGGCCCCGCCGAGGATGGGCGCGTGGAGATCGCCGACGATCTCCTCGAGCGCGAAGAGGACGCCGGCGATCGGCGTGTTGAAGGCGGCAGCGAGCGCCGCCGAACCGCCCAGCGGGATCAGTTCCTTGATGCGCGCTTCGCTCAGGCCGATGCGCTGGCCAATCAGCGAAGCCAGGCCAGCGCCGATGTGCACCGACGGGCCTTCCCGGCCGAGCGCGATGCCGCTGGCCAGCGTGGTGCAACAGCAGACGAACTTGCCCACGACCGTGCGCAGCCCGATGACGCCATCGCCGACAAAGAGCGCGAACTTGGTCTGGGGGATGCCGCTGCCGCGGGCGAGCGGGAAGTAACGAACGAGCAGGAAGGCGGACACGAGCGACCCCACGACGGGCACGAATAGCCGGCGCCACGCGGGGGCATCCGCCGGGTACATCCGGGCGGACAGATGGCCGGTCAGCAGGATGAACGCCACGATGGTCAGGCCGACCAGCGTGCCGATCAGCAGGCTCAACAGCAGCGTCAGCTGGTGCTCGCTGCGACGGACCCCGTCCAGCCAGCGGCTGCCGCGTCCGGCCAGCGCACGAAGAACATTCCGACCGAACATCACCGCTGTCGAGTGGCACACGCGTTCGACATCGGGCCATCGTAGCACGGTCGTTTGAGATCAAACGACATGACCACCACGGGCGGCGTCGGATCGGAAGGTGAGATCGTGAAAATACTTTGAGGTCAAACCAATATGATACGCTCCAGCCGTGCCGAATCGCATCGCATCCTCATCGTGTCGAATCGTCTGCCGGTGACCGCCGACGCGCTCGGCGAGCGCGTCCGGCTCACGTCGTCCAGCGGCGGCCTCGCGACCGGCCTGGCGCCGTGGCACCGCGATGGCGAGGGCGTGCGGATCGGGTGGCGGCGGCGTCGGTGACGCTGACGGCCGCCGGCTTGGCCAGCGGGCTGGTCGTCGTCTATGGCCGGCATCTCGCGCCCTCGTTGGGAGCGAGCAGCCTGATGCGGAACATCGCTTGGGGGCTGGTCGCGGGATTGGGGCTCCTCGTCATCCTCAACGGCGTCGGCGTGTCGATCACGCCGATGCTGACCGCGTTGGGCGTCGGCGGGCTCGCCGTGGCGCTGGCCCTCCAGGAGCCGCTGGGCAACTTCTTCGCCGGCCTCTTTCTGACGCTGGCCGGCCAGATCCGCGTCGGCGACTACGTCCGTCTCGACTCGGGCCACGAAGGCTTCGTCGCTGACTTCGGGTGGCGGTCGACCCGCCTTGGAATGCTGGCCAACAATCTGGTCATCGTGCCGAACAGCCGGCTGGCCCAGGCTCTGGTCGTCAACCACGACCTGCCGTCCCAGTAGCTGGCCGTCCTCGTCGAGATCGGCGTCGACTATGCGAGCGATCTCGCGCACGTCGAGCGGGTGATCACCGAGGTGGGCAGGGACGTGATGATGACCGTGTCGGGCGGGGTCGCGGCCTTCGAGCCCTTCGTGCGCTTCCATACGTTTGGCGAATCCAGCGTGGACTTCACGACGATCCTGCGCGCCGCCACCTTCGTCGACCAGTATCCGATCAAGCACGAGTTCATCAAGCGCCTCCACGAGCGGTTCGCCCGAGAAGGGATCGTCATTCCCTTCCCGATCCGTACGCTCAAGAGTGGCTGACGGCGCCCTTCTCGGGTCATCCGTTGGCACGGCCCCGACGAAGGCCGGGTATCAGCGTGATCCGGCGGCGGTGCGGCGACGCCTGTGCCGGCGGGTAGACCAGGCGACGGTGATACATGGCAGTCAGCCTGCGCACGCAGGCGGCGCGGACCCGTTCTACGTCGCGGCTGGTGAGGCCGCACTGCGCGAGCTGCCCGTCGCGCTCGATGCCGTCGACGACGCGAGTGACCAACGCAGCCGACGCGGTCTCGTCGGCCGGCTGGTTGGCCCGCGAGGCGGCCTCGATCTGGTCCGCGATCATCACGATCGCGGTTTCCTTGGACCTCGGCTGCGGCCCGGGATAGCGAAAGGATTCCGTGGCGCGCGCCTCGCAGTCGGCGCGATCCAGGAAGTACCGCATGACGCCGGTGCCGTGGTGCTCGCGCGCGAAGTCGGCCAGGCGTTCACCCATGCGATGCTGTCGGAGGAGCAGGACACCGTCGGTGACGTGGCGGCGGAGGATCGCCGCGCTCTCGACCGGGGAGAGGGCGTCGTGTGGGTTGGCGCCACGCTGGTTCTCGATGTAGTAGTCAGCGGCGAGGGTCTTTCCGACGTCGTGATACAGGGCGCCGACACGTGCCAGCAGAGCATCGGCACGAATCTCGCGTGCGGCTGCGTCAGCCAGAAGCGCGACATTGATGGAGTGCTGAAACGTTCCAGGAGCTTGCACGCTGAGCTCCTGAACCAGCGCGTGGTCGTAATTGAGCCACTCGCTCAATGTGAGACGCGTGGCATGTCCGAACAATCGCTCCAGCGGGGCGCCAAGCGTGAGGACGGCCGCCGCGGCCACGACCCCCGCCGCCACCGGGACGATCACCCCGACCGCGAGCTGGCCGAGGCTCACCGGGGCCGCCCCGGGAAGGAGCGCCGTCGCGGTGGTCAGGGCGGCACAGGCCACCCCGGTCTGAACGCCAGCCTGCAACACGGTCGATCGGCGGGTCGCGGTGGCCACCAGCTCCGCGCCGAGCCACGATCCGGCGAGCGCGGCCACGATCGTCGACACCGGCCGACCCAGGTGCCAGAGCGTCGCAGCGGTGGCGATGACGCAGGCGCTGGAGGCCCAGCGGCCGAGAGCGAGGCGGGTGTGCATGGCGCCGAAGAGCGCCGTGGCCATCACGACGAGCGTCCCGAGACGCGGCAGGTCCCGGGTCGAGACCTCGACGACCCAGGTGAGCGCGGCCGCGCCGCCCACCAGCATCGTGCTGCTCAACGCGTGGGGGGGCCGTGCGACGACCTCGCCAAGGTAGCGATACCGGCGGCGCCGGCGGGAGGTGGACATCGGATGGGCCGGCGCAGATTCTAGCAGCATCGGTCGGCTCGAAGGGCGAGGACCGTGGTTCTGAGCCGTCGAGGGCAAACCGCGTCGACTGTGTCATAATAGTTTGAGCACAAAAGGACTTCCGGCCCACGACGACAGCGATGGAGGCAGCGATGCGATATCCCACTGTGATGATGATGGCCTTGGTCGCGATGGCGAGCTCCGGGGCGACGGTCGCGGCCGAGTCGTCCCGGTCGGCACCGCCAGCAGGACGCCTCCAGCAAGCGCTTCAAGAGCGGCGCATGCATTACGTGGCGGCACGAGCTCCCGGCGAGGAGGGCCGCTACTTGGCGGCGATGCTGGTGGGCGAGGGACAACTGCTGGTGGTGAGCGCGCGCTACGCGCAGCCGGCTCTCATGAACGAGCGTTTGTACCGCGGCGACCACGAGGGTGTCTACCGCGAGCTGAACGCGGCGGGCGAGCGCGATGGCAGGTTGTTCGTCCAGGATCTCGGCCTGCCTGGCCTCCACGCGACGCGCAAAGACGGCGAACCCTTCGACATGATCTACGAGGCCGTCGTCAAGGGCACGGCTTTCAACGGTGACTGGAAGGCGCAGAAGCTGTCGAAGGACGACTATCGTGACACGTACGACGCAGCCGACGTTCGCTACGCGCGGGCCCTCGAGGCGCTTCTTGTGTCGCTCGAAGATTCGACAGCCACGACCGCGAAGCGCTGAAGCTGAAGGGGTGGCGGCTCCGCCATCCTGGCGCGGCGTCGCCGGCGCGGTGTTTCAGCGTCGGCGCGACGGCCGCTGTCCAGTCTTGGGTTCACCGACGTCGAGCGCTTCGGCCAGCGCCTCGAGCACATTGCGAGCCGCTCGCTGATGGTCCGCCGGCACGCGCGAGAGCGCTGACTTCACCGCCGCTTCGACGGTGCCGGCCATGGCCACGTTCAAGGTCTGCCCGCCTGGCGTCAGGCGCAGGACCGCGCGTCTGCCGTCCCCGGCGTCTCGCACGCGACTGACGAGCCGCTGCGTCTCCAGCCGCTTCAGGACGCCCGTCAGCGTGCTGGGATGCAGGTGCAGCACTTTCGCCAGCGCGCCGGCCGAGATGCCAGGAGACAGGCCGACGACTCGGATGACGAGACGTTGAGGCCCGGTCACGTGAAGCGTCCGATTCATCCGCTTCGACGCCTTTTGCAGGCCATGCACCGTGACCCACAGCGTTCTCATGAACTGGAGGACCTCATCCAGCTCGACGGATGTGACAGGATCAATCTGTACCACTCGACGCCCGGCGCGAGAGGGGCGCTCGCGCAAGCGGCGCGCATTCGACACGGCCATTCGACGGGCGCAGTGTAACAGACCGACGGCGGCGCGCCGCCTTAGACCGTACCGTGGCGAACCGCCTTCGCTCGATCGCGCTCGCCAGCCTGGTGCTTCTCGGGACGCTCGGCGCCGGGGCGGCCTGGCTGCGCCAATGGCTGTCGACCACGCTCCCCGACGTTCGGCCGCCATCGATCCGTGCGGTCTTCACCGACGCGACACCCTTGATGGTCACGATCAGCGTTCCCGGCGCGCAACTGCCGTGGCCGAGCACTCCGGACGCGATTCGCAGTGACGTCACCGTGTGGCGCATGATGCACTCGGCAGACTGGAACCGGCTGCCGGACGGCTTGCGGGAAACGGGGCTCGAGCACATGCTCACGCGGTTCGGTTCGATTCTGGTCAGTCCGACGGCGTGGGATCGAATGACTGCCGCCGACTGGGATCGGGTACCGCAACCGATCCGGACGGTGGCCTACCGACACATGGCGGCCTACTGGGCCGGCTATTACGACGCGGGCGGACAGTACGGTCTTCCGCCGGGCCTCGTGTCTGACACGATAGCCGCCATCGTGATGTCCGAGTCCTGGTTCGACCACCGCGCCGTTGGCGTCAACCGCGACGGCACGCGCGACATCGGCCTCGGCGGCGCATCGGAGTTCGCCCGAGGTAGACTGCGCCTCCTGCACGGAGCGGGTCTGGTCGACGTCGGGCCGTCGGACGAGGACTATTTCAACCCGTGGACGTCGACGCGATTCGTGGCCATCTGGTTGAGATTGATGATCGGCGAGACTTACGGTGACCTCGATCGCGCCATTGGCGCCTACAACCGAGGTATCGCGGCCGCCGATGACCGCGTAGGCTTGGCCTATCTCGCGATGGTGCGCCGTCGCCGGTCGGTGTTCATCCGCAATCGGAGTGCTCCCGTGGCGTGGGACTACCTCTGGCGGCGGGCCCGCGAGATCGAGCGCGAGGCGTGGCCCTGGATGCAGTCCGCCGCCGCAGCGCGGCCCCAGCGACCGCCGACGCAGGAAGAGGAGTCCGACGAGGGCAAATGATGTGACCTCAAACCTATCGTGGACGATGATCGCCGGAAGGAGGGACGACACCGCTCACGCTCATCCACCGGTGGCCGCAGACGCCCTCCCGTCGGAGATCCCGACGGCCCTGAAGCCTGTCGACTCCGTTCCGCAGCGGACACCTCGCGCGGTCAGGACGGATGGTGGCGGCCGGTGACCCCTCAGGACGAACTGTCGGCTCGTGTCAGAGGCTTCCTCGAGCGTCACATCAACACCGTGGCTGAGCTCGAGGGCCTCTTGCTCGTCCGGCTGGACCCTGCCAGACGATGGGATGCCGCGCAGCTCGGGCGCCGCCTATACGTCGATGAGGGATCCGCTTGGGAGGTGCTGCAGGCATTGCACAGACAGGGCCTGCTGGTGCGTGATGACGGGGGCTTCCGCTACGCGCCTGAAACGGAGACGCTGTACGACGAAGTGAACGAACTGGCTGGTTCCTATCCGCGCTTTCTGATCCCCATCACGACCTTGATCCACACGAAGCCACGAGCAGCCCTGCGTGGGTTCCTGGATGCCTTTCGTCTGCGCGAGGACAAATAGTCATGGCCGTGGTGGCGTACAGCCTGTGCCTCCTGACCGCCTGGGCCTGTGCGTTCCTGCTGACGCGCGCGTACCGGAGCAGCCGTATCCGCCTCCTGTTCTGGAGTGCGCTCTGTTTCTGGGGCCTGTCGGTCACCAATGCGCTGGCCGTGATCGACATCTTCGTCTTGCCGCGGCACGATCTCTACGGCATCAGGCTGGCTGCCGGGCTCGCTTCGGTCGTCGTCCTGCTCTACGGCATGGTCTGGGACTCGAAATGACGACCCTCCAGATGGCGCCCTTCGCTCTCGGCGCGGTCGCGATGGCCTCGCTCGTCGCCGCGCTGTTCTTCGCCCGCTTCTACCGCGATACCCGCGATCCGCTGTTCCTGTACTTCGCCGCGGCATTCGCCGTCGAGAGCGTCAACCGGACTCTGCTCGCGTTGCTCCAGCCACCCAACGAAGCCGCGCCTGGCCTGTACCTGCTGCGCGCTTTCGCCTACTCGTTGATTCTCGTCGGCATCTACCGAAAGAACCGTCGATAGAGCGCCCGCGAACACCGTTCCGCCTCGAGACGAAGCGCGGCGACCGGTCGCGCCCCAACGGCCGTTCGGCCCTGGTAAGTGAGCCCTCTCGCCGGTGCCGGTCACAACGCCGCCTCCCAGTCGTCCAAACGATCAGGAGGACAGACGATGCGCGCTGGAGCCTGCTTCGGCGTCGGGCCGCACTGTAAGCTCCCTTACAGATCCACACACAACGCGCCAGCTATCGTGGCCTCGGCTCCTGGAGCGGGGACCGCGAGCAGGCGGCGCAGGGGAGTCGAGTGCATGTCCAGCCGCCGCGTTCCGACCGCCGAGGCCGAGGGTCTCAAGCTGACGTACCTGAAGGGGAGCGAATTGTTCCAGGACCTCACACCGGAGCAGCTGGAGCCCTTTCATCACACGATCCAGATGGCGACCTGTCGCGCGGGGCACGTCTTCTACCGCCCGGGCGAAACGGGGGAAGCCATGTTCCTGCTCAAGGAGGGCGCGGCCCAGCTCTATCGTGTGTCGCCGGATGGGCGGAAGTTCGTGTTCGCCGACGTGCCGGCCTCGTCGATCTTCGGTGAGATGGCCTGCATCGGGCAGGCCATGTACGAGTGCTTCGCCGAGGCGACCGCGGATTCGGTGATTTGCACGCTGAGCCGGACCGATGTGCAGCGGCTGATCCTGGCGTATCCGCAGTTCGCGCTGCGGCTCATCGAAGTGATGGGGAAGCGCATGGTGCAAGCGGAGCGCCAGCTGGAGGCGCTGGCGTTCAAGACGGTGGTTCCGAGGCTGGCGGACTTTCTCCAACGCGAATGCCGGGGCGGCCTGCTCGAGGGGTTGTCACATCAAGACATCGGCGAGCGACTCGGGGTGCACCGCGAGACCGCGACCTACGCCTTGAACGAGTTGAAGGCAGCCGGGCTCGTCGAGATCGGGCGGCGACGAATCCGCGTCATCGACACCGAGGGGCTGGCAGGAATCGCGCGCGAGGGGTGATGGGGTTCCGCGGGATACCAAGGCAGGAGGAAGCAGTGGCGAACATCGATGCCGCGCTGGCGGCGAGCCGGGACGCGACCGAGCGGCTCATCGCGGATGCCGAGACCATGGCGGCCAGGTGGGCGACACCACGATCGCCCGGCAAGTGGTCGCCGAGCCAGATTGTCGAGCACGTGGCGCGATCCTACGACGGGTCGGTCCAGATGTCGGCGGGATTGCCCTCGGCCTTTCCAAGGCTGCCGGGCGTGATCCACCCGCTCCTCCGCATCGTCTTCAGGTGGCTGTTGAGGAAAGGGTCCTTTCCCAAGGGCCGCACGACCAAGGCCATGAACCCTCTCGCAGGGCCAACCACGCCAGCAGAAGGCCGGGCACGACTGGCGGCGGCGCACGAGCGGTTCGAAGCGGCCTGCCGCGATCTCGCTGCGCGCGGGGCGCTCATGCGCACGACGATGTTCGGGGCGGTACCAGTGGAGGACTTCGTCCGATTCATGGAACTCCATACCCGACACCATGACCGGCAGATCGGCGCGCCCAACTAGGCGGCGCTGACGCCCGACGCTGCGCCCTCCGTCAGCCACGCCGGCGGCCCTTGTTGGGCGCGGGCCTGGCTGCTGCTTCGACGACTCGTCGACGGGCCGCCGGCGTGAGTATTCGCCGCCTTCGCTGACGCCGCGCTGGTGAGCCGCTGGCTGACACCTTCGCCCGAGGTCGCCCTCGAGGTGCTGGGGTTCGACTTTCGGGGATGTCGGAGGGCTGTGACTCAGCGGTTAATACCTGCGCAGAGTCGCATGCTTGGTGTTCGTCGGGCGGCAGGCAGGCGATCGATTCGAGCAGCCGCGCCGTGTCGAACGAGTGGGCCCAGGGCAAGGTCGCAAACCCCACGGCGTCGAGCGGCGTGATCAGGTCGGCAATCGTGCCGTAGTAGTCACGCGCCCGAACTGCACGACGTCCGTGACTTCCTCGGCCGCGCGAACATCACGACGACGGGCGCTATCTGCGGTCGACGCCGCTGCGCCTCGCACGCGCTTCGAACCTGTTCGAATCGGCGGAGCCCAACTTTTTCCCACGCCATTCCCACATCAGGCCGATCTCCGGCCCGAGGCCGGGTCGAACGAATACGTGGAAAGGCCTGATGTCGAAGGAGATGCAGTCGTGAGCCGGGCGAGAACCGAAATCGCAGCCAACAGGCGCTGGGATCTGTTGGTTGGATGTCGCTGGATGTCTCGAGCCACGTAAGTAATTGACTCGTTTAGAGATAAGTTGGTGAGCCGGGAGGGAGTCGAACCCTCAACCAACAGATTAAGAGTCTGCTGCTCTGCCAATTGAGCTACCGGCCCACTCGGGGTGGGGGTCCCAGGGCTTCGGGACCCGCCGCATCGGCCAGTGCTCAGCGAGAGCGATCAGGACCACGGCGACGCGGAAGGATAACACACCCAGGTCGTCCGCTCGAAGCGCCAGGAAGGACCGTCGCCGGCGCCCGAATTACGGCGGTGGCGGTCGCCTGATTGCCGGTGGAAATCGTGGTGGGCGAGGGTGAAATCGCACTGGTGGTGACGGCCGATGTCACTCGGACACGAGCGGCGCCGGATTCAGCCCGGGGAGCGCCGAATGGAACGAAAACCATGGCGAGCGTGAAGTGCACGACGCCGAGTCGGGGGTAAAACGAGGGATACATCTACCAATGATTACGGCGCATGTTGCGCGAGAGTTCAGGAGATGTTTCGGAATGGCATCCAGTCTTCGGAATATCGGAGTCAGTGGCCATGCGTTGGCGTCATGGCATCCAGTCGCGGTCGTTGCTGGCTGCCGAGAGCCGCACGCAGTCGTGGCCGACGCCAAGGGGACGGCCGCGTCGACTAAAACGTCGCTGGACGCCAAGCGCGACCGAGGCGATCCTGTGGCGCCTGTCGCGCGGTCTCCGCGCGCGTAGCCGCCCTGAGCATCCATGTTCGCGCAGAGCCACGCCTACGAGCCCTTCATGGGCCGATGGAGCCGTCGACTCGCGCCGCTCTTCGTCGACTTCGCCGGCATTCAGGACGGCGAGTCGGTACTCGATGTCGGCGCAGGCACCGGGGCGCTCGCCTCGGCCATCCTGGAGGCCCGGCCCAAATCACATGTCACCGGCCTCGATGTCGCGCCGGACTACGTAGCCGCCGCCCGGCAGCGGGCGACCGGCCGCGGCGCGCGCTTCGTCGTCGGCGACGCGCAGGCGCTGGACTTCTCCGACGGCACCTTCGACCGCAGCGTGTCGATGCTGGCGCTGAACTTCATCCGCGATCCAGC
>JBDSLU010000186.1:0-22620 GCA_039916225.1 Vicinamibacteraceae bacterium
CGCGAGGAGGTGGCGTGGGTCAGCACGTCCTACATCCTCGCCAACGTCATCGTGCTGCCGATGACCGCGTTCTTCACCGAACGCTTCGGCCGCAAGCGCTACCTGACCTTCTCGATCATCCTGTTCATCGCCGCCTCGGTGCTGTGCGGCACCGCGACCACGCTCGGTCAGCTGGTGCTGTGGCGGCTGCTGCAGGGCGCCGGCGGCGCCGCGCTGCTCTCGACCGCGCAGGCGACGCTGCGTCAGATCTTCACCCGCGAGGAGCAGGGCCTGGTCCAGGCGATCTTCCTGCTCGGGATCATCGTCGCGCCGACGCTCGGCCCGACGCTGGGCGGGTACATCACCGACAACGCCAGCTGGCACTGGTGCTTCTTCATCAACCTGCCGATCGGGATCGTCTCGATGTTCCTGGTCGTGACCTTCCTGCACGATCCGCCACAGCTCGCGCCGCGGACGGCGGGCGTCGACTGGCTGGGCATCGCCCTGCTCGTGGTCGGCGTCGGCTCGCTGCAGTACGTGCTCGAAGAAGGGAACATGAAGGACTGGTTCGAGAGCCAGTTGATCGTCTACCTGTCGATCCTGGCGGCGGTGTCGAGCGCGACGCTGCTCTGGTGGCAGCTGACGCCGCGCAACCCGCACCCGGTGATCCAGCTGCGGGTGCTGCGCAACCGCGACCTGGCGGCGTCGATCTTCCTGTTCATCGTGCTCGGCTTCGGTCTGTACGGCGGCGTCCTGATCTTCCCGCTGTTCACCCAGAGCATCCTCGGGTTCTCGCCGACCCAGACCGGGCTGGCGATGATGCCGGGCGGCATCGCCACCGCCGCCACGGCGCTGCTCTGCGGCCGGCTGCTGACCGGCAAGAAGCCGCTGGTCGATGCCCGACTCCTGATCCTGGGCGGGATGGCGCTGATGATGCTGGCGATGTGGGACCTCGGGCACCTGTCGACGGCGGCCGGCGAAGCGGACGCGCGCTACGCCCTGATTGTCCGCGGGCTGGCCCTGGGGCTGCTCTTCGCTCCGATCAACAACGTCGCCTTCGGCAGCCTGAAGCCGCAGGAGGCGCAGCAGGCGTCCGGCCTGATCAATCTGGCCCGCCAGCTGGGGGGCAGCTTCGGGATCGCCGTGCTCGGCGCCTACCTGACCCGGCACATTGCCTATCACCGCGCCGATCTGGCGGCCAACATGTATCCGGGCAACCCGGCGTTCGCCGAGCGGTTCAACGGCCTGGTCGCCAGCCTGGCCGCCAATGGCTGGTCGCTGGCCGAGGCCCAGCAGCGGGCCCTGGCGGTGCTGGACGCGACGATGATGCGGCAGGCGGCGATGCGCGCCTACAACGACTCCTGGCTGCTGCTGCTGGCGTCGTTCGTCTGCGTCGTCCCGGCGGTGTTCCTGCTTCGCCGTCCGGGGGCTGCGCAGGCCGCCGCCGCGACCGCCGACGCGCACTGACCGCCCGGCTCGGAGCCCGGCTCCGAACCCAGCTCCGAGCCCGGCTCAGAGCCAGCATCCTGTAGTACGCTGATTCTGCGCCGTTGGGCTGGCAGGTCGCGTGGATTCAACACTTTCGACACTTTTCGCCACCGCCGAAGGCGGCGACCGGGTCGCCGCCGACCAGCTGTTCGCGGCGCTCTACGACGAGCTGCACCGGATGGCCCGACGCGAGCTGTCGAAGCGCGGTGCCGGAGCGACCCTCGGGGCGACGACCGTCCTGCACGAGGCGTATCTGGACATCTCGGAGCGGGAGCGGGCGACCTTCCCGGACCGCAACCGCTTCCTCGGCTACGCCTCGCGCGTGATGCGCGGGCTGATCATCGACTACTCGCGCCGCCGCCAGGCCCAGAAGCGGGGCGGCCTCTTCGAGATCACAGCCATCGCGACCGACGTGGCGGATGTCGGTGCCGACCCCGACCGCCTGTCCGACCTGAGTGAAGCGCTCGAAGGGCTCGAGGCGGCCGACCCCCGGCTGGCTCGCATCGTCGACCTGAAGTATTTCTGCGGCTTCTCGTTCGTCGAGATCGGCAACATGCTCGGGCTGTCGGAGCGGACCGTCCAGCGCGACTGGGAGAAGGCCCGGATCTACCTGCACCGGGTGCTCCGGGACGACGCCAAACCGGCGTGACGGGTTTTCGCGGCCGTTTGCGATCTAGTTTTCGATGGACCCTCGCATGGACGTGATCGACACCCGGCGCTGGCAGCGGGCCAGTCGGCTCCTGGACCAGGCCCTCGACCTCCCGCACCAGCAGCTGGACACCTGGCTCGGCGAGTTGCGTGCGTCCGACAGCGATGCCGCCGCCGACGTCGAGGCGCTGCTCCTCGAGCACCGTCAGCTCAACGACGAAGGCTTCCTGGACGGCGGCATGCCGTCCATCGACGTGCCGCTGACCGGGGTCACCCTGGGCGGCTACACCCTGGTGTCGCCGATCGATCAGGGCGGGATGGGGAGCGTCTGGCTGGCCGAGCGCAGCGACGGCCGCTTCCAGGGCCGCGCTGCCGTCAAGCTGCTGAACGCCTCGCTCCTCGGGCGGGAAGGGGAGGCCCGGTTCCGCCGGGAAGGGACCGTCCTCGCCAAGCTGACCCACCCGCACATCGCCCGCCTCATCGACGCCGGCGTGTCGCGGGCGGGGCAGCCCTATCTGGTCCTCGAGTACGTCGACGGGCAGCACATCGATCGTTATTGCGACGATCATCGGCTCGGTGTCGAGGAGCGCATCCGGCTGTTCCTGGACATCCAGGCGGCGGTCGCCCATGCCCACGCCAACCTGATCGTCCACCGCGACCTCAAGCCGTCGAACGTGTTGGTCGGCGCCGACGGGCAGGTCAAGCTGCTCGACTTCGGCATCGCCAAGCTGCTCGGCAACGACGAGGCGATATCGATGCTGACGCGCGAGGGCGGCGTCGCCCTCACGCCGAAGTACGCCGCGCCGGAGCAGGTGACGGCCGGCCCGATCACCACCGCCACCGACGTTTATACCCTCGGCGTGCTGCTGTTCGAGCTGCTCACCGGCCACCACCCGACCGGCCTCGCCGCCGGCTCGCCGCTCGAGTTCGTCAAGGCCATCACCGTCGGAAAGACGATGCGGCTGTCCGCCGCGGCGCTCGGCGACGACACGCGTCTCGCCGCCGAGCGCGCCGAACAGCGGGCCACGACGCCCGAGCGCCTGCAGCGCGTGCTGCGCGGCGATCTCGAGACGATCGTCGCCAAGGCGCTGAAGAGCAACCCGGAAGAGCGATACGCGTCGGTCGCCGAGTTCGCGGAAGACCTGCGGCGCGTGCTCGAGCACCAGCCGATCACGGCGCGGCCCGACACGCTCCGCTATCGCGCCACCAAGTTCGGGCAGCGGCACTGGCGTCCGTTGGCCGCTGCGTTGGGGGCGCTGGTCGTGCTCGTCGCGGTGGTGGTGTTCTATACCCAGCGACTGCAGTCCGAGCGCGATCGCGCCCGGCAGGAAGCGGACAAGGCGTCGCGCGTCAGCGAGCTGCTCACCAGCGTGCTGATCGGCGCCGACCCCTATCGCAATCCGGACAGCACCGAGCAGACGGTGCAGGGGCTCCTCGATCGCGCCGCCGAGCGGACCGGCGCGCTGGAGGGCCAGCCCGAGGTCCAGACCCAGATGTTCGCGATCATCGGGCGCACCTTCCAGCGCATGGGGCTTTCCGAGAAGGCGCTGCCGCTGCTGCAGCGGGCGCTCGCGCTGGGCCGGCGCTCGCTCGGCCCCGAGCACGTGCAGCTGGCCCAGAGCCTCAACAATCTGGGCGTGCTGCACCGGGAGATGGGGCACGCCGGACAGGCGGAGCCGCTGCTGCGGGAAGCGGTCGAGATGCGGCGTCACGTCCTCGGGGCGCGGCACCCGGACGTCGCCATCACCCTGGTCGAGCTGTCACGGGTACTCGCCGAACAGGGCCGCGTCGAAGAGGCCGAGCCGCTCTCCCGGGAAGCCCTCGCCATCCGCCGTGAGGTGTTCGGCGACGAGCACCGCGAAACGGCGACCAGCAAGCGCGATCTCGGCTTGAACCTCATGCGCCGCGGCGACCTCGCCGGTGCCGAGCCGTTGCTGCGGGAGAACGTCGACACGACGGTGCGCCTGCTCGGTCCCGCGCACCCCAACTCGGCATCGGCGATGGCCACCATGGCGCAGCTGCTCGAAGCCAAGGGCGATCTGGCCGGCGCCGAGCCGTTCGCCGAGCAGGCGGCCGAGGCCAATCGCCGCACCTTCGGGCCCGATGCCGAGGAGTACGCGCAGATGCTGTCGCAGCTGTCGGGCACGCTCGAACTGCTCGGGCGCCTCGACGAGGCGGAGCGCGGCTTCGCCGACTGCCTCCGCATCGGCCGGGCGCAGCTGGCCGCCGATCACCCGCTGATCGCCACCTACCAGCTCAACCTCTCGCGCGTCCGGATCGCGCGCGGCGACGGTGCAGCGACGGAACCGTTGCTGCGCGCCGCCCTGCGGTTGCGCGCGACGCGGCTGCGCGCCGAGGACTGGCGCATCGGCGAGGCCCAGAGCCTGCTGGCGGCCGCGCTCGTGGCCGGCGGCCGGGTCTCCGAGGCCGAGCCCCTGATGCTCGCCGCCGATCGCCTGATGAAGCCGATCCCCGGCGGCCAGGCCCGCGCGCGGGCCGACAACCGCGCCCGTCTCGTCGCGCTCTACCGGGCCTCGGGTCGCCCGATCCCGGCCGACCTGACGCACTGATCCGCGCCGCAGATCGCCGCCCGCGCAAAATAATCGGGCCGCGCATGTCGTCTTTTCCCCGCCGTTCTCGATCTTTCACATGACGGGACATATCGTCCCGGTCGAGAAACGCGGCGCGCCGACCAGGGTCGGAGGCGGCGCCGGCGGAGGCGGTCGATGGTCAGGCGGGTCGCGATCCTCACCAGGCGGTGGGGCACAACTCAACATCTGGTGGTGATGGGGCTCGCAGCGATCGGCTGCTCCCAATCCACCGACGTGGGCGCAATGGCGCTCGTGCCCTACAGCACCGACTATGTCTTCCTTCGCTGACCTCCGACGACACGCCGATGCGACCGGGACGGTCGCCCGGCCGGCGCTCACTGCCGCGGTGCTCCGCGTCGGCGGCACCGAGATCGACATGCGGCGGCACGAGATCCGCCGCGATGGCGAGACGATCCGCCTGCAGCAGCAGCCGTTCCAGATCCTGGCCCTGCTCATCGAGCATGCTGGCCACGTGGTCACGCGCCAGCAGATCGAGCGCCGCCTGTGGCCCGACGGGACGTCGGTCGACTTCGAGCACAGCGTCAACGCCGCCATCCGGCGGCTGCGCGTCGCGCTCGCCGACGACGCCATCGAGCCGCGCTTCGTCGAGACGGTGCCTCGTCGCGGCTACCGCTTCGTCGGCCGCGTCGACGCGGCGAGCCGCCTCGACGAGCGCCGGCCGGCGGCGTCGGTCCGGCCCCGCGTGCTGGTGAAGCCCTTCCTCACGCGCGGAGAGGCGCCGGCCGACGAGCTGGGCGCCGAGCTGATCGAGGAGCTGGTGGCGCAGCTGGCGCATCGCGGCGCCGATCGGGTCGACGTGCTGACCCGTGCGCCGGAGGCGGGCGCCGGCCCGGCCCGGCCGTGCTACCGGATCGAGGGCAGCGTCCGCGTCGCCGGAGGCAGCGTGCGCGTGCTGGCGACGCTGATCGACGGGCGCGACGAGACGCACCGGTGGGCGTGCGGCTACGACCGGCAGGTGGACGGGACGCCGAGCGCGCCGGCCGACGTGGCGGCGGCCATCGCCGACGCCGTCGTGGCCCGGCTGCTTCCGGTCGCGTCGGTGCCGGCGCCGTCGGCTCGACCGGCGACGCCGCAGGCCGACGGTGCCGCCTCGACGGCGTGGAGCCGTCGCGAGTGGGCGACCGGCATCGTGACCAGCGGCACGCGCTGGTCGTCCTCGCTCACACGGTGAATCACGCGAACGTCCAATACCCCATCTCCAACTCCCAAGCCCGCTGGCTCTTGGAAGTTGGAGGTTGGAAGTTGGTAGCGAGACCAGCCTAGGAGCCGGCGAGGAAGGCGTTCAGCACGTCGAGCGTCTGCGCCTTGTTCTCGCGGCGGACGTTGTGGCCGGCGCCGCTGATGTGCACCAGGCGCCCCTTCGGCAGCAGCTTCGCTACCTCGTCGTTCTGCGCCCGCAGATCGCCCTGCGCATCGGCCTTGAGGATCAGCGTCGGCGCCGTGATCTTCGGCAGCAGATCGCGCATCGGCGGCCGCTGCGCGTTGTTGACTCGCGCGGTGTCGGGGTGATGCCGCCGCTTCGACGGCGCCCACGTCTCGCACTCGGCCTGGCCCCACTTCGGCGAGTTCTTCATGCAGTCGGCGACCAGTTCGGTCTCGCTCATGTTGTTCCGCTTGAGGACCTGGGCGCGCCGTTCGTCCACCGACAGCGCCGGCGCGGCACTCGGCGCGGCCGGAGCCGCCGGACGCACCAGACCCGGATCCTCGAGAATCACCGCGCGGGGAACATCGGGATACTTGGCCGCAAACCAGGCCACCGACGCGCTGCCCATCGAGTGGCCCATCAGGATCGGCTTCTCGAGCTTCAACTCCTTGATCAGGCCGGCGAGGTCCTCGACCTGCGCGTCGACGGCGTCGGCGGCGGTCGGCGGATCGGACAAGCCGTGGCCGCGCGCGTCGAACATGATCACGTCGTAGCGATCGGTCAGCTCGCGGGCCAGGTTGGTCCAGCACAGCGCGTCATCCGAGGAGCCGTGCGCCATCACCAGCACCGGCTTGGTGCCGCCGGTGCGCCAGTAATGCAGGCGAATGCCGTTGGCCGACACGTAGCCGTCCTTCCAGCCAGCGGGCGGTGGCGGACCAGCGATGGCTTGGGC
The DNA here is from genome assembly GCA_039916225.1 of Vicinamibacteraceae bacterium. GTDB lineage: Bacteria > Acidobacteriota > Vicinamibacteria > Vicinamibacterales > Vicinamibacteraceae > JBDSLU01. Next base: position 6,824 of record JBDSLU010000186.1, read on the forward strand.
GGCGACGAACAGGCAGGCGGACGCGAGCGCGAGGGTGCGAAGACGGAACATGGCAACTCTCCTGCGGTCAGGCCTTCGATCGGGACTGGATGGAAGCGAGCCCCTTATACAACAACCAGCCGGCCGGCCCGAACAGGAAGGTGAGGATGAGGCAGGGCACCACGAGCAGGTGGGACATGCCGCGCGCCCGCGCGTCCTGGACCTCCCAGGTACCGACCAGCAGGTCGAAGCAGAGGTAGTGGACCCAGCCGGCCAGCAGCAGCCAGCGATTGGCGAACAGCCGAGCGACCTCGGACAGCGTCGAGAAGCCGCCGTCGGCGCCGCTCCAGTGGCTGGCGATCAGGCCGGCGTAGAGCGCGGCGAGGAGGACCGGCACGACCAGGCCGGACACGATCGCGGCCCGGCGCGGCACCACGATCAACGCCAGCCAGGACAGGGCGGCCAGCGGGTTGACGATCGAAAACATCTGGTCGGGCGTCATCGGCGTCTCCTTGTGGGCGGTCGTCGCCGCGCGGGCTAGATCGGCAGCGCGGGCAGGCCGCGCAGCGCCTGGACGAGCAGGGCGACGAAGGCGATGGCGTAGAGGCTGGCCGCGGCGATGGCCACTCCGGTGCGCCGGCGATCGTTGCCGCCCCGCAGCGCGACCAGCACGAACAGCGGCAACACCTGCCAGGCGTGCAGGCCGACGAAGTGCGGCACGCGGACATCGCCGTGCCGCGTGCTCCAACCGGTGAGCGGCAGGCCGGGGCCGCCGTCGAGCGCGCCGACGGTGTGCCCGCCGGAGATCGGCATCTGGTGCGTCGCCGTGGCGTCGGCGATCTGCGTCGCCGTGGGCTGCGTCATCAGCCCGCCGGTGAACGCTCCGAGCACGGTGATGAGCACGCCCAGGCGAAGCGCCCACCCGAGCGCCGGGTCCTCGAACCGCTGCCGCCACAGCGCCACGGCCAGGGCCGTCGCCAGCAGCGTCTGCGCCACGATGACCAGCCCCATGGCCGCGAACACCACGGCGTCGAACGGCGTCGCGACGTTGAAGTGGCTGGTGGTGCCGCGCCACGCCTGACCGCCGATCATCAGTACTTCGAGGACGAACGCTGCGGCGGTGCCGCGTCCGACCACGCGCCGCAGGCGCGGCCAGTCAGGGAGGTAGGTGAAGACCCAGGCCAGGGTGAAGGCGTAGAGCGCGGTCGAGACCGCGAACTTGACCGGCTTGAGCCAGGCCGGCGCGCCAGTGATGACGCGCGGATCGAGCAGGAGGCCGAGGCCGAACGGCACGGTCAGTGCCGCGAGGAAGAGGCCGGTCGCGACGAGGACCGGGTCGGTGTGCCAGAGGCGGGTGAGGTGCGTCATGGACAGTGCCTGGACCATCGCCGGCGGCTCGATGTTGCCAGCGTCAACATCAAGCTACGCCGGAATGTTGACGGTGTCAACACTGCGGCGATAGGATGTCGTCGATGCCGCCCGCGCGAGCGCGCCCGCCCCGCCCCGTCCGTCCAGCCAAGCGGCGGCCCGATCGCTATCACCACGGCGATCTGCGCCGCGCGCTGGTCCTCGAGGCGCTGCGCACCATCCACGTCGAGGGCGCGTCGGCGCTCACCTTGCGCGGCGTCGGCGATCGCCTGGGTGTGTCACGGACTGCGCTCTATCGGCACTTCGCCGACAAGCAGGCGCTGTTGAACGAGGTGGCGGCCGAGGGGTTCCGGCTGCTGCGAACCGCCCTGCGCGATGCCTGGGGCCGCGGCGGGCGCGTCGGTTTCGACGAGATGGGGCAGGCCTACGTCGCCTTCGCGGTGGCCCATCCGTCGCACTATCGCGTGATGTTCGGCGGCCTGGCCGAGGCTCACCAGGAAGGCGCCGAGGGCTCGACCGAGGGCACCGACGCGTTCCAGGTGCTGGTCGACGCGATCGTCGCCGAGCAGGCCGCCGGCCGGGTCCGTCGCGACGACCCGCTGCCGTTGGCGCTGCACATCTGGGCGACGGTGCACGGCATCGCGATGCTGGCGCTCGATGGGTTGCTGTCGCCGCCGATGACGGCGGAGTCCCTGGCGCGGCAATCGATCGCCTGGCTGCACGTCGGCATCGACCGCTGATCGCCACGGCGCCGGACGCCGCCGTACGCACGAAGACCCGCGAGGCGCGTTGTCGCGCCGCGGGTCTTCGCTGCGACCGATGTGTCTCGAAACCTAACTCAGCCGGCGATCAGGTGAATCAAATAGTGGTTGCCACCACGGTTGATCCAGACCCGGACGTAGTCGTCGCCACGGAGGCGCTCGACGCGCGCCGCACCCGGCGCCGGACCCTTGGCCTTGGCGACCTTGCCGATGTCCGCGCTGGGCACGATGCTGACGACTTCACGGCCCTTGACCGCCGTGCCCTGCACGAATTCGACGTAACGCTCATACGACGCCGTGGCGCCGGGCGCCTTGCCGGCGGCCTCTTCCGGCGTCAGCCGGACGCGATACGTGCCGGCCGGAAGCTCCTTGCCGTCGGCCTTCAGCCCCTTGGGCACGCGGACCGTGCCGAGCGCCAGCTCGCCGGCCGGCACCATGGCAGCGGCTTCCGAGTTCGGCTGCTGGAGTGGCGCCTTGGCCTGCGCCAGGAGAGCAGCCGGTGCGGCACCAGCGACCAGGATTGCGAGCGCGCCTGCGAGTAGTGTGGGTTTCATTTCCGAACGACCTCCAGCGGCATTATCGCAAGCTCCGTGCCGGGTTACAAATCGCCCTCCAGCTCAGCGCGGGCGATTGACGCGCAGGTCGCCCGAGAACGTCTTCGCTTCGACCACCGCGCCGCCGCCGCCGACGGTGCCGCGACGGGTGCGGCCGGGGCCCGGCCGATCGGTGTCGCCCTGGCCGGTGAGCCCGTCGACGCGGATGTCGCCGCTGAAGGTCGCCGCGTCCAGCTCGAAGCCGCTCGACGTCATCAGCGAAATGTCGCCGGAGTGCGACGTGAAGACGTAGCGGCCACCCTTGACGAGCGTCCCGGTGTAGACGACGTCACCGCTGACCGACGACGACTGCGCGCCGCCGCAATCGCAGGTATCGACGCGCGCGGTCCCGCTCACCGTCTCGAAGGTCGCCGACTTGGCCTTGAGGTTCTTGATGGTGATGTCGCCGCTGACGCTGTTGAACGTCACCGCGCCATCGGAGGAGAGGCCGGTTCCCTGGACGTCGCCCGACACGCTGCGCAATGCCGCGACCTGGCCCAGGCCGGTGGCGACGACATCGCCGCTGACCGTCTCGGCGCGGGCGCTGCCGGCGACGTCGCTCACGAAGACGTCGCCCGACACCGTGCGCACGTCGATCGACGCGCCGTTCGGGACCACCACCGTGTAGTCGACCCAGGCGCGGCTGTTCCTCTGGTGCGTCGTCTCGACGTCGACGCGATTGCCGTTCTGCCGCATGTCGACCTTGACGCTGTCGAACTGGGCGCGCGCGTCGGCCTCGGTCTTGCCCTTGCCGTGGATCCGCGCCTCGACCTTGATCTCGGTGCCGGCGCCTCCGGTGACCTTGACGTCGCCGGCGACGTTGGCCAGCTTGAGGCTGCCGTTGGCGCCGACGTTGAAGGACCGCACCTGGACCGGCGCCTCGACGGTCTGCTGATCGCCCTTGCGATCCTGCGCGTCGTGATCGTCCGGGTGGCTGGTGCGGGCGCCAGCCGCGACGGGCGCGGCCAGCACGATCGCCAGCGCCCAGGCTCCATAGTTCGTAAGCATCGTTCGTCTCCGTCTCGTGTCCCGCTCGCGCGGGCTCGTCTCCCGCTCGCGCGGGTCTGGTCGATGAAGGGGTCGTGGGGCCGCGGCCGCAGCGCTCACGATCGCCTCCGGTCTCGACCGGCGCCGTTGACGCCGGTCCGTTTCGCTTCACTCGCCATCGCGATCAGGTCCTGCAGCAGCACGACCTTCTGGCGGTAGGCGTCGAACAGGCTGGCCTGCGCCACGAGGCTTCCGGGCTGCCCCTGCAGCGCCTTGCGGCTGTCGGCGATGGCGGTGTCGATGAGCAACAGGTTGCGCTCGACGATGACGGCCACGGCGGGATCGATCCGCGTCCGGTCCTCGGCGACGATTCCCTCGAGCGCCGTGATGGCTTTCTCGTAGTGCTCGGCGGCGAGCCGCAGCTCGATCTCGATGGCTTCGACGGCGCGCGGGTCGCGGACGTTGCCAGGCGCGGTGGCGGGCGGCGCGCTGACGATCGCCGGCGGCGGCGTCGCGCGATCGCTGGCCCGCCAGACGAGGGCCGCGCCGACACCGGCGAGCAGCGACGCGGCGAGCGCCAGCCAGGTGTAGGTCTGCCAGGGCCGTCGCGGCGGTCGCGCCATGACCGGCGCGAACAGACCGTCGCGTTCGAGCTGCGCGGCCAGCGCCGGCCAGGCGGTCGACGGCACGACCGGCGGGGCGAGCGATGTGATGGCGTCGTGCATCAGCGCGAGATCGGCCTCGAGATCGCGGCACCCGGCGCAGGTCGTCAGATGCCCGGCCAGCGCTGCCGCCTCGGCGGGCGGCAACGGCGCGTCGAGCGCGTCGTGCAGGAGCGATTCGGCGGTGGGGCAGGTCATGGTCATCGTCCGTGGGTGGCGCGGGTGGCGGCCGTCCGGGTCTGGTGCAGGAAGGTGCGGATCCGCATGCGCGCTTTGTGCACCTGTGATTTCGACGTGCCCTCGGCGATGCCGAGGATGGTGCCCACTTCGCGGTGGTCGAAGCCTTCCACGTCGTGGAGCAGGAAGGCGGCCCGGGCTGCCTGCGGCAGCGCCGCAATGGCCCGCTCCAAATCGATGGCGGCGCCGGGGCTGAGCCGTCCGACCGGGGCCGGCGCGGCCACGTGCGACGCGTCGTCGGCGTCGAACTCGTCCGTCACCTTGCGCTCGCGGTGGCCGCGGCTGCGCAGGCGATCCAGGCAGACGTTCATCGCCAGGCGGTAGAGCCAGGTGGCGAGCGACGATTCGCCACGGAACGAGTCGAGCTTGCGGAACACCGCCAGGAACACGTCCTGGGCGGCGTCCTCGGCGTCGTCGGTCGGCCCGACCATCCGCCGGGCCAGGCCCAGGACCCTGGGCGCATGCCGGCGGTAGAGGTCTTCACAGGCGTCCCGCTCGCCGGCGCGACAGCGCGCCACCAGGCGGCGGTCGTCGTCGTAGGGCGAGGCGTCGAGGCCCGGGCTGGCGGCGAGCGTCATCTCCAACAGCCAGTTAGACGGGACGCCTCCGCCGAGGGGTTGCCGCGCCGTCGTCCGCCCAGCGCAAATCGGCGAAACGGCGGACCCGGCGGCCGGCGAAGGTGACGCCTTCGGCTGCCAGGCGCTGTTTCTTGCGTTGCGGGTCGGTGTAGCCACCCAGGGCCCCGCCGGCGCCGATGACCCGGTGGCAGGGCACCGACGGGTCCTCGCAGTGGCGCATGACGTTGCCGACGGCCCGGGCGGCGCCGGCCCGGCCGGCCATCACCGCTACGTCGCCGTAGGTTGCCAGGCGGCCCGACGGGATGCTTCGCACGATCGCGACCACCCGGCGCGTGAACGGAGTCGCCTGGTTGGCGGCTGTGCTCTCACGCACGGCCGCGGGCCGCCCTTCGGGCGTGCGGTCGGCTATTCGCGGCGCTGGGCGCGCCGCGGCGCCCGCACGCGGGCGGCTAGAACCCGATGCCGATGCGGACGCGGAACGTCGTGCCGCCAAGGTCTGTCTCGTTGAATTCGTCCGAGATGCCGCCGGCGCCCAGGCCGTCGGGCACCCAGCGATAGCGGGCCTCGGCGCCGACCTGAAACATGCGCCAGACGGTGACGTCGGCGCCGCCCATCACGTGGTACGAGGTGAAGCGCTCACTGATCGACTCGTCGGCGTCCGTCTCGCGGTAACCGACCGAGCCGATGCCGCCACCGACGAAGTAGGCGACGGGCGAGGCGACCACGCCGCGGCGCGTCCGTCGCAGTGTGTTGAGCCGGTAGCCGGCCGACAGCTCGATCGGCGTCAGGCCGATCGTCAGCGGGATGCCGAGCGGGAAGACCTCGCCTTCGAGCACGAAGGCGCGCTCGCCCGTCTCTTCGAAGCGCGACGCGTCGACTTCGACGAACAGGCCGCGCAGCGCGCCGGACTGCCAGGCGATCTGCCCGCCGGCTCCGATCTCGGTGCCGTGCGACGTGTCGAGGACGGCGGCGAAGCTCTCCTTGGCGGTCGCGTTGAAGACGCCGGCCGTGGCGAAGACGGCGATCCGCAGCGGCCGGCCGGTCGGGCTGGGCAGCGCCGGACCGCGGCCCGAGCCGCCGCGGGCCCGTTCGACCTCCCGGGCGCGCCGCGCGTCGGTGGCGCGGTCCATCGCGCCGGTCGGCTCGAGGTCGCTGCGCTTCAGGCAGCCGCGCTCGCCGCTGGCGTCGACGCGGACGGAGATCCATCCTTCGTTGACCGCCTCGATAGTGACCGCTTCGCCCTTGCGCAGCGTCGCCCGCGGCGGTGAGGACGGATCGCAGCGGGCGTAGATCGTCGCCGACGCCGTCGAGACGCGGCTCGTGCCGAGGCCCTGGGCGGCGGTCATCGCCGGTACGGCCGTCGCCAGCGCCGCGAGCATCAGGGCCGGACCACGGCCGATCATCGGCTCAGCCCCAGTCCGCGCAGCGTCTCGCGCGGGCTGATCAGGCCGAAGCCGAAGTCGTTGTCGCGCCCGGCGGCACCGCGATCGGTGGCGAAGCGCTTGATCGCCGCCTCGATGGCCTGGGGCTTGGTGATGCCCTGCTGGACCAGCAGCGCGGCCAGGCCGGCCACGTGCGGCGCCGACATCGAGGTGCCCTGGTAGGCCTCGTAGCTGAACACGTCGTAGCGCGGCACGTGGAAGAGCGTCACCGAACTCGACAGCGGATCGACCGCGGAGGTGATCGGGTCGTAGGTCTGCTGGATGACCCCGCCCGAATTGCCGCCGACGCGGAAGTCGCCGCCCGGCGCGGCGATCTCGACCGACGAGCGCGAGCTCGAGTAGAAGGCCCGATCGAGGTTGCGACCGACCGCGCCGACCGACATCACGCCGTCCAGTTTGGCGGCGATCTCCGCAACCGCTTCCTCGGGGTTGCCGTCCTCGAAGCCGTTGCCGGCCGAGACGGCGATGAAGACGCCTTTGCCGACGGCGTAGCGCATCGCCTCTTCGATGGCCGGCAGCGGACCGCCGCCGTCGAAGCCGAGGCTCATGTTGATCACGTTGGCGCCGTTGTCGGCGGCGTAGCGGATGCCGCTCGCCACGATCGACGTCGTCGCCTCGTTCGGCGCGTCGAAGATGAAGTCCCAGTCGCCACCGAGCACCTTGACCGGCATCAGCCGCACGTTGAAGGCCATGCCGGCGACGCCGACGGCGTTGTTGGTGAGCTGGCCGATGGTGCCGGCGACGTGGGTGCCGTGTCCGTCGAGATCGACCGGCGCGTTGTCGTTCCAGATGAAGTCACGCGGCGCGACGAACCGGTTCGGACCGGCCAGCTCCGGCGCTGCCGCGAACGGGATGGTCACCCGGCCGAGGGCCGGATAGCGGCGCGCGCCGACGCTCACCGCGAAGGTGTTGTACTGATACGTCGCGGTGTCGTAGGCCATGCCACCGTCGAGCACGGCGACGATCACCGAGCTGGTCGCGCCCGGATTGACATCCCAGGCCTGCTCCATCCGCAGCGCGCTCAGGTTCCACTGGTTGGCGAAGAGCGGATCGTTGGGACGGAAGTCGTAGTGCGCGCGGTAGTCGGCCTGGGCGAACTCGACGTCGCCGCGGGCGGCGTAGAGCCGGGCGGTCGCCTCGGGATCGGCGGCCGGATCGATGGCCACCGTCTCGGCGTGCTCGCCGTTGCGGAACTTCACCAGCACCCGGCCGGCGACATAGGGCAGCGACCGCGCCTCCTGCGCCCGCAGCCGCTCGCGGCCGCCGATGGCCTCGAACCGGGCGGACGGGGCCAGGCCGAGATCGATGCCGGGCAGGCCCGTGTCGGCCATCTTCAGGCGACGTGGCGGCGAGGCATCCTGCGACGCCAGCGGCGCGGTGGCGACGACCGCGCCGGCCACGAGGGCGGCGGCGCGAAGGAACGACGGGAGTCTCATGCAGACCTCACCCTGGGGGACGCGGGCACCGAGCCATTGTCTGTGTCGTCGAAGCGCGCCGTCAACGCGCACCCAACATCCGGCCGTCCGGCTCATCCCCTATACTGAGGCCCCCCTTCCCTGCGACAGGCGCATTTCCACCGACGCCGAGAACACCTATGCCGAGACCAACCCTCACGCGATGGGTGCGCCCGGGGGCCGTCCCGCTGGCGCTTGCCCTTGTGGCCGTCCCCTTCGGTGTGGTCCCTCTGGGCCAGGCGGGGCGAGAGCCTTCGCCCCAGACCGCTCACACGCTGGCCGAGACGGGCGATGCCGCCGCTCCATGGGGAAGGCGGATCGAACTGAGGCAGCGCGCGGGCACGCTGCGGCTGCGTTCGAGCCGCGAAGACACCATGCTCGAAGGCCGTGTCCACGATCGCTTCGATCAGTACGCCGGCGACGTTCCCATCTTCGGGGCCCAGATCGTGCGTCAACGATCGGCCGCGGGTGTGGAGAGCGTCTTCGGCACGCTGTACCCGGACGATCTCGGGATTGCGCTCGAGCCGCGCCTGCGAGCCGAGGACGCCATCGCTCGGGTGGCCGCCATCGCCGGCCGCGGTCCGCTCGCCGATCGGCAGCCGCAGCTCGTGGTGCTGCCGCGCGACGACGGGAGCGTTCGCCTGGCGTGGCTGTCGCACGCGCCCGTCGGCGACGATGTCGTCGCGCTCTTCCTCGACGCGTCGACCGGTGAGGAGCTCCTTCGCTACAGCGCGCTGCAGCGTCAGGCTTCCGTGGGCAGCGGCACGGGCGTCCTCGGCGAGCGCAAAAAGCTGTCGACGCGGCTGGACGGCGGGGCGTTCGTCGCCGCCGATCAGCATCGGCCGCCGACGCTCCTCACCTTCGACCTGAAGGGCAACTTCGCTCGGGTTTTCGACATCCTCGACGGCGTGGTCGCGCCGACGCCGGCCGATCTCGCCTCGGACACCGACAACACCTGGACCGACGGGGCGATCGTCGATGGGCATGCCGGCATCGGCTTCACCTACGACTACTACTTCGCGCGCTTCAACCGCCGCGGCTTCGACGACCACAACCGCCCGATGCGCACGATCATCCATCCGGCGGACCGTAACGACGTCCTCGCCCTGCCGGGCGAGGTCGTCGGCCGGTTCATCCTGAACGCGTTCTGGTGCCCGGTCTGCGGCCAAGGGACCGATACCGGGTTCATCGTGTTCGGCGAGGGCCTGCCATCTGGATTCTCCGTCGGTGGCCAGAACGTCAACTACTTCGCAGCGGGCTCCGACATCGTCGCGCACGAGTACACCCATGCCGTCACGACCTATTCGTCCGGCCTGATCTACGTCGGCGAATCAGGAGCGCTGAACGAGGCCTTCTCGGACATCATGGCGACCGGCGCGGAGTTCTACCTGGTGGCATCGGGCCGCAGCACCCGTCCGGGCGACTACATCCTCGGCGAGGACGTGTTCACGCCGAGGGTGCCTGGTGTGCTGGCGGGGACCCGGTCGATGTCCAACCCGCTCGGCTACGGGTATCCCGACCACTACAGCCTCCGATTCGTCGGTCTGGACGACGGCGGCGGCGTGCACCGCAACTCCAGCATCGCCAACCACGCCTTCTTTCTGGCCGTCGAGGGTGGCACCAACCGGACCTCGCGGCTGGTCGTCCAGGGCGTGGGAGCCGCCAACCGCGAACAGATCGAGCGGGTGTTCTATCGCGGCTTCACCGCATTCCTGACACCGAACGCGACCTTCGGGCAGGCGCGGCAGGCGACGCTGCGGGCCGCATCGGAGCTCTATGGCGATGCCAGTGCCGCATTCCGCGCGGTCCAGCAGGCCTGGACCGCCGTGGGGGTCGACTGATGGCGGCGCTGTCTTCGGTCGTTCGCCGCTCGACACGTGGCGCCCGTGTCGCCGCGCTTGCTGCCTGCGCCGTGCTCGCCGGCGCCGCGTCGGTCGCGTCCCAGGGCCTGGGCACCAGTCGCGTCACGGCGTTGACGTCGACGATTTACGCGCGGTGCGATCCGGCCTCGCCGGCGCGCCTCGTCCTCGAGCGTGGCGCCGTCGTGAGCATCGAGGCCGTCAACGAGGCATGGGTCTCGGTCCGCACCGCCGGCGGGGAAACGGGCTGCATGCGCCGCAGCGATCTCGCGCCGACGACGGCGATCGACCGTGGCGCCCAGGCGCGGCGGGTTCAGGCGGTGGCGCAGGCACGGAGCGGGGCAGCGCGTGGTCCGTCGTCAGCGGCGGCGCTCAAGGAGCGCGTGTTCGCCAGCGTCAACGCGTCGTATCTGACGGCGTCGCGGACGCTCGACGACAGTCGGACGTTCAGCCTGAACGCCGAGACGGCCAGCTTCACGAGCGACTACGCCGTCGAGCCCAGCGTCGGCCTCGATGCCGGGGCCATCGTCCGGTTCTGGAAGGGCCTGGGAGCTGGCGTGGCTTTCACCCGCCACAGCGACAGCCGCGACATCGACGTCGAGGCGTCGCTGCCGCATCCGCTGAAGTTCAACAGCCCGCGCACCGTTGCCGGCACCGTCGCCGGCGACCACGAGGAGACGGCGGTGCACATCCAGATCGCCTACATCGTGCCGGTGGGGAAGAAGAACAGGCTGTCGGTGGTCGCCTTTGGCGGGCCGAGCTTCTTCACGGTGAAGCAGTCGGTGGTCACCGCGGTCCAGTTTCGCGAGGACTATCCGTACGACGAGGCGACGTTCGCCGGAGCCACCGTCGCCAGTGAAGAGGAGAAGACGACCGGCTTCAACGTCGGGGTCGATGTCGGCTACTACTTCACCCGGAACGTCGGCGTCGGCGGTCTGGTCCGCTTCTCGTCGGCGGCCACGACGTTCTCGCTCGGCGACGTGGATGCCGGCGGCGCGCTCGTTGGCGGCGGCGTGCGCCTGCGCTTCTGAACGTGAGACGGTGTGCGCTTCCGATCACGCGTGTCGCAGCCATTCGGTCGAGCTGGCGAGTGGCTGCGTTCCCCGTTCGTTATTCGCCACAGCCGCGTTAGGATCGTCAGCCACATGTTGATACCTCCACTCACGCGATGGGTGCGCCCGCGGCTTGCGCCGCTGGCGCTCGGACTGTTCCTGGCGCCGCTCGGCGCCGTGCTGATCGGGCAGGGAGCGCCCGAACCCGTCCGCGGGCGGCCCGCGTCGATCGCCGCCGCCGGCGAGAGCGCGACCTCCTGGGGCCGCCAGATCGAATCGATGGAGCGTGCCGGCGCACTGCGCCTGCGCTCCAGCGTCGAAGACACGATGCTCGAGGGGCGGGTCCACGACCGCTTCGACCAGTACCTCGACGGCGTGCGGATCTTCGGCGCCCAGCTGGTTCGGCAGCGATCGGCGGCGGGCGTCGAAAGCGTGTTCGGGTCGGTGTTCCCCGAAGGCCTCCGCGTCTCGACCACGCCGGCGCTCTCGGCCGAGGACGTCGTGGCTCGTGTCGTCACCCTGTCCGGCCGCTCGCCGATCGGTGGACGCGCGCCGGAGCTGGTCATCCTCCCGCGCGAGGACGGCACCTTCCGCCTGACCTGGCTGACCCGCGCGCGCCTGGCGAAGGACGCCGTCGCGCTCTTCCTCGACGCCCAGACCGGCGAAGAGGTGTGGCGCTACAGCCTGATCCAGCGGCAGTCGGCGGTCGGCACCGGGACCGGCGTCCTCGGCGACCGCAAGAAGCTGTCCACGCGACAGGCGTCAGGCGTGTTCCTGGCCGACGACACGCTGCGTCCGCCGACGCTCATCACCTACGACCTGAAGGGCAGCTGGGAGCGGGTGCTCCAGATCCTGTTCGACGAGTTGGTCCCGACGCAGGCGGACATCGCCAGTGACACCGACAACACGTGGACCGATGGCGCCAACGTCGACGGCCACGCCTACCTGGGGTTCACCTACGACTACTACTTCCAGCGCTTCGGCCGTCGCGGCCTGGACGGGAGCAACCATGCCATCCGATCGATCGTGCACCCGGCGCCGCGCGAGGATCCGCTGTCGCTGCCGGACTTCGTCCTCGACAACTTCCTGCTGAACGCGTTCTGGTGCGGTGAGTGCGGCCTGCCCGGGCAGGGCTACATGGTCTTCGGCGAGGGGCTGCCGACGCGCTTCACGCTGGGCGGCCAGAACTTCAATTTCTGGGCCGGCGGCTTCGACGTCGTCGCCCACGAGCTGTCGCACGCCGTCACCGAGTTCACCTCGGGCCTGATCTACGAGAACGAATCCGGCGCCCTCAACGAATCGTTCTCGGACATCATGGGGGTCGGCGCCGAGTTCTACGCCCGCAGCAGCGGCCGCAGCGACCGCACGCCCGACTACCTGGTGGGCGAGGACATCGTCACGCCGGCCCGCGCTGGCGCGCTCATCGGCATTCGCTCGCTGTCCGATCCCCTCTCGTTCGGCGACCCGGATCACTACTCGCTCCGCTACACCGGCCCGGAAGACAGCGGCGGCGTGCACATCAACTCCGGCATCTCGAACCACGCCTTCTTCCTGGCCATCGAAGGCGGCACCAACCGCACGTCGGGGCTGGCCGTCACCGGGGTCGGCGGCGCCAACCGCGAGCAGATCGAGCGCATCTTCTACCGCGGCTTCACCAGCTACCTGACGCCGAACGCGACGTTTGCGCAGGCGCGGCAGGCGACGCTGCGGGCTGCCGCCGAACTGTCCGGCGACACGAGCGCCGCCTTCCGCGCCGTCCAGCAGGCCTGGACTGCCGTGGGGGTGAATTGATGCACCGCGCCGCCATTGCCCGTTTTTCTGTGGAGTCCCTCGTGCGGAACCCTGGTCGTCTCGTCGTCGCTGGTCTGACCGTCCTCAGTGTGCTTGCCGCGGCGGATAACGCCACGGCCCAGGCTGTCATCAAGCCGGTCGGGCCGAAAGCGCCGGCCGCCACGCAGGGGCGCCGGCCGATCCCGGCCAAGAAGCAGCCGACCGAGCGCGTGATCGTGAGTATCAACGCGTCGTATCTGACCGCGTCGCGCACGTTCGACGACACGCGCACCTTCGATCTCAATGCCGAGACCGCGCGTTTCAGCAGCGACTACGCGGTCGAGCCGAGCGTCGGCGTCGACGCCGGCGTCTTCGTCCGGGTGTGGAAAGGCCTCGCCGCCGGGATCGCCTTCACCAGCCACTCCGACAGCCGCGATATCGAGATCGAAGCGTCGCTGCCGCATCCGTTGAAGTTCAGCAGCGCGCGCACGATCACCGGCACCGCCGGCGGCGATCACGAGGAAACGGCCGCCCACCTGCAGATCGCCTACATCCTGCCGGTCGGCAAGAAGATGACGGCGGTGGTGTTTGGTGGGCCGAGCTTCTTCACGGTGAAGCAGTCGGTGGTCACGGCCGTGCAGTGGCGCGAGGACTATCCGTACGACGAGGCGACGTTCACCGGGGCGACGGTCGAGAGCGAGGAAGAGTCGAAGACCGGCTTCAACGTCGGCGTCGACGTCGGCTACTACTTCACGAAGAACGTTGGCGTCGGCGGCATTGTCCGCTTCACGTCGGCGAAGACCGCCTTCTCGCTCGGTGACGTCGACGCCGGCGGGGCGCTGGTCGGCGGCGGCCTGCGGCTGAAGTTCTAGCGGGCTAGTGGGCGCCGGTCGGTCGGTTCGAAGCGCCGGTGCCGGCGGTGGGCGGCGGCGCGGGCGTCACCAGCGCTTCGTTCAGGACCCGGCCGTCCGTCTTCGGCATGTGCACACCGGCCAGCGCGGCCAGCGTCGGCACGATGTCCACCGGCGAGGCCGGTTCCGCATAGCGGCCGGCCTTGATGCCGGCACCGAACAGCAGCACCGGGACCTCGCGATCGTAGGCCTGCGGCGTGCCATGCGTCGTGCCCGTGGCGTTGGTGATCCAGAACGGGCGCGGCAGCAGGAACATGTCGCCGCTGCGATCCGGCACCCGGCTGTAACGCAGCGCGACCAGCGCCGGATCGTCGCCGGCGGCGGGCGCCGCCTCGATCTGATCGCGCCGGAAGGCCTTGGTCACGCCGGGCGTCCGCTCGATGATGGCGACCACGTCGGCCATCGCCGCCGCGTCCTTCTCGAGACGCGCGTAGACGCCGGGCGCGAAATAGATGTCGGTGTAGAGGATCTTGCTGACGTAGGTGGCCTTGCCCCAGCGGGTGCTGAGCGCGGCGTCGAGCTCGATCGCCAGCGGCTTGAGATTGACGCGGCCGCCGTCCAGACCCTGGCTCTTGCGGCGCTCCGGCAGCGGCGCGACGCCGTGGTCGCCGGTCAGAGCGACCACGTAGCGGCCCTTGCCGACCTTGGCGTCCAGGTGATCGAGCAGCTCGCCGATTGAGCGATCGAGGCGCAGCAGCACGTCCTGCACCTCGTGGCTGTCCGGGCCGAACGCGTGACCCGTCGTGTCAAGCTCGGAGAAGCTGATCGCCAGGAAGTCGAGGCGATCCCGTCCCAGCTTCATGTCGTCGACCGCGGCCATGCCGAGGTGGGCGAGGAAGGCATCGGCCGCCGGCGTGCTCTGCCAGTAGCTCATCACGCGGCCGTCGCTCCGCGTCTGGGTCAGCGGATGCGGGAAGGTGTTCGTCCAGCCGTCGGGCGGATGCTCGCCGACGCCGTCGTCTTCGTTCTGGTAGGCGTCGACGGGAAGGAGCCGCGTCCACTCGCCGCTCAGCTCGGCCGGCGTCGGGTTCTTGCTGGCGAACTTGCTGGCGAACGGGATGGCCTTACTGGTGTACGCCGTCGACGTGGTCGGGCCGCCTTCGGCCGAGTACCACAGCACGGCATCCCCGCCGTGCCCGGCCAGCATGATCGCCGCGCGGGGCTTCATCGACATCGACACGACGCGCGGCGTCGGCGTCAGCTGTTCGCGCAACACGTCGGCGAGGGTCGGGGCGCGCAACAGGTGCGCACTGTGGCCGCCGGTCGGCGCCTTCGGGCCGGCGCGGTGACCGATGGCCTTGGCGCCGCCGTCGTCGGTGCACGCCATTTCGCGGCCGCTCTCCCGATCCCACCAGCCGTTCAGGGGCAGGCCGTGCGTCGCCGGATACACGCCGGTCGACATCGTCGCGTGGCCGGCGCAGGTGATGGTGTGGAAGTAGGGATAGGCGGCGTGGTCGTAGAAGGCGCCGTCCTTGACCAGCCGCGCCAGCCCGGCGGTCCAGCGGGCGCCGTAGCGCTCGACGTAGTCGCGCCGGAACTGGTCGACGCTGATGAAGACGACCAGTCGCGGGCGATCGGCCTTGGCAGCCGTTGCGGCGGGCTTCGTCTGGGCCACACCTGGGCCGGTCAGCCCGGCGGCGCCGACGAAGATGAGAAGAACGGCGCCGACGGTGGCTGCTGGAGCTCGCATCGATGGATCCTCGTGCCGCCGGCCGACAGGCCCGCGGTCACCGCTTGAGCAGCGGCAGGTAGCAGAGCGCCCCCACCACCGCGTCGAGACAGGCGCTGCCCACAAAATACCACCCCGCCGCCAGGTCGGAGGGCAGCAGACCCGGCCGGTGCATGACGTCCGTGACCGCGTGGGCGGCGAAACCGAGCGCGATAACGGTCAGGGCCAGCCGCGGGTCTTGGAACGGCGCGATGGCCGCCACCAGGAACAGAATCCCGCCGAGGGCCACTTCCACCGACACATCCGCCCGCGGGGCGTGTCCGACCGCCAGCCCGACCGATACCCCAGCCAGCAGCGCCAGCACCAGCGCGGCGACCTGAGCCAGGCGGAGCTCGGCGACCAGCCGATCGGGCGACGTCGCCGGAGCCGCCAGCGCCCGCACGGCGAACCCGACGATGGTGGCCAGCATCAGGGC
>JBDSLU010000187.1:0-3198 GCA_039916225.1 Vicinamibacteraceae bacterium
CCCGTCGTCAACAAATATATGAACACTGCCGAACGTCATCGCCTCAAGGACAACGAGATCGTCGAGGGCCTCCACCGCGCCGGCGACGTGTGGGAGAAGAACAGCCGGTCCATCGTGCAGGCGGTCGCCGTCGTCGCCGTGGTCGCCGTGCTCGCCGCCGGCTACTGGTGGTGGCAGCATCGGCAACTCGAGCAGGCGTCGGCGCTCCTCGCCGATGCGCGAAACACGGCGATGGCGCCGCTGAAGACGCCGCCGCCCGTCGCCGTGCCCGGCCAGCCGACCCTGGTCGTCCCGCCACCGTCGCCCGACGCCTTCGACACCGAGGCCGCCCGGCGCGACGCCGCCCTGAAGAAGTACCAGGCGGCGGCCGCGGCGTTCCCGTCGACCAGCGCCGGCCTCGAGGCGCGCCTGCACGCAGCCGGTCTCCTTGGCGAGAGCGGGCGGGTCGCCGACGCCGAGAAGCAGCTCGAAGAGATCGTCCGCCTCGACGCCGACAGCCTCTACGGCCGCATGGCCAAGTTGGGGATCGCCACGATCCAGGTCGACGCCGGCCGACTCGAGCCGGCGATCGCGACGCTGACCGCACTGTCACAGCGCGCCGATCTCGAGATACCGGTCGATGGTGTGCTGATGCAGCTGGGGCACGCCTACGACAAGGCCGGCAAGCCTGCCGAGGCGGTCCGCGCCTTTACGCGCATCGGCGACGAATTTCCAGAATCGCCCTACGCTGGCGACGCCAAGACCGAAGCCGAACGGTTGAAGGCGCGCGCCGGCGCCTAGCAGCCCGTGGTGGAAATGCCGCTGCATTCGACGGGCGATGCATTCCGCCGCTCGGCGTTGCTCGTCGGTCGAAGATTCCCGATATTCTTCCTCCTCGCGCCTGGATCGGCGGGCGCCTCGCCCGTCTCGGTGCCACGCGTCACTTCCACCACGGGCTGCTAGTCGAGCGGCGGTCGCGCCGCCCGGCGCGGCCGCCACGTCGCCGCTGGCCCAGTCGCCAGCGGTGATGAACTGCGCGCTCTCGCACGGCATCGTGCGGGCAGCGGCGTCCAGTGCCACCCTGGGCTCTGGCGACCCCGGCAACGTGCCGATTTTCGGAGTGCGCGACCGCACGTCTCCGGGCGGCGCGCACCCGATGCCTCGCGCCTTTTCCGTCGTGCTCGCCGATGATCCGGTGTCGTCCGGCCGCCGCCTCCTGGCCGGTCTGACGCGCTTCGATCTCGATCCGATCATCGCCCATGCCGTGTCGGCCGCCGACGCGATGGCGCTGCTCGGCGTCGCGCCCTGCGACCTGCTGGTCGTCGGGGCGCTCCATCCCGATCATCTCGCCGAACGTCTGCTCGAGCGCGTCGGCCACGACGGGGCGGCGCCGCCGCTCGTCGTCGTCGTCCCCGGCCAGACCCCGACCGATTCCGACGACGTGCTGCGGGCGCTCCGTGGCGGGGCGTGGGACTACGTCGGCGGAGACGACGTCGCCCGTTTCGTCGCGACGGTGGAGCGGGCGCTCGATCGCGCCAGCAGCCGGCGCGAACAGGGCGTGCACCGAGGGAATGTCGACGAGCAGGGCGCCCAGGACGCCGGCGAAATGCAGGCGCGCCGCGCCCGCGATCAGATCCGCCTGCAGGGCATGCAGAAGATGGAGGCGGTCGGCCGCCTCGCCGGCGGCATCGCCCACGACTTCAACAACATCGTCCAGGCGATCGGCGGCTATTCCGAGCTGCTGCAGGAGAGCCTGGCCCCGGGGGATCCGCGGCGCGACACCGTCGACGAGATTCTCCGCGCCGGCGATCGCGCGGCGGCGCTGACGCGACAGCTGCTGGCGTTCAGCCGGCAGCAGGTGATGCAGCCGCGGGTGCTCGATCTCAACGCGGTTGTCGGGATCGTCGAGAGCCTGCTGCGCCGGCTGATCGGCGAGGACGTCACGCTCGTCGCCCGGTTGTCGCCCGAGCTGTGGTCGGTGCGCGCCGATCCGATGCAGCTCGAACAGATCCTGATGAACCTGGTGGTGAACGCCCGCGACGCGATGCCGGCGGGCGGCACCATCACCATCGAGACCGAGAACGCGTCGCTCGATCCGTCAGCCGGCACCGAGGCGTTCAGCGTGACGCGTGGGCCGTACGTGCGCTTGTCGGTGACGGACACCGGCCAGGGCATGCCGCCCGACGTCCGGGCCCGGGCCTTCGAGCCGTTCTTCACGACCAAGGAACTCGGTCGCGGCACCGGCCTCGGCCTGTCGACGGTCTACGGCATCGTCAAGCAGACCGGCGGCTACATCTGGGTCGATTCGGAAATGGGGCAGGGCACCTGCATCCGCATCTATCTGCCGCGCGACATGGCCGCGCCGGTGCGGCTCGAGCAGCGGCCGGCGGCGCGCACGGGCGTTCAGCGCGGCACCGAGACGCTGCTGGTCGTCGAGGACGAGGAAGGTGTGCGCGAGCTGATGCAGGCCTGGCTCGAATCGCACGGCTACCGCGTGCTCACCGCCGGCAACGGGGTCGAGGCCTTGCGCACCTGCGAGGAGTACACTGGCACGATCGATCTCGTCGTCGCCGACATGGTGATGCCGGCGATGGGCGGACCGGCCCTGGCTCGCAAGCTGCGGCCGCTGCGCCCGGACCTTCGCGTGATGTTCATCTCGGGCTACGCCGACGCCACCCCCGGCGATCGCGACGTGCTCGACGAGCCGACGCTGTTCCTGCAGAAGCCCTTCGCGCTGAGTGCTTTGGTCGACAAGGTCCGCGAAGCGATCGATAGGCCGCGCGTCGTCGCCTGAGGGCGACGACGACGCGCGGAACTCCCAACGACCAACCGCCAACGACCAACTTCAATCGCCAACGACCAATCGCCAACCACCAACGACCAAGCACCAACGACCAAGTCCCAACCTGGACTGCGATAGCCCGGTCGGGAATTGGCGCTTGGAAGTTGGAAGTTGGAAGTTGGTCGTTGGAAGTTGGGAGTTCGCGGCGCGCGGTAGGTTCTCGCGCTACGAGAGAACCTTGCGAGCGACGTCGTAGAGACCCGGTGCGCGATCGTCGCAGTTGGTCAGCCACGCTTCGTCGAGTCCCAGGAAGGTCGAGACGTGATCGTCGAGCAGGTTGCGGCCGTCCGACTCGCAGCCGAAGCCGTAGCGGTGCGCCAACTGATTGGCGGCGTAGCAGACCGCCGCTTCCTTCTGGCGCGAGTGAGCCATCGAGT
>JBDSLU010000188.1:0-5829 GCA_039916225.1 Vicinamibacteraceae bacterium
GTGACAGCGCCAGACGCGTCCCGCGTGAACGTGGTCCGCGAGCGTCTCGGGCTCCACGGTGATCTCGGTCCGCGGCGGCGACAGGCTGCGCAACGGGATGCTCGGCTCCACGGCATGCCCGGCGACATCGTTGATGTCCTGCGGGCCGTTGATCCACGCGACGGCGGCACGCTTGTTGGCGACGTCCACCATGAGCGAGGACCGGAACCCGTGGGTGCCACCGTCGTGGGCGAGGAGCTCGCGGCCCATCGCCAATACGGCCACCCACCCCGCGAGCTGCTGCGTCGCCGGCTGGCGCGATGGGCGTCGAAGCGTGGTCATCCGGGCAAAGGCCGCCTTGAGGGGGCTGTCGCCACCCATCGCGGCCGCCGCGAAGGTCAGCATGTCCGAGGCCGTCGATCGAATGGCCCCGGCGCCCGCCAGCGCATCGAAGTCCCACCACGACACCGGATGCAGGGCCCCATCGTGCGCCGTCGCCATGCGCTGACGCTGCGCGGCTGACAGGGTGATGGTCGTGTCGCGCATCCCGAGCGGGCCGAAGACGCGGCGGCGGACCAGGTCCTGGTAGGTCGTCCCCGCCTTCACGGCGAGCGCGTGCCCGAGCAGCCCGACGCCGAGGTTCGAATACTCCCATTGGCTCCCGGGGGCGCGGGTCAATGCGTAGCTGGCGAGAAAGGCGTGAAGGTCGGGCGCGCGATAGGTGGCGTACGGATTATCGAGCGCGCCGACATCGAGATTACTTGGGAGGCGCGGCAGGCCGGACGTATGCGTCGTCAGATCCGCCAGCGTGATCGCCCGTCCGTCCCGCGTCGGCAGCGTGAGCCGCGGCAGCAACCGGCTCACCGGATCGTCGAACGCCACCTCGCCACGCTCCACCATGTCGGCGAGGAGCAGCGCGGTGAACACCTTGGTGATCGATCCGATCTCGAACAGCGTGTCGGCGGACGGCGCCGGCCCGTCGGCGCTGATGCGCCCGTAGACCGTGAAGAGACGACTGCCGTTCGGCGTCAGACGCCCTACCACCGCGCCCGTCCCCTGTCGCCCGACGTCGACGCGGTTCGCCAGCGCCGCTCGCAGCGGATCGTCCTGCGCCGTGAGCGGCACGGCGAGCCAGACGGCAGCGGCGCAGAGCGCGTGGATGACGATCGATCGCAGCATGATCACTCCTGATACAAGGCTTCGAGGCGGGCGCGTTCGGACATCAGCCTGGCGACGCCGACCCGCACGTTCAGCACGCCGAGACCGACGTAGATCGCGCTCACCACGCCGAGGAACACCAGCGTCGCGATGGGGTTCTTGGGCCACAGCGGCACGGCCTGGAGGGCGGGCGGGACGTAGAGCGGCAGCAAATACCAGTACGGCACGGTCCGCGTCAGGGCGATCTGGCGATCGAGCCTGGCCACCAGCGCCGCGTGATAGGCGCCGGCATCGGCGGCGGCGTCCAGGGCGACCGTGTGGCGATGCTGCCACCACAGATACGCGACGACGAACGACACGCAGCCGAACGACACGGCATTCGACAGCCGCTCGTGACCGGTGACGATCCCCCAGGCGAACCAGGCGAGCACGCCCCCGGCGGCCAGCGATTCGATGACGTTGCGGCGCGAGATCATCCGGTCGAACCGGCCCATCGACGCGCGGGCCGCCAGCCGCGCGACCTCGGCGGCGTCGGGCGCGTTCGAGACCCCCTGCTGCCACAGCAGCATGAGTTCGTCGTCGGTGTGGCTCATGCGCGCTCCTCCTGTCGTCGAACGCTCGCCGCCAGCTTCTGCCTCGTCCGCGTCAGCCGCGTGGCGATGCTCCCCGCCGACAACCCCGTGACGGCCTCGATCTCGGCGGCCGACAGCCCTTCGAGGTGCAGGACGACGATCTGTCGATCGACGAGCGGCAGTTCACCGACCGCGGCCCACAGGCGCTCGCGGCGTTCGGCGTCGATCGCCGTCGATTCCTGGGTCGCGGCCGGGGCGGGCACCTCCGGCAGATCCCCCGGCCGCTCACGGCTGGCGCGGCGATGATGCCGCGTCATGTGGGTGATGGCGGTGTTGTGCGCGACCCGATAGAGCCAGGTGCGCTCGCTGGCGTCGCCGCGGAAGCGCGGCAGCGCCGTCCACAGCCCCAGGGCGATCTCCTGCACGAGGTCCTCCCGTCCGGCGGCATCGCGGGTGTAGGACGCGACCAGCCGTCGCAGCGCCGGCAGGTGCCGGCGCAGGAGTTCGTCGAAGGTCGCTCGCCGGTCCGCGTGTCTCACTCGAAGGAGGTAGTCTCCGGCGCGGCGGGTTTCTTACGGGACCGGCCTGCTGGCCGTCGCGCCCCGGGCTCAGCGGTGATGGCGGCGTCGATCGCGTCGATGGCCGTCGAGTCGAATCGTCATGCGCCGTCCAGGAGCGCCGTCAGGCGCTGATACCCGCTGCGGCTGACCGGCAGGCGCCGGCCGTCCTTGAGAATCACCACCCGACTGTCGCGGGTCAGCGGCTCGACGCGGGCAATCCGCGTCAGGTTGACGATGAACGACCGGTGGATACGGACGAAGGCCCGCGCGTCGAGCTCGGCCTCGACCTCGGCGAGGGGCTGCTCCTTGAGGTACTCCTGGCCGGCGGAATGGAACCCCACGTAGTCGTCACGGGCCTGCACGTAGTCGAGGGCGTCGACGTCGATGACGTGGACCCGCGTCCCGTCGCGGACCAGGATCCGCTCGGCCGGGCCACGCTCGCTGACCGGCGGCCGCAGCGAGGACACCGGCGGCAAGGCCGGCTGCCCTGGCGCGCGCAGGCGGACGCGGGCGATGGCCTCGCCGAGCCGTTCCGCGCTGACCGGCTTGAGCAGGTAGTCGACGGCATGCACCGCGAAGGCCCGCACCGCGAACTCGTCGTAGGCGGTGACGAAGATGACCGGCGTCGCCCGGCCGATCAGCTCGACCACTTCGAAGCCATCGAGCTTGGGCATCTGGATGTCGAGCAGCACCAGGTCCGGCGACTGCTCGGCCACCACCTTCACCGCCTCGAAGCCGTTGGCACACTCGGCGACGAGCTCGACGCCGGGCATCCCGGCCAGGTATTCGCGCAGGACCTGCCGCGCCAGCGGTTCGTCGTCGACGATGATCGTGCGCAGCGCGCGTTCCTCGCTCATGGCGTCTCCTTGACGCGGATCGCCGGCAGCCGGATCTCAGCCCGGAACCGCTGGCCATCGCCGCCGACGCGCAGCTGCCCGACGCGGCCGTAGCCAGCCTCGAGGCGGCGCCGGACGTTGTCCAGCCCGACAGCCGGCCGGCCGCTTCGCGCCTTGGGCGGCCCGTCGACCGGATTCTCGATCGTCACCACCAGCTCGGCACCGTCGATGCGCGCCTCGATCGACACCGTGCCGCCGTCGAGGCGTTGCGCCACGCCGTGCCGCAGCGCGTTCTCGGCGAGCGGCTGGACGATCAGCGGCGGGATGGCGATCGACAGCGCCTCCGGCGCGATCGAACGCTCGAGGGTCAGACGCTCCCCGAAGCGGACCTGTTCGATGGCCAGGAATTGATCGACCAGGGCCAGTTCCTGCCCGAGTGGAATCCGCTCGAGCGACGAGAGATGCAGCGTGCCGCGCAGGAAGTCGCCGAGCAGGAGGCACATACGTCGCGCCGCCGGCGGATCGGCGGAGGTCAGCGCGCTGATCGAGTTGAGGCTGTTGAACAGGAAGTGCGGCGTGAGCTGGGCACGGAGCGCGCGCAGCTCGGCCTGCGCGGCCAGCGACTGCGCCGTCGCCGCGCGCGTCTCGGCGACGCGGGAGGCGTCGACGGCGAGCGCCAGGTAGTGCAGCACCGAGGACAGCAGGAACACCGGCACAGCGCGGCCGAACATCGCCGATTCGAGGCCGACGAAGCTGGCCCCGGACGGCGGGCTGGCCAGCGTCAGCAGCAGCGCGTGCGCCAGCAGGGCCCACAGCGACGCCGAGATGAGCGCGACGAGCAGTTGGACGAGCGGCGGCCGCCACAGCGGCGCCGAGCGCAGCGGGAAGCGCTGGCAGAGATACCAGGGCGTGAGGCAGATGAAGCCGAAGACCAGGACGAGCGGCACGACGACCGCCGCCACCGCCGCGCCGAGGCGCTCCAGGTAGACGAGCGCTCCGCCGAGCACCAGCCAGAGCACGGCATAGGCCAGGGTCAGGTCGCGGCGCGCGAGAAGAGGATGCACGATGGCGTGGCCGGCCCGGGCCTAGTGGGACACTAGTTCTTGACCTCGACCCCGCCCATGAAGGCGTTGCCGCGCAGGATCACGCGGTGGGTCGGCACGGCCGGCGGCGTCGTGCTGTCGACGATCCCGCCGAGGATCGGCCAGGCTTCATTCTGGATCAGCCAGCCGGGTGGGACACGCATGTCGATGCCGCCCCACATCGCGAAGACCTGAATGACCAGCGGCTCGGAGGTCGGCGTGGCGTCGCGCAGATCGATGTCGCACCCGCCCATCACCGCCGACACCTCGACGTGGGCCAGCGTACCGCGGTGGCGGCGTTCGGCCCCCTGCAGCATGGCGAAGACACGGAGGACGTGCCCCGGCGCGCCGCTCTGACTGGACGCCGCGGCGCCAGCTGGACCGGTCGATCCTTCCCCGCTGAACGGGCCGCCGAACGGGCCGTCGAACCGTGGCGCGAAGCCGGCGTCACCCATCGGCCCGAACGGCGGCGGGACGCCAAGCGGCGGAAGCGGCTGCGAGGGGTCGGGCATCCCGGGCCAGCGCTCGCGGCGCTGCCGGCGGCCGAACATGAACTTGAGGCCCAGGGCGACCAGCAGCAGCGGCAGGAAGTCCGACAGGCGGAAGCGGAAGACGTCCAGGTTGCGCAGCAGGAACGCCGCGCCGACGGCGATCCAGCCGGTCCCGAGGATGTAGTCCCGCATCTCGCGGCCCTGGACGACGTAGACGGCGCCGACCAGGATCGGTACGGTCGGCCAGAAGCGCAGCACCTCCTGCGCCTCGACGAAACCCAGGTTGTCGAGGGTCAGGATGACGCCCAGCATCGCCAGCGACACGCCGATGAACGTGTGCGGCGTGAATTCGACCGAGCGGCGCGGCGGCATCCGCCCCATCGTATCGCTCCCGATCACAGCCACGCCACCAGCGGACGGGCCGCTTCGATGACGACGGCCAGGACGACCTTGAAAATCGCCGGGAGTCCACCCGGCGCGGCGCTCGCCACGCGGTCCGGCGAGGTGAGGAGCGTCCACATCAGCAGCATGGCGAACAGTGCGGCTGTAGCGGCCACGAACCCGAACAGGGTGAGCCCGGTGCTCAGCCGGTGGTCCACGTCGGGAATCGTCTCGAGGGCTGGGTGCATCATGTCTCCGGCGCTCCACGGGGCAAAGCGGAGCGCCGAGAGTGAGACTACGGGCCCTCTCCGGCGGCGGGAACGGCATCCCGGCGAACGCCGCGTCGCTCCCGGCGAACAGCGCGTCGTGGGTGGCGGCTGGCCTTTCTTGTTGGCGGCTGGCCTCTCACGGCCAGCCGCGGGCCGCCCTTCGGGCGGGCCGGCTTGCCATTCGCCGCGCTGGGCGCGCGGCGGCGCCGTCCCGCGGGCGGCGGGCAGGGCTCAGGCGCGACGGTAGCGGTCGCGGATGGTCGGGATCAGGTAGCCGGTGAACGCCGTCTCGAGGTCGAAGCGCGGCGCGAAACCCCAGTCGCGGCGGGCGGCGCTGTCGTCGACGTCGGCCGGCCACGAATCGACGATGCCCTGCCGCTTCTCGTCGACCTGGAAGTGCAGGTCGGCGTCCGGGAAGGCGTCGACGACGATGGCGCGCATCTCTTCCGCGGACGGGTTGAAGGCGCGGACGTTGTAGGCCGTGCGCGTCAACCGCTCGCG
>JBDSLU010000189.1:0-19903 GCA_039916225.1 Vicinamibacteraceae bacterium
ACGGCGCTCGGCCTCGTCTTCGTCGGCGATCTGAGCGGCACCGTGCACGGCGTCAAGATCGCCGACGGACAGGCGGCCTGGACCTTCAAGACCAAGGGCGAGGTCAAGTCGTCGCCGGTCGTCGTCGGCGACAAGGTAGTGATCGGTTCCTACGACGGCAGCCTCTACGGCCTCGACGCGAAGGCCGGCACCCAGGCCTGGATCGTCCACACCGACAACTACGTGCACGGCACGCCGGCGATCGTCGACGGCGTGGCCTACTTCGCCGGCTGCGACGAGGTGTTTCGCGCCATCCGCGTCAGCGACGGCAAGGATCTCGGCGACCTGCCGATCGGCGCCTACACCGGCGCGTCGGTGGCCGTCGCCGGGGGCCGCGCCTACTTCGGCACCTTCGAGAACGAAGTGCTCGCCGTCGACCTGGCCGCGAAGAAGGTGGCGTGGCGCTACCAGCCCAAGGAGCGGCAGTTTCCGTTCTATTCGTCGGCGGCGATCGCCGGCGGCAAGATCATCCTCGGCGGGCGAGACAAGGTCGTGCACGCCATCGACGCCGCCAGCGGCAAGGCCGTGTGGACGTTCTCGACCAAGGCGCGCGTCGAGTCGTCGGCGGCGGTCGCCGGCTCGCGCGTCTACATCGGCTCGAGCGACGGACGCTTCTACGTGCTCGACCTCGCCACCGGCAAGGCCGTGTGGGAATACGAGTCCGGTTCACCGATGACCGCGTCACCGGCGATCGCCAGCGGCGTGGTCGTCATCGGCACCACCGACGGCACCATCATCTGCTTCGGGTAGCGAGCAGGACATGGCGCTGACGGCGACGATCTATCGTGTCTCGGTCGAGCTGGCCCACATCGATCGCGGCGTCTACGAGACGATCGACCTTCGCCTGGCGCGGCATCCGTCCGAGACGCTCGACTACATGGCGACGCGCCTGCTCGCCTACTGCCTCGAATACACCGAAGGCATCGCGCTCACCGACGGCGTCTCGTCCGGCGATGAGCCGGCCATCATCGTGCGCGACCTCACCGGCAAGCTGACGGCGTGGATCGAGGTCGGCCTGCCCTCGTGGGAACGGCTGCACCGCGGTCACAAGCAGGCCGGCCGCGCCGCCGTCTATACGCACCGCGGCATCACCCAGGTCCTCGGCGAGCTGAACGGCCACGGCATCCATCGTGCCGCGGACATTCCGATCGTCGAGCTCGATCGCGGCTTCGTCACGGCGTTCGGCGAATCGCTGGATCGGCGGTCGACGATGTCGCTGTCGGTGACCGAAGGCACGCTCTACGTCGATGTCGACGGCCGCCATCTCGAGTCGCAGCTGACCATCCATCGACTGACGCCATGACCCTCCCGCACCGACTCACGCCATGACCTTCCCGGTCTTCATCCCGATCGGGCCGTGGCGGATCCACCCGCACCTGCTGTTC
Source organism: Vicinamibacteraceae bacterium (assembly GCA_039916225.1). Taxonomy (GTDB): domain Bacteria; phylum Acidobacteriota; class Vicinamibacteria; order Vicinamibacterales; family Vicinamibacteraceae; genus JBDSLU01. The sequence continues at coordinate 1,425 of JBDSLU010000189.1, forward strand.
GAGACGCTCTCCTACTTCATCGGCTTCCGCGTCTACCTGGCGCTGCGCCGGCGCGCCGGCGACACGGTGATCGTGCCCTACCGCTGGGCGACGCTGTCGTGTGCGGCAGCCGGGGCCGCGCTCGGCGCGCGCAGCCTGGCGTGGCTGGCCAACCCCGAGGCGACCTGGGACCTGTCGAGCGTGCTGCTCGGCGGCAAGACGATCGTCGGCGGCCTGATCGGCGGGCTCATCGGCGTCGAACTGGTGAAGCTGGCGATGGGCATCCGCCGTTCGACCGGCGACCTGTATGCGCCGGCGCTGGCGGTGGCCATTGCGATCGGGCGCGTCGGCTGCCTGCTGACCGGCGTGGCCGACGACACGTCGGGGATACCGACGTCACTGCCGTGGGGCATGGACCTGGGCGACGGCGTGGCGCGCCATCCGACGCAGGTCTACGAGATCGTCGTCCTGGCCGCGATGGTCGTGCCGCTATGGCGGCTGGCTCGCCGGACGATGGCCGTGGCCGCGGCGACAGGGTCGGACGGGCGGACCGCCGAGGGTGTCCTGCGCGAGGGCGACGCCTTCAAGGCGTTCATGGTCGGCTACCTGGGACTGCGGATCCTGGTCGATTTCGTCAAGCCGTACCCCGCCGTCTTTCTCGGGCTCGGCGTCCTGCAGTGGGCTTGCGCGCTGACGATCGCCTACTACGCGCCGGACATCTGGCGCTGGGTGACTGGACGACCTCCGCAACCCAGGCCTGTTCAAGCCCTAGAATAGGCGCGCATGGCCGCGTCCCCCACGGATCGACGATCGATCGTCATGAGACTGATGGGAGTGCGCGTCGATGGGTAACGTGCTGCGCGTCCTCGGCATCGTCGCTGCCTCGATGCTGCTGGGACTGGTCGGTCTGTTCCTGCTGCTGTTCTCGATCTGCGGCGGGCTCCAGAGCGCCGATGGCGCCGGCGTGCTCGCCGTGTGCCTCGTGCTGATCGCCGCGGCCATCGCGCTCATCGTGTTCCTCGGCCGCGGCCTGGCGGCGTCGCGCTCGGCGGCGCGTGGCCTGGCGGTGGCACCGGTCGTCGCCCCGCCCGTCGTGGCACCCACACTCGATGGCATGCCGATGATCACCCCGCCGTCGCCGTACGGCACGCCGTCCGCCTCGCCGCTGCCACCCTCGCCATCGGCCTATGCGTCGCCGTCACCTGGCTACGTGCCCGCTGCCGCAGCGGCAAGCGTGCCGCCAGCTCGCCCGACGCTCCCGCTCCGGCCGCTGGCCGGCACCGATCTGCAGGTGCTGATGGGGCTGCGCATCGCCCTCGCGGTCTACATCCTGCTGTCGCTCGGCTCGCTGGCGTTCAACGTCGCCAGCTTCAACCGCTTCGGCAGCACCGTCGCCATCCAACTGATTCTTCGCGGCGTCCTCAGCCTGCTGCCGCCGGCGGCGGTGCTGGTCGCGCTCAGCCTCCGCAACCCGCCCGCCGGCGCCGCCCTCGATGCCGTCGCCGGCATGGGGATCGCGTCGATCCTGTTCCGCTTCGGCTTCCTGGCCGTCAGCGGCTTCTTCGTCTCCGCCGCTGGGCAGGTCCCAGGCCTGGGCTTCCTGGTGATGCGGCTCGGCGCTTACAGCGCGCTCGAAGCGGCCCTGGCCGGGATGGCGCTCCACCTGCGCAGCCGCGTCGCGCCCTTGAACCCGGGCGCCTTGATCGTCGCGACGGTGGCGTTCCTGTTCTGGGATGGCCTGGTGCAGGCGGCCATGCAGGCGCTGACGCTGCTGATGTACTGAGCCGACCGCTACGGCTTCGGGGGCGCTGGCGGCACCGGGGGAGCCGGAGGGGCCGGGGGCGCTGGCGGCGGCATCCGGGCCGAGTGCCAGTGGACCATCTGCCAGGTGCCGTTGCGCTTCGTCCAGACGTCCAGATAGGTCAGCAGCAGGTCGTTGGTCTGCCCGTTGCTCTCGACCTGGAACTTGCCGCGGCCGTCGAGGAACACGAACTCGCCGAGCTGCCTGGCGTTCATCTCGAGCGGCTCGATGCTCTTGTACTTCGAGCGGCCGCTGGTGAGACCTTCGAGGAACGCCTTCTCGTTGTCCACCTTGCCGTTCGAATGCACGTAGATGAGGTCGTCCGCGAGCATCGCGTCGAGCGCTTTGTAGTCGCCTTTGACGGTCACTTCGAAGCGCTTCTTCTCGGCGGCCTTGACCTCGTCGGCGGCCGATTGGGCAAGGGCGGGTAGGGCGCAAGCGGTCGCGAGCGCAAAGGCGGACAGGGTGCGGATGATGGTCATGGTTGCTGCGATCGGGGAGCGGTGGTGGTTGGACGGGACGACGGCTTCGACGGACGCGCCGTCGTCGCCGAGGGCATGGGCTCGCCGAGGCCCGGCGCCGCCATCGTGGCTTCGATGTCGGCGATCTCGAAGGGGAGCGACTCGGACAGGTTCTCGTAACCGGTCTCGGTGATCACGATCACGTCTTCGAGCCGGATGTAGACGCGGTCTTCCGTGATGGTCAGGGCCGGCTCGATGGTGAAGACCATGCCGGGCTTGAGCACGTCGCCGTCGGGGGTGCTGTCGACGTCGTGCACTTCCATGCCGACCCAGTGTCCGACGCGATCGGCGCGGCGATCCGGCCCGAACAGGGCGATGAAGTCGCGCGCCGCCCTGGCGATCCTGGCATCCGCGAACGTCGTGCCGTCGACGATCTGGCGCATCCGAGCGAACGCCGCGTCGTGGATCTCGCGGGTCGTCCGGCCCGGCTTCAACTCGGCCATCAGCGCCCGGTAGCAGCGCAGGTAGACCGTGTAGATCTCGCGCTGCCAGGGCGTGAAGCGGCCGTTGGCCGGGAAGACGCGGGTGACGTCGGACGTGTAGTTGGCGACGTCGGGCGCGTAGTCGAACAGCACGAACTCGCCGTCCTGCAGCACCGAGTCGCCGCCGTGGTAGTGCGGGTAGTGGGCGTTCTTCCCGGCCGCGACGAGGGCGAAGTAGCCGACGCCCTGCGCCCCGTTCTTGCGGAACACGTAGTCGGCGACCGCCGCCAGCTCGCGCTCCTTCTGGCCCGGCCGCGCGGCTTTCATCCCCTCGAGGATGCCGGCCGACGAGATGCGGGTCGCCTCGCGGATCGCCTCGATCTCGCGCCGGCTCTTGATCAGCCGCAGGCGATCGAGGATCGGATCGAGATCGTCGACCTTGGCCTGAGTTGCCCGGGCCTTGATGCGCGCGATGAACGCTTCCTCGCGCGACGCCCGCCCGTCCCAGGGATCCGCCGACGAGAGCCGCTGATGCCGGGCCACCGCCCACGGCGTGAAGGCGCCGAGCGACTCGCCGCGGTGTGGCGTGAAGATGGGGCGTCCCTCGCGCGCGATGGCGTCGAGGGCGGCGACGAACTCGTCGCGGGGCGCGACCGCCTCGATGCCGGTGAGGCGGATCGCCTCGTCGCCCGGCACCAGGATCGGGCCCTCGGAACGCTCCATCCGCTCGTCGCGAGGCGGCAGGAACAGCGTCGTGCGCTTGCTCCGGCCGTCGATCAGGACGAGAGCGCGCGGCACCTCGACGCCGGTCAGGTAGAAGACGTGGTTGTTCTGCCGGAAGGCCAGATACGACGGCAGCTCGGCGGCGCCTTGCAGGACCGCGACGCCGTCACCCACCGCCGCCATCACGCGAGCGCGCCGGGCGGCGAACTCCTCGGGCGGAAACGCCGAGGTGAAGAGCGGTTGTGCGCCGGCCGGGCGCGCCAGCAGCCCGAGCAGGAGCGCGAGGGCCAGGCGCGGCAGGGCGCGTCGCATCATCGGCTCCGCGTCAGTCGAGGCGGCCGCTCATCGAGATCTTGATGTCGGCGACCTGCGGCAGCACGTACTCCAGGATCGGATGGTCGAAGTTGAAGATCTTCCCCTCTTCCTTCCAGGCGTGCTTCTTGGTGGCCCGGTCGATGACCTTGCCGGCCTTGTCGAGGAACTCGACGGTGAAGGTGATCTCCCACTCCTCGTCGGGGTTGTTGGCGTCGAACGCCAGCCGCAGCGTCGTCGACCCCTCGGACGGCTGCATGCCCTTCGGGCCGAAGCCGCCGCGACCGAAGCCGCGGCCCATGTCGGTGACCTTGACGTTGTCGATCGCCACCGGGCCGACCTTGAAGCCGAGCTGGGCCCGCGAGTCGAGCTGGTAAGGGATCGTCTTCTCGACGCGGTTGGACTGCGCCGGCGCGACTGCCGGCACGACGAAGAGAGCCAGGGCGACGAGGCCCATGCGTGCGCTAGTCATGCCGCAAACGATAGCGCAGATTCTGCAACCTCTCGCAGCTGGCTCTGAGCCGGGCTCGGAGCGGGGCTCAGAGCCGGGCTCCGAGCTCATTTGTCCCGGCAGCAGGCGTCGGGATCGAAGTTTCTGGGATGCTCGGCGGTTGCGAGGTGGAGGTAGAGCTGGGCGTCGATGTCTTCGGCGACGGCCTTGACCAGCGGATCCGTGGACGCCAGAGCGCGCAGGCGGAAGGCCCGGTATTTCTTGGCCGACGTCTTCTGCCCCTCGAGCGCCTTGGCTTTCGCCTGCCGCTCGAACGCCGAGCGGTATTGGACCATCAGGTAGGCGTAGAGGTAGGGCGTCACCGCGGACTCCCGGTGCGCCTTGAGGTAGCCCTCGGCACTTTCGGCCAGTCCGAGGGGGATGCTGATGCCGTGGGTGTCATGAACCATCGGATCTGGCGCCAGCAGCGCCTCGGACGCCGCGGCGCTCTCGGCGCTGGCCTCGGGCGTCGCGACCAGGGCCACGATACCTTCGGCGATCGCCCTGCTTCGCTCCTGACGCCACCGGACCGCCGTATTCGCGCTCACCGCCGGCGATTTGAGTCCCCGGGCGCGCGCCGCCGCCTCGGTCAACATCACCCGGGACGCCGCTGGCGCCGTCGACGCGAGTTGGGCGATCGCCTCGCCAACGCGATCGCTCAGGAAAACGGCCTTGGCCAAATGTCCATGAAACAGCGAATCCGGCGCTTGGGCTCGGACGGCCGCGACGCCGCCTCCGCTCGCAACGAGTGCCGACGCGACCACTGCCGTCCCGATCACCGTTATCGCCTTCGTCATCAGAACCCGCCGCCGCGAGAATGCATCAGCGCCCACCGGTCCTCCTCACCTGTACCGACAGCGACACGAGCAGGGCGAGGAACCCGGGCAGGAACGCCACGCCCCACCGCCAGAAGTGCTCGACGTAGTCGATGCTCTGCGGATTCCACCGCGTCCAGTTGGCCGCGGTCACGTAGTAGAACACCGCCCCTGACGCCGCGGCGGCGACGACGCCACGCACGATCGCGCCAGCGACGCGGGATCCACGCAGGAAGGGTCCTTCGAGATAGCCAAAGAGGATCCACAGGACGGCCCAGGACGCGAGGATCGCCCAGCGGCGGAAGCCCGGGATGAAGACGAAGCCGTAGTAGGACGCCGCGGCCAGCACACCCGCGATCAGCCCGCCGGCGAGGCCGGTGAAGGGCCGGCGATGCGCGGCGCCGAGCGCCAGGCCCATCGCGCCGCACAGGCCAGCGCCGTGCACCAGGCCGTAGAGCATCTTGTGGCGCAGCAGCTGCGACGCCCACACCCAGTCGGCTGCGGTGGCCACGGCGGCGACGAAGATCGACGCGACGATGGCGACCAGGATCACCTGCGTGTCGAACCCGGCGCCTCCTCCGGATCCGCCGCCGCGCCTGGCGGCGCCGCCCTTAGCGCCCTTCTTCGGCCACGCCATCTGCTGAGGGCTCCGGCAACCACTGGGTCGCAATCGCGCCGACGAGCGCGTAGATGCCGGCGACGGCGGCGCCGACCAGCGCGATCTTCGCCGGATCGGGCGGGCGCGATTCCGAGAACGTCAAGGTGAACCACGCCGCGGCGGTGCCGATCACGCGGCCACCGATGTTGGCGGCGAAGCTTTCGCCGGTGCCGCGCAGGTGCAGCGGGAACACCAGCGGGATGTAATTGCCCCAAAAGCTGAACTGCGCGACGGTGAAGAACCCAGCGACGAAGATGCCGATCTTCACCCACAGCAGCGAGCCGGGCGTGCCCAGGTTCGACGAGATCCAGACGAACAGCAGCGGCACGAAGACGAGCGCCGGGATCTGGAAGATCCGCAGCAGCGAACGACGCGTGATCGCCCACACCGCGATCAGCGCGAACACGGCGCGGCCGGCGAGGCCGCCCATTTCCTGCCACGACGACACGGTGGCAACGGCCTGGTCGGTGGCGTTGCCGGAGACCTGCCGCAGCCGCGGCTCGGGCGGCGCCGGCAGGCCTTTGCTGGCGGCATCGGCGATGGCCGCCTGGCGCGCCGCGGCCGCCACCGACAGGATCTCGACGTGGCCCCGGTTGGGCGCCCCGAGGATCTGCGGCAGCTGCTGGATGGCGCCGAAGGCGATGCCGTAGCTGGCGGCGAACACCAGCGTCGTGACGATGGTGGCGCGGGCCAGGCCCGGGCCGAACAGCTCGGCGATGTTGGGCCGCCGCAGCAGGCCGGCGGCGCGTTTGGCGGCCCACGCCGGCGACTCGGGCAGGAACGGCCGGATCGCGATCAGCGGCAGCGCCGGGATCACGCCGGAGATCAACGTGTAGCGCCACGCCTCGTGGCCGCCGTGGATGGCCGGCAGGCTGGCGGCGAGGCTGGCCGCCGTGACGTTGGCGACGGCCACGAGGATGCCGCCGACCGAGGAGAACGCCTGCGTGTAGCCGAGCACGCGCTCACGCTGCTTCGGATCGTCGAACAGCTCGGCGAGCCAGGCCACCGCCGCCACGAACTCGACGCAGACGCCGACGAACACCGCGCAGCGCAGCACGAGCAACTGCTCGAGCGAGGTGACGAAACCGGACGCCAACGCCGACAGCGCGTAGAGCAGGATGCTGAAGGTCAGCACCCGCCGGCGTCCGAGCCGGTCGGTGAGGTAGCCGCCGAGCAGGCCGAACACGCCGCCGACCATCGCCGGCACGAAGAACAGCGTCCGCGCCCAGCTGACGTACTGGGCTCCACCCGGTACCCAGAGCGCCATGGCCTGCGGCCGCGGCATCCCGCCGGCCACCAGCGCGTCGACCAGCGGTGCGCTGAGCGCCGCGATCGCCGGCTTGATGATCAGCGGGAGCATCAGCAGCTCGTAGATGTCGAAGGCAAACCCGATCGCCGCGATCGCGCAGATCAGCCACTGGACGGGAGTGAGTCGGGATGCTGCCATTTGGGACGGGTCGCGAAACTATTGCGTATACCCCGGGCGCGCACGGATCGTTGCACCGGGCCGGCGGACGCGCACCTCGAGGGCGTGCCAACCGGGACGGTCGACGCCGGTGGGCGTGTAACTGAGCTGGTAGCGGGTCCGGAACTCTCGCAGCGCGGCGACGAAGGCGCCTTCGAGCCGCGATCCGCCGGCGCCGTCGATCACCGAGCCGCCGGTGGCGCCGGTGAGATCGACGAGGAAATTCTCGACGCCAGCGTCACGCGGCTCGTTCGCCGACGCCGCGACCGCGACCGCCGGCGGCGTGCGGCGCGGCTGGCGCAGAAGGCGGGCGCCGCCGGCGACGACGGCATCGACGACGAGATTGGCGCGCGAGGCGAGCGCGATGACCGGCGAGGCGCGCAGCCAGCTCGCGGTATCGGCGCCGTCGCTGAAGATCAGCACCAGCGTCGGCCGATCGTTGCCGTGCGCGAGCAGCACGGACGTCCAGGCGGCGTCGACGAGCGAGGTCGCGCCGCGAGCGTCGGTGGTCTCGAGCGCCCGCAACGCCGCGGTGTGGTCGGTGGTCAGCGGCCCGTGGACGGTGACGCCGCTGGCGAAGGTGACGACCCCGGCGCGATCGTCCGACCGCAGGTTGCGGACCAGCGCCGACGCGGCATCGCGCAGCGCCTGCAGCCGCGTGCCGGCGACGCTGCGGCTGGTGTCGAGCACCAGCACCACGTCGATGTCGACGTCCTCGATGCTCGCCGCGGTGACCTGCTGCCTGACCCCGTCGTCGAACAGCTCGAAGTCGTCGGCGGTGAGCTTGCCGACCGGCTTGCCGCGCTCGGTGACGAGCGTGTCGAGGCGGACGACGTTGGCGACGGCGCGGAACAGCGGCGTCGGCTGCGGGGGCGGCTCCTGCTGCGCGCGGGCTGGGCCGACCATGCCGGCGCAGGCGATCAGCATGGCCACGCCGCCGACGATGCGGAACCGCCGACCTGCCGCGCCGAAGCGGCGCCGCCTGATCGCGCCGCGAAGGCGGGTCATCGCACCACCAGCCGTCGCAGCGTCGCCAGGCCGGCGTCGATCCGCCACGCCTGGCCGAAGCCGTAGGCCCACCACGGATCCTCGGCACAGCAGTGCGGCTGCGGCCACAACCGGGCCAGGCGAGCTTGCGCCGCTTGCCAATCCCCGTCGGCCGCCTCCATGCGGCTGAGGGCGAGTACCGCCGTCTGCGAGGCCGGCCAGATCTCGAGGGCCGTCTGGTAGCGCTGCCGCGCGGCGGCCCGATCGCCGCGCGCGTCGGCGCCGTCGGCGCGCAGCATCTCGGCGAGGTAACGCCAGCGCTTGTCGCCGGTCTCGCTGGAGGCGCGGGCGAAGGCCGCGTCCGCCTCCGCCGACTTGCCAGTGAGCAGCAGCACGTGGCCGAGACGCAGGTGCGCTTCGGCGAGGGTGGGATCGAGCGCGATCGCCTGTCGATACGCGGTGAGCGCCTGTTCGAGGCGAAACGCGCGCTCGTCCTGTCGCCACTTCTCGAGGTTGCCCTGCCGGCCGACGCTGGCTTCGACCAGGGCATTGGGCGCGGCGTGCGCCTCGTGCAGCGAGCCGAGGGCGAGGGCGACGAGCGGATCTTGCGGGAAGCGCTGTTGGGCGCGGGCCAGCGGCGCCTGGATCTGCGGCAGCTCGCTGCGCAGCTGCAGCAGCCAGATCGACAGCAGCGTGGTCAGCTGGCTGGCTTGGGCGCGCCGCGCGATCTGCGGGTCGGGGCCGGTCCGGGTCGGGCCGGAGAACGCCGGGCCGTCGGTGACCCGCGGCCGCGCGATCGGCGATGCGCCGGCGGGCAGCGGCGCCAGCTCCGTTTCCATCAGGTCGATCAGCTCGAGGGCCAGCTTGCGATGCGCCTCGGCGACGTCGCCGCGATCCTCGGCCTGGGCCTGGATGGCCGTGTCGACGTGGAGCGCGGCAGCGGCCGGCATCGACGCCGCCCACGATTCGAGCACGCGCTCGAATTCTTCCGGCTTCTGGGCGCGGGCGCGGCGGCAATCGGCGATGCCGCACAGCACCTGGCAGGTGAGGTCGCGCAGATCCTTGCGGGCGCGGTCGCGCAGGCCGGAGGTCGGATACGCGGCCATCTCGGCGACGGCCTTCGGCTGATCGCCGGACTGGTAGCGGGCGACGATGTCCAGGTAGGGCGAGCTGACCGAGACCTGGGCGCTGGCGGGCGTGGCGGTGGCACCGGCGAGCCATGCCAGGACGGCGACGACGGCGATGCGGCGCGTCATGACCCCGACAGCATGCCTCAGAAGTAGCGCGCCAGCGTGCGTTCGCCGGGCGGCGGAGTCAGCACCGAGACCAGGCCCATCAACAGCACCGAACCGATGGTCAGCGGCACGACCGGCAACAGGTTGAAGACCAGCAGCCCGGCGGCGGCGCGCGACAGCACCGCCACCTCGCCGAGGGTCCACAGCACCGTCGGCGGCCCGGCCGGCGCCGGCACGTTGATCTGCACGGCGGCGACCGCAGCGATGCCGATCGCCACCCAGATGACGACGGCCAGCGCGCCCCACTTGGTGCTCCGCCGCCAGAACAGGGCCGCGACGAGCAGCGGCGACAGCGCCGAGTAGCCGGCAAAGGCGAATTGACTGGCGAGATCGAAGATCGACTGCGGGACCCGCAGCGCGATGGCATAGGCGACCACCGTCAGCAGGACGACGAACAGCCGGCCCATCTGCACCTGGACGTTCGGCCCGAAGCGCGCCGTGCCGCCGTAGAACGTGAACACGTCCTCGGTGAACATCGTCGACAGCGCCAGGATCTGCGAGTCGCTGGCCATCACCGCCGCCATCACCGAGGCGCCGAGCAGCCCGATCAGCCACACCGGCGCGTAGTGCTCGACCAGGCGCAGCATCACGTCGTCGCCGGATGCGGTGCGGCGCAGCCGATCGCGCTCGGTGGCGTCGAGCGTCGGCCCGGCGGTCGCCAGCGTGGCGCGAGCATCGAGCTTGGCCTTGATCGCCGGCACGTCGGTGGCCCGGTTGGCGGCCACGCCGAGGAACACGCAGGGCAGCCAGATCGCCAGCATGCAGATCGGGTAGAGGATCACCGTCCGCTTGAAGTGGGTCAGCTTCTTCGCCGTCAGGCAGAAGATGCCGATGTGCGGGAAGGCGATCGATGACAGCGGAATGAAGGTGTAGCTGAAGAAATACCAGGGCGAGATGCGCTCGCGGGTGAGGAGCGCCGCCTGCCCCGGCGTGTCGAGCATCTCAGTGAAGACGTGCCCGAAGCCGCCCATGCCCGCCCCGACCACGGCGACAGCGAGCAGCCCGAACGCCAGGAACATCAGCGTCTGCAGCGTGTTGACCCAGGCGGTGCCGCGCATGCCGCCGAAGAACACGTAGCTCATGACGACGAGCGCGACCAGCGCGCCACCGGCCCAGTACGGCACCAGCCCACCCGACAGGGCGGCCAGCGTCGTGCCGCCGCCCATCACGCCGACGATGATGTACGGCACCAGCAGGACGGCCTGGACCACGAAGATCACCGTGCCGATGTGGCCGCACTCCCAGCGATCGCGGAACATCTGCACCGGCGTCATGAAGCCGTGCCGATGGCCGAGCGACCAGATGCGCGTGCCGATGAAGAACAGCGACAGCGGGATGATCAGCGCCGACGACGACGCCATCAGGCCGTAGGTGACGATGCCGTTGCTGAAGGCGTGGCCCGACGAGCCGAGGATCGAGAAGGCCGTCATGTTCGTGCCGAACAGCGACAGCACGAACACGAACGGGCCTAGCGATCGTCCGGCGAGGAAGAAATCCTCGGCGCCGGCCCGGCGATCTGACCGCCGGAAGGCGAAGACGCCGACGTAGACGACCGCGACCAGGTAGAGCCCGACGATGGCGAGCGGGATCACGCGCGACCGCCCGGCGTCCCGTCTCCGGACTCCTCGCCTTCGAGGTGCGATGGCCAGGCACGTCGCACCAGCACCGCCATGATCAGCGACACCGCCAGCGTGTAGGCGGCGTGGTAGGCGAGCCCGGGCGGGAGCACGCCGAAGACGAGCGGGCTCGACGTGCGCCACAGCCAGAGATCCTGGTGCAGGGCGAAAAACAGGAGCAGGACGAGGGCCGTCATTGCTCTTCGGTTACGACGAGCGGAGCGATCGCGCGACCAGGCCGATGCCGCCGAACAGGAGGGCAAGCATGACCAGCGTGTTGAAGAGCGAGGTCGGGCGGAAGTAGATGTCCATGTGCATCAGGACCCCCGCCAGGATGATGACCGTGCCGACCGCGGTGAGAAGCCAGCCGACCAGCGAGCGGCCGTCGAAGAACAGGAAGGCGATGCCCGCGAGCAGCGGCAGCAGTGACAGGCCGAAGCTGCCCTGGCCGCCGAAACTCCAGTAGGACGTGGTGACCTGGACCTGGTTCAGCAGCAGGTAACCGCCGGCGGCGACCATCAACACGCCGGCGAAAAACGCGCCGACGCCGCCCGACGTGCCGCCGGGGCCGCGTTCCCGATCTGGACTGACCACGGGCCGTAAGGATAGCATCGGCCCCCATGACGTGGGTTTTCTTCGCGCTCGGTGCCGCTCTGTCCTGGGGTCTCTACGGGCCGACGCTGCACAAAGGGCAGACCATGCTGGGGAGCCCGATGAAGGCGCTGCTGTGCGTCGGCATCGCCTACTTCCTGGTCGGCGTGCTGGTGCCGGTGATCACACTGGGCACGCAGGGCGACCTGAAGGGCTTCAACACCTCGGGCGTCCTTGCGGCCACCGGCGGCGGGATGCTCGGCGCGATCGGCGCCGTCTTCATCATCTTCGCCTTCCGCTCGGGCGGGCTGCCGGCCTATGTGATGCCCCTGGTGTTCGGCGGCGCCCCGCTCGTCAACGTGCTGGTGTCGATGGTCATGCACCCGCCCAAGGAGAGTCCCAACCCGCTCCTGTGGGCCGGCTACCTGCTGGCGTCGGTGGGCGCAGCACTGGTGCTCTACTTCAAGCCGGCGTAGGCGCCGGCCGCGTCCGCTTGGCCAACGCGCCGGCGCGGAGGCCTTCGTACAACAGTTCTGTCGGCCAGGTTCAGCCGGGCCAACAGAACCGTCGGCTCCCTCCGACCACCGGGAGCTGCTAGGCGCCGAGCTTCAAGTCGACGCGGCCGCGATAGCCGCCCGACTCGGAGCGGACCAGTTCACCATTCCTGGTCCAGCGCAGGAAGTGCTCCGCCACCAGCCGATCGACGACTTTCGCGCACTCTTCCGGGGCGATTCCCCACAGGCGCGCCCCCTGACGCAGCGTCAGGCACATGCCGGGACTCTCGTTGAATTCGGACTTGATGCGAGTGACCAGTGCGTCGGTATCCATGACTGCGTCGGTCCCGTTCGACGTCCGGCGGTGCGCCGGCTCGTCGGTCGTGGCTGCAAGGCAGATGCCGGCGTTTGAGCGCGTTTTATGCCGCCGAAGCGTGTGATCGCGTGCTCGTGGAAGTCCCGCGCGCAACGCATGAGAACATTTTTGTGCGGTCCATTTATCAATATCGACACGAATGTCGACTAGTCGTGCGAACCGCCCCGAGGCGAAATCAGCACGCCGATTCGACGGAACCCGCGGGAAAATGCCTCGGCTGAACTAGCCGCGCGGCAGCGCGAGCTCGACCGGGGCGAAGCACGCTTCTTGCTGCGCAGTACCGAGCCGCACGCCGTATCGACGCGACGGCGCCGCCCCGATCCGAGCGGGACGGATAGCTGCCGGCCCGCCGAAAAGGCGGCCCGTGGCAGGTCCCGAGGGGATCTGCCGCAACACATAGAAGGGACCCTTGTGAGCCACCCCGCCCCGCTTCCGCCGTCGTCGACATCCTGGACGCTCGACGACATCGGACGCCTCGCCTCGGTCACGGGCAACGCCGCCGAGACGCTCTCCAACGTCGTCCAGCTCATTCAGCGCCGCTTCGGCACCGACGTCTGCTCGGTCTACCTGCTCGGTCCCGATCGTTCGAACCTGGTGCTCGCCGCGACCGTCGGCCTGAAGGCCGATAGCGTCGGCCGTATCCGCATGCGGCTCGACGAGGGCCTGGTCGGCCTCGTCGCCGAGGCGATGCAGCCGCTCATCGTCGACGACGCGCCGGCGCATCCGCGCTTCAAGTACTTCAAGGAGGCCGGCGAGGATCCGTATCGATCGTTCCTCGGCGTGCCGCTGATCGATCGCGGGCTGCTGCAGGGCGTGCTCGTGGTGCAGACCATCTCGGCGAGGGCGTTCGATCCGGCGATGGTCGCCGCCATCACCGGCGCCGGGCATCAGCTCTCGCATGTCGTCAGCCTGGCCCGCACGCAGGGCCAGTTCGTCGCCCCGACGCAGGAACGCCTCCGTCGGCTGGCCAACAACCTCTGGTGGAGTTGGGATCAGGACACGACCAGCCTGTTCCGCGACCTCGATCCGGGGCTCTGGCGCCGGCTCGGACACAACCCCGTCGCGCTCCTCCAGCAGCTGCCGGTCTCGACGATCGACGAGCGCGCCTCGCAGCTGGCGCTGCATGGCCGCATCAACTACGCCTACCGCCGTCTCGAGGAATATCTCGGCTCGCGCGACACCTGGGGCGAGCGCCACGCTGGGGTGCTGCGGACGCGGCCGGTCGCCTATTTTTCGGCCGAGTTCGGGCTGCACGAATCGTTGCCGATCTACTCCGGCGGCCTCGGCATCCTGTCCGGCGATCACATCAAGGCGGCGTCGGACCTCGGCATTCCGCTGGTCGGCGTCGGCCTCTACTACGACCAGGGTTACTTCCGGCAGCGCCTCGACGCCGACATGTGCCAGCAGGAGGAATACCTCGACGTCGACGCCGCGACGCTGCCGATCCGGCCGGCGACGACCAAGGACGGACGCACCGTCACCGTCAGCGTCGAGACCCGCACCGGCACCATCTCGGCGCAGGTGTGGACGGTGCCGGTCGGCCGCACCACGCTGCTGCTGCTCGACTCCGACGTCGAAGGCAACCGGCCCGAGGATCGCGAGCTGACGGCGCGGCTCTACGGCGGCGACGAGCGGGCCCGCATCCGCCAGGAACTGCTGCTCGGGGTCGGCGGCGCGCGGGCGCTGCGGGCGCTCGGTTACACGCCCGGCGTCGCGCACCTGAACGAAGGTCACAGCGCCTTCGCCGCGCTCGAGTTCGGGCGCCAGCGGATGGAGCGCGAGGGGCTGTCGGCGCACGAGGCGCTGCGCATGGTCGCCTCGCACATCTGCTTCACGACGCACACGCCAGTGCCCGCCGGCCACGACCGCTTCTCGCCCGATCTCGTCGAGGAGCATCTCGGGCCGCTGCGCGAGTCGATGGGCCTCGACCGCGAGGCCCTGCTGGCCTTCGGCCGCGTCGACCCGGGCAACTACCACGAGACGTTCTGCATGACGGTGCTGGCGCTGAAGCTGTCGCACCGCGCCAACGCCGTCTCGGCGCTGCACGGACGCGTCTCACGGGCGATGTGGACCGGCCTCTACCCCGGGCAGCCGGAGGAGCGGATCCCGATCGGCCACATCACCAACGGCGTCCACGTGCGGACGTGGCTGGCGGCGCCGATGCATCGTCTCTACGATCGCCACCTGGGCGCCGACTGGCCGCAGCGCTGCGCCGATCCCAAGAGCTGGGAGGCGATCGATCAGGTCGATGACGGCGAGTTGTGGGAAACCCACGCGACGCTGCGGACGCGGTTGATCGCGTTCGCGCGGCGGCGGGCGGTCGAGGCCGCGATCCGGCGCGGCGAGTCGGACGAGGTCGTCGACACAGCGCGGCAGGCGCTCAGCCTCGACGCGCTGACCATCGGCTTCGCGCGGCGCTTCGCCACCTACAAGCGCGCCACGCTGGTCATGCGCGACATCGAGCGCATCGCCGCGATGGTCAACGATCCGCAGCGGCCGATCCAGTTCATCTTCGCCGGCAAGGCGCATCCACGCGACACGCCCGGCAAAGGCTTCCTCGCCGAGATCGCGCGGCTGATGCGCGACCCGAAGTTCGCCGGCAAGCTGCTGTTCATCGAGGACTACGACATCGACGTCGGCCGTCACCTGGTGCAGGGCGTCGACGTGTGGCTGAACACGCCGCGCCGCCCGCTCGAGGCGTCGGGGACCAGCGGCCAGAAGGTCGTGCTGAACGGCGGCTTGAACCTGTCGGTGCTGGATGGCTGGTGGGCCGAAGCGTACGACGGCCTGAACGGCTTCGCCATCGGCGAGGGGGACACCCACACGAACCCCGACGTCCACGACACGCGGGACGCCGACGCGCTGATGGCGACGCTGACCAACGAGGTGGTGCCGCTGTTCTACGACCGCGACCGCGACGGCCTGCCCCGCGGCTGGATCGCGCGCATGAAGCGCACCATCCGCACCCTCGGCTGGCGCTTCAGCGCCGACCGCATGCTGCTCGACTACGCGCTGCGCTGCTACATCCCCGCGGCCGGAGGGACGAGCGCCGACATGCGGCGCTCTTAGCGCCCGCGCTCCGCCATCTGCCGCGCGATCGACGCCTTCAGCGCCGGCAGGTGGCGAAGGGCGTTTTCGTAGTAAACCTTGCGCAGCACCGCGTCGGGCAGGCCGAGACCGGAGACATTCCAGCGGCCGTGCCCGGGCGAGCCGCCCTCGGTCCGCACCTGCGCCGGGTGCTCGAAGTATTCGTCGTTGGTTTCGAGCAGACGCCAATGCGGCGTCCAGAAGTCGTCGACACCTCGGCCCGGATCGCCGTCCGTTCCCATGAGGACGCGATCCTGGTACTTGATGATGAACTCGCGCCACAGGCGCGGCGCCCGGCCGAGATCCTGGAACGTCGCGGCGAGCTCGACGTCGGCGTTCGGGTAAGTGTCGAGCAGCTTCGCGACCTTGGCCGGGTCGTAGTAGAGCATCGCCAGGTGCGCGTTGACGAAGCGCGTCTTCGGATGCTTGCGATGCATGTTCTCGCGCGCCTGCTCGATCACGTCGTGGGTCGGAAAGCCGCCCCCGTAGTAGTTGCCCTCGGTGTCGCCGGGCTTGGCCCACAGGCCGGCTTCGTAGCGCTCGTTCTTCGGGCTGATCGGGTAGAAGCGGCCGATCGAGTCACTCAGGTGGATCATCACCGGCCGGTCGTACTTCGCCGCCATGTCCCAGATCGGATCCAGGCGCGGGTCGTCGGCCTGGATGTAGGTGCCGTCGGGGTTCTTGGCGGTGAGGCCCAGTGTCTTCCAGACCTTCATCCCGAGGGCGCCGGCCTTGAACGCCCGCTCCATCTCGGCGGCGAACTTCTGTGACCAGCCCGGCTCGTTGATGCCGTCGGCGCTGAAGGTGATGAAGTTGGCGACGCGATCCTTGTAGGGCTCGCCGGCCTTCAGCACCGCGTCCAGGTGCGCCCCCGTCCCGCCGTCCATGTTGGCGATGGCGCCGATGCCGGCCCGATCGAGCAGCGCCACCAGCTCCTTGTAAGCGGCGTCGGTGGTGACGTCGGGCGCGTGCACGTGAAAGTCGATCGCCGGATACCTGGCCTTGGCGATGGCCGTCCGCGGCAGCCGGGCCAGGGTGATGGGCATGTGCGGCGGGATATGCCCGTCTGGCTTCCAGCCGGGCGGCGGGGCGACGTCGTCGAAGGTGGCGAGCGGTGGGACCGTGACCTGCGCCTTGCCGCCGGACGGTGGCTGCTGGGCAGACGAAGCGACCACGCATCCCACGACGATGACGGCGGCGACGGTGAGGCGCTTCATGGGGCGCCAGTATAGGCGCGCTCGCGCACATGTGCGAGGAATCGAAACTGACCTGCGTAGCGGGTGGTCAGGCCGTGCCCGGCGATTCCAATTCTCCAAGGCGCGCCACGCACAGGTCGTCTCGCTGGCACCACCACGAGCCATCCCGCAACCACAACGGGTGCGCATGTCGCGGACACTTCGGCCATACGGTGTCGAAACGATTGTCGTGCATGTCCTGCTGCGTATCGTCGACCACCTCCTGAACGTAGCTCACGATGTCATCGATGAACTGCCGAAGTCGCAGCGCGTTCTTCAAGGCCAGGTAGTCGTGAGCAGCTCCACCTGTTGCGTGCAGGTCATGAACAAGTCGCCGGACGACTTGATCCTGGTCAACGTCAGTAATGGGCATCTTGATGAAGTCTGCCTAACGATACTGCCGTTCAACGGCGGGCGCGAGAGGGAGCCCGCAGGGCGCCCGTCGCGACCGTCCGCCTGCAACGGCTCGTGGGGCGGCGCCGGCGAGGGTACACTCGGCGGCATGATTCACGGCGCTCACGTCATTGTCTACAGCAAGGACGCCGACGCTGACCGAGCGTTCTTCCGCGACGTGCTGAAGTACGAGTCGGTCGATGCAGGTCACGGCTGGCTGATCTTCGCGCTGCCGCCAGCGGAGGTAGCGGTGCATCCGTCCGAAGAGAACGACGTTCACGAATTCTTCCTGATGTGCGACGACGTCCACGCGTTCATCGCCGACATGAAGCAGCAGAGAGTGGAGTGCTCGCGGCTCGACGAGCAGCGCTGGGGATCGATCACGCGGTTGACGCTCCCAGGCGGCGGGAAACTCGGTGTCTACCAGCCGAAGCATGCTTCGCCGCTGACGGGCCGGGCGACGTAGGCCAGGCGCGCGCGACACAGGTTCTGTGACGTCGAGGTCCTTCACGGGAAGCTGAGCGCCTGACTCTGGGTGAGGCGCTCGCCCCCTGCCGCGTGGCGAGGACGGCCTTGGCGTCCGGCCAGACTAAACTTCTGGGATGCGCATCCATGTGTCCCCGACCGCCGACCAGATGGGCGCTGCCGCGGCGACGCACGCCGAAGGCGTCCTCGTGCAAGCCATCGACGAAAAGGGCCACGCCCGCGTCATCGCCGCCACCGGCAACTCGCAGCTCGCCTTCCTGCGCCACCTCGTCGCCAGCACGCGCGTCGACTGGTCCAAGGTCGAGCTGTTCCACCTCGACGAGTACATCGGCCTCGACGCCGAGCACCCGGCCAGCTTCCGCCGCGTGCTGCGCGAGCATCTGGTCGACCCCACCGGCATCCCCACCTTCCACGGCCTGGACGGCAACGGCGATCTGGACACGGTCCGCCGCAGCGTCGGCGAGGCGCTGGCGCGCGGCCCGATCGATGTCGCCTTCGTCGGCATCGGCGAGAACTCGCACCTCGCGTTCAATGATCCGCCGGCCGACTTCGAGACCACCGAGCCGTACCTGGTCGTCGCGCTCGATGAGGCCTGCCGCCGCCAGCAGGTCGGCGAAGGCTGGTTCCCGTCCCTCGACGCCGTGCCGACCCACGCACTCTCGATGTCGGTCCGCCAGATCCTCGCCGCCCGCGAGATCCTGGCCATGGTCCCCGACCAGCGCAAGGCGGCGGC
>JBDSLU010000190.1:0-6105 GCA_039916225.1 Vicinamibacteraceae bacterium
CGGAGGATGAAGGCGCGGCCGTTCATGCCGAAGGGCGAATGGCTGGGAAACGTCTGAATGCCATTGAACGAATTGACGGTCGTGTTGCGATCCGGGAACACGTCGAGCAGGTTCTGCACGACGGCGCCGATCGTGTAGCCGCCGGCCCGGAACGACACGTCCACGTCGGTCAGCCACTTGGCGCCGTAGACCTGATCGTCGGCCGGCCTGAGCGTGAAGCTGCAGTATTCGCCGTAGCGCGCCGCCAGGAGGCTGGCGCCGAGTCGGTTGCGGCGCCAGTCGCCGCCGAGGCGCAGGCTGTCCTTGGGCTGCCCGCACTCGATACGTCGCTGTTCGATGCGATCGAACAACACCGATTCGAAGCCGGCCAGCTGCGTCGGCGTGGCCACTGTACCCACTACCCTCGTCCGCGTGTTGTTGTAGCCAGCGCGCAGGAACAATGTGCCGGCGGCGTCCAGCGGGACCCGATAGTTCGCCGCAACATCGACGCCGTTGGTCCGGGTGTCGATGGCGTTGGTGAAGAACCGCGCGCTGTTGGCGCCAAAGGGCGCGAGCAGCGTCGCGATGCGCGGGGCGGTGAAGTTGCCCGAGAGCACGATGCGATCGTCGATCGAAATGCGGTAGTAGTCGATGGTCACGGTGAGCGCCGGCACCGGCGTCAGCACCACGCCGGCGCTGGCGTTGATCGACTGCTCGGGCTCGAGCGGCACCGCCCCGAGGACCTTCGCCGCGGCCGAATCCACCGGCAGCGTCAGCGACTCCACCGGGACGAGACCTTGCCCGAGGTCGAGGAAGTTCGTTGCCGTGGAGGAGAAGAACGACTGTCCGAGCGACGGCGCCCGGAAGCCGGTGCTGACGGCGGCGCGCACCACCAGCCGCGGATCCGCTTCGAGACGCGCCGTCAGCTTGCCGTTCACGGTGTTGCCGAAGTCGCTGTAGTGCTCGGCCCGACCCGCCACGCCGAGCCGCAGCCACCGCCGGACATCGCTTTCGACGTCGACGTATCCAGCGACGCTGTCGCGCGAGCGGTCGACTTCGTTCGACGGACGAAACCCGGGGAACACCTGGGCGCCGATGGCGGCTCGCCCACACGATTCGGGCTCTCCGGCGCAGGAGGGGCCGCCAGCGGCCTGGTTCGGCGAGCCGCCGTCACGATACGAATCCGGCTCGCCGGCGCGAATCTGGTAGTTCTCGCGGCGATACTCGGTGCCGAAGGCGACGTTCAGCCGGCCGGTCAGGCCACGTACGGGAAACGCCCGGCTCAGATCGAGGTTGCCGACGATCTGGTTGAGCACCAGCCCGCCGGCGTCGAACGTCGTCTGGTTCGGCGGCACGTTCGGGCCGAGCGAGGTGTTGAGCGTGTTCCCGATGGTGAAGTCGAACGCGTTGCGCCCGTACTCGCCGCTGGCGTCGTAGTTCCAGCCGCGCGCCACGCCCCTGATGCCGCCGGTAGCGGATCCGTCCAGCACCTCCGGCTGGATCTCCGGGAGGAAACCGAGCGGGTAGATCTGCGGCCAGTTGCGCACGTCGAGAGAACGCCGGAAGAAGCCTGCGCTGTTGGCGGTCCGGCGGCTGACGCCGCCGAAGCCGTAGACGAACCGCGTCTCCGCCTTGTTGAGCGGCGCGTTGACGTTGACGAAGGTCATGAGGTCGCGGGAGTCCGGATCGCCCCATCGATGGTTCGGCTCCGCCACCGCGTTGTGGCCGGCATCGCCCGCGACGATCTGGTCGCGCGGATCGAACGAGGCGCGATTGGTGCGGTTGTGGTGCCGGTACTCGGCGGCGACCGTCAGGCTGCCCTTGCCGACCGCGATGCCCCACGATCCGCCGACGTCCGCCAGCCCTCCATCGGCGAAGTCGATGTCGTCGCCCACCGTGCACCCGAGCCCCGCCGCGGTGCAGCGGTTACCGGCGAAGGATCCCTTGGACAGGCCGAAGCTCGACGTGATCCCCGGCCGCGCCACGCCGCTCTTGAGGACGATGTTGATCACCCCGGCGATGGCGTCGGAGCCGTACTGCGCGGCGGCGCCGTCACGGAGTACTTCGATGTGATCGATCGCCGCGACCGGAATCGCGTTCAGATCGACGCCGGTCGAACCGCGGCCGACGCTGCCGTTCAGGTGGACGAGCGCGCTCTGGTGACGGCGCTTGCCGTTGATGAGCACCAGCACCTGATCCGGCCCCAGGCCGCGAAGCGTCGCCGGCCGCACGGTGTCGGTGCCGTCGGTGATGGTCGGTCGCGGGAAGTTGAACGACGGCGCCAGCGACTGGATGACCTGCGCCGTTTCGGTGAAGCCGCTGCGGGCGATCTGATCGCGCGTGATCACGTCGACGGGAACGGCCCGTTCGGCGGCGCTGCCGGCGGCACGAGAGCCGACGGTGACCATCTCGGAGAAGGCGGGCGAAAGCGCCACGTCGGCCGTGAGCGAGGTGCCGGATACGACGACTTGGGTCGTGACCTTGGCGAGGCCCGGCGCCTCGACCTGCAGCTCGAGCCGATCGCCGCGCACGTCGCGGCGCCGCACCTGCAGGGTGTAGCGGCCGGTGGCGTCGGTCGTCGCCGTCGCGTCGGTGCCGATGACGGACACCACGGCTCCCGGCACGGGCAGACTGTCAGGACGAGTCGTCACCACACCGGTGACGGTCAGCGCCTCCTGGGCCATCGCCACGCCACTCGAGAGGCAGAACACGAGCACACACATCAACACGTTCAGAGCAGCTTGCACGTTGAATTCCTTGGGGACACGGGGTCCCGACTGACGCTCGTGGCGGGTTGCGCCACTATTCCGCGTCGTTGATTTCCTTGGCGACACGCTCGCCCGACTCGAGCGCGGACTGCATCCATCCCGGCGGCCAGGGCGAGGTGTGCTCGCCCGCGAAGTGGACGCGCCCTTCCGGACGCGCGATATGTGGCTGGAGCCGCGCCATGTCACCGGGGCGCCACATCGCCCACGCACCGCGGGCCCACGGATCCTCTTCCCAGCACTTCGAGACGCCGCCTTCGAGCTGGCGCGGCAACTCGGGGTGCACCTGGCTGACGGCCTCCGCTGCGGCGCTGATCCGGTGCGCTTCGTCGAGGCCGCCGAAGCGGCCCGCGCCCGCCATCTTGGTGTAGGCGACGAGCAGGCCGCGCGGCCCCGCCTGCCCCTGTCCGTGCTCCCAGACCTGCATGTAACCGGCGAGGTCGGTGTAGCCGAACCCGCTGAGGCCCTCACGAGCCCAGAAGCGCGTGCGCGTCTGCAGGAACACCTTGCAGGAGGGCGCGTAGGTCAGCTCGTGGATGGCGCGGGTCTTCTCCGCGGAGAACTGCGGGACGACGTCGATGCGACGAAGCACCGAGAACGGCGTCGCCACGACGATGCGATCGGCCGCCAGGGACTCCGCCGCTCCGGCCTCGTTCACCACGACCCGAAGGCTGCCGCTGCCACTCGACTCGATGCGAACGACCGGACAGCCATAGCGGATGCGATCGGCGAGCCGCATCGCGAACGCGTAGGGCAGGCGATCGTTGCCGCCGCGGATCCTGGAATAGCCGGAGCCGGCCGGCTCGAGGGCGGCGATGCGCAGCCGGCGCAGCGCCGATTCAGGTTCGGCGGTATCGTCCCAGCCGCCACCAGCCGCCCGACGCAGGTGAATCGCGTCCTCGGAAAAGCCGCGCTGGCGCAGCAGCTCGGTGGTGGTGATGCGATCGTAGTCGGCGAGTGCGGCCGGAGCCCAGTCTGGCGACGTCGCATCGCCGGCCTTGGCCAGCAACGGGCCGAAGGCGCGCTCCCGCATGCCGTCGAGGCCGATCGCCCGCTCCTCCGCCGTGAGCGCGAGCGGCCAGTCCGGCTTGTCTCCGGGCTTGACGACGATCCGCCGGCCGCGGAGGTGGTAGACCGCCGCTCCCGACGGCGTGAAGGGCTCGAGCTCGAGGCCGAAGTGCTTGACGTACTTCAGCGTGAAGGCGTGGCTGTCGGGGATCCGTGCGGCGCCGGCTTCGCCGTGGAGGTCTTCCGCGAAGTCGCGCAGCGTGTGCACACGTCCGCCGGGGCGCCGTTGCGCTTCGAGCACCAGCACGTCGTGTCCCGCCTCGCGCAGCTGGAACGCTGCGCAGAGACCGGCGAGACCGGCGCCGACGACGATCACTCGTTGCGCCGGGCCGCGGCGCGCGAGACCCTGCACCGCTGCGCTCGCCGGGGGCGGGCCCCACAGCGGAACCGCCGCCGCACCGAGCGCGCTCAGGCGCAGAAAGTCTCGTCGTCCGATGGTCATGGCGGGCCACCTCCCTGACCCGTCGATGAGCATGCCGGCCGCGCCCAGGCAGCCGCATCGGTGGAACTGCCCATTTTGGGTCGAGCGTGGGCGGAGGCGTGGTGCCGCCGGATCCGCCGCTCACGCTTGCGGACAGTCGACCGTGCGAAGGATCTCCACGGATCGGGCCGCGGCGTCGGTTCGACTGCGCGCCCCCAGCTTGCCGAGCAGCGACGACACGTGGTGATCGACCGTCCGGCAGGACACGAACAGCCGCCCGGCGATTTCGGTGTTGCGCAATCCTTCGGCGACGAGCCGCAGCACGTCGAGCTCGCGCGCGGTGAGGCCCGAGGGATTGGCCTGGGTCGAAGGACGGGGCCGGCGCCGCAGATTGCGGATGCCCTGCGCGCTCAGACGACGCTTGACCCGCGCCGCCATCGGCACCGCGTCCAGCCGCTCGAACGCCGCGTGGGCCTCCCGCAGCGAGTCTTCGTCCTCGACATCGGCCAGGGCCATGGCCGCTTCGTACGGCGCGCCGATGACGCGCCAGCGCTCGGCGGCCTCGAGCGGGCGGCCTTGCATGTGCAGCGCATACGGCGTCACGCCGTGAGCCTGCGGATCGACCACGCCACCAGCGCGCCACAACCAGAAGGTCAGCTCGGGGAGCGTCCAGTGGCCACGCTGACCGCGCACCGTGACCAGATCGAAGGCGGGCTGGACTTCGATCCGCGCCCTGCCGACGTCTCCGCTCAGCCAGGCCGCCTCGGCGCGGGCGATGGCGACCGGACCGAGGCGTTGCAATTCGCCGGTGCCGCTGGCGAGCGCCCGCGCCTCGTCCAGGATCTCCCAGACGCCAGGTTCGCCGCGTCTGGCGCGAATGCGTCCGAGGACGAGCAGCGGCTGGATGCGGCTCGGCGCCGCCAGGCGCGGGTGTGCCAGCGTCTCTTCGGCCAGCGCCACCGCCTGGTCGTAGCGACCTTCCCAGAAGTCGCACAACGCCAGCCAGCCGCCGAGGTAGAGCCGGTAGGCGTCGAGGTCGTGGTCGCCGCAGTAGTCGAGGCCGGCCCGGAGGTAGCGGCGGGCGGCGGCGAACCGCCGGTGACCGACATTGCGGCTGGCGAGATTCACGTAGGCGCGCGGCACGAGGTCATCGCTGCCCAGTTCGAGGGCGAGGATCAGGCTGTGTTCGAGCAGTACGGCGCCGGTGTCGTCCGCCCCGAGCTGCCAGCGTGCCGTGCCGACGCTGTTCAGGGCGTGGCACACGACCTCGCGCTCACCGAGCGGACCGGCCAGTGCGATGGCGCGCTGGCCCCAGTCCTCCGCTTCCTGCGGACGGCCGGCGAGCATGTGGATCTGCGCGAGGTTGGCGTAGGCCCAGGCGAGTTGCGGGCCGCGTGGACCGGTCTCGAGCACGGCGAGAGACTCGCACGCATGATGCTCGGCCACGGCGTTGTCGCCGAGGAACCACGCCAGTCGACTGAGCCAGCGGTGGCTCTCGCCGATCTTGACGGTGTTCGCCGTTTCACGCCAGATGGCCAGCGCCTGCTCGCGCGCGGCGTAGGCGTCGGCGAACTGGTTGGTCAGGTAGCACTCGTACGATCGCGATTCGTAGAGGATGGCCCGGTCCGCCGCAGGCAGGATGTCGGCCCAGCGCAGGGCGCGCGCGTACTGCGCCGCGGCCTCCCGGTGCGACCGCAGTTCGGCGGCACGCCGCGCCGCGCGCGGGGCGAGCTCGAGCACCGCGTCAGCATCGCCCGCGGCCTCGGCGTGATGCGCCAGCGTCGCACACGCATCCGGATCGATCGGCTGACGTCGCCACGCGGCCAATGCTTTGCGGTGCAGCTCGATGCCGCGAGCCGGCGCGATCTCGTC
>JBDSLU010000191.1:0-15469 GCA_039916225.1 Vicinamibacteraceae bacterium
TCACGAACCACCCGTCGTCGAGCGCGCGATGGGCGCCTTCCGGCGTGTCGAGCCGCATCTTCGCCTTCCGCGCCTTCGCGTCCGGCCCGTGGCAGCGGAAGCACCGGTCGGATAGCAGCGGCCGGATCTGGTAATTGAAGCTGACCCGTTCGCCCGCGCCCTGCACCGTCGGCACTACTGGTGACTGGCCTGGTGACGGGGCCGGCGATGGAACCAGTGCTTGGGCCGCCGGTCGTCCGACGCCGGCCACGGCCAGCATCAGCGCGCCGACGGCCGCGCTCGCACAGGCCTTCAGAGAGACCACTATTCTCGTCCGAACCCTACGCCAGCAGCTTCGTCACCAGCTCGCCGTGGACGTCCGTCAGCCGGAAGTCACGGCCCTGGAAGCGGTAGGTCAGCTTCGTGTGGTCGAAGCCGAGGAGATGCAGGATCGTCGCGTGCAGGTCGTGGACGTGCACCTTGTCCTCGACGGCGTTGAAGCCGAACTCGTCGCTGGCCCCGAGCGTGAGGCCCTTCTTGATGCCGCCGCCGGCGAGCCACATCGTGAACGCCTTTGGATGATGGTCACGGCCGTCGTTGCCGCCCTGCACCATCGGCGTGCGCCCGAACTCGCCGCCCCAGATCACCAACGTGTCGTCGAGCAGGCCGCGCTGCTTGAGGTCCAGCACCAGCGCCGCGCTGGCCTGATCGGTCTTCTTGCACTGCTCTTTCAAGCCGCCGACGAGGCCGCCGTGGTGGTCCCAGGCCTCGTGGAAGATCTGGACGAAGCGCGTGCCGCGCTCGACGAGGCGCCGCGCCAGCAGGCAGCTGTTGGCGTAGCTCGATTCGCCGGGCACCGCGCCGTACAGCGCGAGCGTTTCCGGAGACTCCTTCGAGAGGTCCATCAGCTCCGGCGCGCTCGACTGCATCCGGTAGGCCATCTCGAACGAGTTGATGCGCGTCGAGATCTCGGGGTCGCCGACCGCGCCGAGGTGGATCTCGTTCAGGCCGCGGATGGCGTCCAGGGTGTCGCGCTGCATCGTCGCGTCGACGCCGCCGGGGTTGGAGAGGTAGAGGACCGGATCGCCCTGTCCGCGGAACGGCACGCCCTGGTAGACGGTCGGCAGGAACCCGCAGCCATAGTTCGCCGGACCGCCGCTGGTGCCCTTCTGGCCGGTGCTGAAGACGACGAAGGCCGGCAGGTCTTGTGCTTCGCTCCCCAGGCCGTAAGTCGCCCACGCGCCCATGCTGGGACGGCCGAACTGCTGCGCTCCGGTGTTCATGAAGATCTGCGCCGGCGCGTGGTTGAAGGCGTCGGTCTGCATCGACTTGACGATGGCGATGTCGTCGACGATCTTCGCCGTGTGCGGCAGCAGCTCCGACAGCTCGGCCCCGCACTGACCGTGCTTGGCGAACTTGAACTTCGGCCCGAGTAGCTTGGAGTTGGGATTGATGAACGCGGCGCGATAGCCCTTCAGGAGCTCGGCCGGTGGCAACTTACCGTCCCATTTGGCGAGCTCCGGCTTGTTGTCGAACAGCTCGAGATGGCTCGGCGCGCCTGCCTGGAACAGGAAGATCACGCGCTTGGCCTTGGGTGCGAAATGCGGCGCCTTCGGAGCAAGCGGGTCACCCGTGCCGGTGGGCGAGGTACCGGCGTGCGCGGTGCCGGCGCCGAGCACGCTGCCGAGCAGCGAATGCAGCGCGACCGAGCCGAGGCCGACGCCGCACTCCTTGAAGAACCAGCGGCGCGATTGGTAGCGCTGCTTCTCGCGCAGGAGGGACTGGTGGAGAGTCTCGCGTTCAGCCATCGGTGAAATCCTGGAGGAGCGGGGCCTCGGTTCTGGGCGGTCGACGGACGGCTATTGCTTGGTGATCGTCTCGTCGAGGCTCAGCAGCGTGCGCGCCGCGACCGTGTAGGCGGCGAGCGTCGCCGGCGTCACGCCCACGGGCAGTTTCGGCAGTTCGTCCTTGCCGGTCGAGAGCGCGTGCGTGTTGATCCAGCCTTCGGCGACGCGCGCCTTCTGCTTCTCCATCAACTGCAGCAGGATCTGTGCCTCGCGTTCCGTCGGCGGGCGGCTCAGGGCGCGGCGGAAGGCGAAGGTCAGGCGCTCGGCGTCCGTCTTCCCGCCGTCGCTGATGATCGTCAGCGCGAAGGCCCGCGCCGCTTCCATCGAGACGGTCTCGTTCAGGAGCGTCAGGGCCTGGAGCGGCGTGTTCGAGCGCATCCGCCGCACGCAGGCGGTCGTGCCGTCGGGCGCGTCGAAGGTCTGCAGCATCGGGAACGGCGTCGAGCGGCGCCGATAGGTGTAGAGCGCGCGGCGGTAGCGGTCGGGCCCCGTCTCTTCGACCCACGGGAACGGCGCGTAACTGACCGGCGGCTTGAACAGGAAGTCCGGCGCTGGCGCCATGACGCTCTTGCCGCCGACCTTCGGGTTGAGCAGTCCGCTGATCGCCAGCGCGACGTCGCGGACGATCTCGCCTTCCACGCGGAAACGCGCGCCGCGGGCAAGAAGCCGGTTGTAGGGATCCTTCTCGAGCGTGGTGGGGTCGATGCGCGAGCTCTGCCGGTAGACCGCCGACTGCACGATCAGCCGGTGCAGATCCTTCTGCCGCCAGCCTTTCTCCATGAACTCGACGGCCAGCCAGTCGAGCAGCTCGGGATGCGACGGCGCCTCGCTCTGCATGCCGAAGTCTTCGCTCGTCGCGACGAAACCGGTGCCGAAGTAGGTCTGCCAGACACGGTTGACGAAGGCGCGTGACGTCGTCGGCGACTTCGGGTCGACCAGCCACTTGGCGAAGGTCAGCCGCGTCGGCGGCGCGTTCGCCGGCAGCGGATGCAGCGCCGCGGGGACGCCGGGCGTGATCGCCTTGCCGGGGTTCAGCCAGTCGCCGCGCTTGAGGAGGCGCGTGTCGCGCATCTCGGGGCGAGCCTCGAGGACCATCTGCGACGTCGACGGCTCCGGGTGGCGCTTGGCGATGGCCTCGATCTTCTCGTTGCCGTCCTTGAACTCAGGAACGGTGGTGCGCCAGTAGCTGAAGACCGCGTTGGTCTGCGTCGTCGAGCGTTTCTCGACCGGAACCGCCAGGATCTCGCGCACCGCCTTCGGAAGCGGATCGGCGACCGGGCCCGGCGCCGCCGTGTACGAGAGGCGGAAGCGACCGAGGTTGTTGGTCATCAAGTCGTCGCTGTTCCAGCCGCCGTGGTTCTGTTTCAGCAGGAAGATCAGCTGTGTGCCCGCCGGGTGGACGATCGGCGTCGCCAGCGTGAAGACGGCCTTGCGCGGCGCGTTGCGGCGGCCGGGGCCGGCATCGATACCCCAGGCAGTCTCCTCCTTGTCGTCGATGGCGAAGCCGACGGGGCCGGTGACGCGCTTCTTGCCGGACTTGTCGTCGAAGAGCGGCTCCAGTACCGAATCGGGGGCATCGCCGAAGTCGGCGGTGGCCTTGGCGAACTTCACCCGCGCCGGCTTGAGCCTGCTGCCTGCGACCGCGGTCTCGACGGAGAACTCGGTCAACGCGTTGGTGCCCTTGAACGAGCGTCCTGGTCCACCGAGCGGCAGGTCCGGGTCCGTGAGGAGCTCGAGGCGGAAGGCAGTGATGCGTCTGGCGTCCACCTTTGCCGTCAGCTTCACCGTGTGCTTCGTCGGCGCGTAGCCCTGCGCGATGAAGCTGCCATCCGGTTGCGGCAGGTACCGCTGCCCGCCGGTGGAGATGTCCTCGACGGTGGGCTGCACCACCGTCCATTTCGGCTCACCGATCGTGGCGGCCTGCTCCCACCGGGCCATCCGCTTGTCCCAATCCGGCGTGGTATGGCGGAGGGCCTCCTCGATCTCGGCGATCTGCCGGCGCTGCTCGGCCAGCGTCATCAAGTCGCCGGGCGAGTAGACCGGCTTGCTGCCTTCGTGATCGTTGTTCAGGAAGGCGAAGAGCTTGTAGTAGTCCTCCTGAAGGATCGGATCGAACTTGTGGTTGTGGCACTGGGCGCACTGGACGGTCAGGCCGAGGACGCCCTTGCCGATCGCTTCCATGCGATCGAACATCGCCTCCATCCGGAACTGTTCGGGATCGACGCCGCCCTCCTCGTTGATCATCGAGTTGCGCAGGTAGCCGGTCGCCACGACCTGGTCCTGCGCGGCGTTCGGCAGCTGATCGCCGGCGATCTGCTCGATGATGAACTGGTCGTAGGGCAGGTCCTCGTTGATCGCGTCGATGACCCAGTCGCGGTAGGCCCAGGCGTAGCGCGGCTTGTCCTTCTCGAAGCCGTCGCTGTCGGCGTAGCGCGCGGCGTCCAGCCAGTGGCGGGCCCAGCGCTCGCCGTAGTGGGGTGAGGCGAGCAGCCGATCGACCTGCTTCGCGTAAGCGTCGGGCGCGTCGTCGGCGAGGAACGCGTCGAGCTCCGGCAAGGTCGGCGGCAGGCCGGTGAGGTCCAGGGAGACGCGGCGAAGAAGCGTGGCCTTGTCGGCCTCGGGCGCCGGCACCAGGCCCTCCTTGTCGAGACGGGCGAGGACGAAGGCGTCGATCGGCGACCTGGCCCAGGCGGTGTTCTTCACCGCCGGCGGCGTCGGGCGGACGGGCCGTTTGAAGGCCCAGTGGTCCTTGCCCCTGGTGAGCACGGCTTCGGCAATCTTCGCCTCGCCGCTCTCCGCCGTCTCCGCGCTGGCGTTCGTGTTGATGAGGGTCACCCCGGCGGGATACTTCGCGCCCTGATCGATCCAGGCTCGGAGGAGGCCGATCTGCCGCGCGGTCAGCGTCACCCCCTCCTTCTTCGGCGGCATCGGGATGTCTTCGACGAGTCCCGCCACGAGGCGGATCAGCGCGCTCTTGTCGCTGTGCCCCTCGACGATGACTTTTCCGTTCTCCTCGCCGCCCCGGAGGAGCCCGGCGCGCGTGTCGAGGCGGAAATCGCTCTTCTGCCTGGCCTCGCCGTGGCAGCGGACGCACGTGCCTTCGAGGATCGGCTTGATGTCCTTCTCGAAATCGTAGGACGGCGCAGCGGGCGGCAGCTGGCCGACGGGCGCGGCGGCGCCAGCGACGAACGCGACACACGCGGTCGCGAGCACCGCGGCAAGGGGCCGCGAAAGCAAGGAGCGGAGATCCGGCACAGTTCGTCCTCGGGGGAAGGCGTTGTCTGCCGGATTCTATGCGCGGCGCCGCCCGGGTGTCCGGAAAAAGGAATCCTGTATCGTGGCTGGGCTTACGACCGCCGCCTGGAGGGGTTCCCAACGAAATACCGCCACCGTGTCCTGGTCCTGCTGTCGGTCTTGCTCGTCATCACCTACCTCGATCGTGTGTGCCTGGCCATCGCCGGACCGCGCATGCAGGAGGCGCTGAACATCAGCCCGGTGGCGTGGGGATGGGTCACCGCCATGTTCACGATCTCCTACGCGGCGTTCGAGGTTCCCAGCGGGGCCATGGGCGACCGACTGGGCCCGCGCCTCGTGCTCACGCGCATCGTCCTGTGGTGGTCGGTCTTCACGTCGCTCACCGGCGTCGTCTCGAACTACTCCCTGCTGCTCGTGACCCGCTTCTGCTTCGGCATGGGCGAAGCCGGCGCCTTTCCCAACGCCGGCATTGCCATCTCGCGCTGGTTCCCGCCGGCGAAGCGTACGTCGGCCTGGGGCATCGGCATGATGTCCAGCCAGCTCGGTGGCGCGCTCGCTCCGCTGCTCGTGGTGCCGATCCAGATGCGCTATGGCTGGCGGGCGGCGTTCTACCTCTTCGGCGTCCTGGGCGTGGCGTGGGCCATCGTCTGGTACCGGTGGTTCCGCGATTCGCCGGCGGAGATGCCGGCGGTCAGCCCGGAGGAGCGGGCGGAGATTGGGGTGTCCGGCCGGGCTCACCGGTCGCTGCCGTGGGCGGTGGCCGTCCGCAGCGGCAACCTGTGGAGCGTGATGGCCATGGCCGGCAGCTACGGCTACACGCTCTACTTCTTCCAGTCGTGGTTCCCGACCTACCTGGTCAAGGGACGCGGCTTCACCGAGACCGGCCTGCTGCTGTCGTCCCTGCCCTTCCTGGTCGGCGCGGTGGCGAACGGCTGCGGCGGTTTCGTCAGCGATGCGCTGGTGCGGAGGATGGGCCTGAAGTGGGGCCGTCGCTCGCTCGGCTGTTTCGGGCTCGGGGTCGCGGCGCTGTTCCTGGTCGCGTCGGTAATGACCGACCACAAGCTCCTGTCGCTGGTGTTCCTGGCCCTGAGCTACGGCTGCATCACGCTCCAGCAGCCCGGCGTCCTCGGCGTCTGCCTCGACATCGGCGGCAGCTACGCCGGCGCGGTCACCGGCGCGATGAACACCGCGACGTTCGTCGCCGCGTTCGTGTCGTCTGTCGTCTACGGCTACATCGCGAACAGCTTCGGCTACACCGCGCCGTTCGTCCCGATGATCGCCCTGCTGATCATCGGCGCCCTGCTCTGGCTACGGGTCGATTCCACGCAGCCGGTCATGGCCGAGACCCCGCCGGAGACGCCACCGCTCGTGGCGTGACCGCCGGTCGACCGGCTCGCTACGACTCGATTCGGATCAGCTCGACGTCGAAGACCAGCATGCCGGCTGGGGCGCCGGGACGACCGCCGTAGGCCAGCTTCTCGGGGATCCAGAGCCGGCGCTTCTCGCCCTCGACCATCAGCTGCACGCCTTCGGTCCAGCCGGCGATGACCTGGTTCAGGCCGAACGAGATGGGCTCGCCGCGGCTGACCGAGCTGTCGAACATCTTCCCGTCGGTGGTCCAACCCGAGTAGTGGACGCGGACCTTCGAGCGCGGGCCAGGGTGCGCCGTACCGGTGCCGGCCTGGAGGACGCGTGAGGCCAGGCCGGTCGGGGTGACGGTGGCTTCGGCGGGCGGGGCGGCGACGTCGGCGGGTGCTGGAATCATCCGGACCACGGTATCACCCACGACGGCTCTGTCACACTTGCCGGGCTCACCGGCTTTTACCCGGCGAATGGGCCCTCGCGCCCAGGGACTGGGAGTCGCATATGACCATATTGGAGATCGTCAAGGAAGGGCTCTACTACGCTCGCACGCGCCGATCGCTCTGGCTGTTCGGGTTCTTCGTCGGCGTCTGGAGCGGTGGTTCGAATGGCGGGAGCAATGATTCCGGCGGCGGCGATGCCATTGGCGGGGCGGCTGCGGCCGGCCTGCTGGCAACGTCCGGCACGCTCATCGGCTCGATCGCCGTGCTCCTCGGCGTTGCGGCCCTGACATTCCTCATCCTTCGCTTCGTCGGCGAAGGGGCCCTGATCGAGGGCGTGGTCCGAGCCCGTCAGGGTGTCGCCATGACGACGCGGGAAGGCTTCCGCGCCGGCTGGGCGCACTGGGGGGTGCTCATCCGGATCGCGCTGCTCTACTTGGCGGCGACGCTCGGCACGTTGGGGCTGCTGGTGGCAATCTGCGTGGTTGCGTGGCACCTGCTCGGCGTGCTCGGCGCCGTGCTGCTGGGTATGCCCATGCTCGTCATCGCCGTTCCGTGGCTCGTCACGATCTACCTCGTGCAGGCGTTCGCCAGCCGCATCGCCGTGCTCGAGAACCGCCGCGCCTTCGACGCCATCGGCAAGGCCAGGCTCTTCCTGCACGGCAGGCTCTTGCACGGGCTGAAGCTGATCGTGGCGACCTTCCTCGGCACCCTGGCGATCAGCCTCGTCGCGATGGTGGTGATCGTGCCGGTGGCGCTGCTGCTGGTGGCGTTGCTGCCGCTGCTGCACATCGTCCCGGTCATCTTCATCGCGTGCCTCGTGCTCGTGCCCGTGGCGTGCATCCTGACCGCGATGATCGGCACGTTCCGATCGTCGGTCTGGACGATCGGCTACCTGAGTCAGGTGGAGTCGTGATCGCAGCCGCGACGCCGGATGGCGTCGCCCTGTCGCCGCTCGCCTCGCTGTTCGCTGTTTTCACCCTGCCTCATGACGGCGACGCCGTGCCGGTCGGCGCGTTGGCCGAAGAGGCGATCGCGCGTCTCGTCGTGCAGGCGCGTGCCGGTGACACCAACGCCCGCCAGGCGCTCTACCTCCAGCACGTCGACCGCGTGTTCCGGGCGGTCCGCGGGATGCTGCGCTCCGACGCCGACGCCGAGGACGTGACCCAGGACGCGATGCTGACGGTGCTGTCGTCGCTGCACAAGTACCGGCCGCGCCCCGACGCTCGCTTCGCCGCCTGGGTGACCACGATTGCCCTCAACACGGCGCGCCGGCGGTTCCGCCGCCGCCGGCCGGAGCTGACGGCCACCGGTGAACTGCCCGACATGCCGGACGCCGGAGTCGATCCGGTGGAGGCGCTCGACCGCGCCCGGCGTCGCCGCGCGCTCCTCGTCGCGCTCGCCGAGCTGCCCGAGCGCGAGCGGGAGATCGTCAGCCTGCGCTACGGCGCCGAGCTCAACGCCAGCGACATCGGGGCGGCGCTCGGCGTCGAGCCAGCGACCATTCGAAAGATGCTCGAGCGCGCGCGGATCCGTCTCGGCGCGCGTCTGGACGAGCTGTTGGGCGGTGAAGGAGGAACGCGATGAACGACCCCGGTGAGACCTGGACGACACTCGAGCCGACCGTGCACCAGCGTCGGCGGATCGACGCGCACGTCGCCGCCTGGCTGGAGGCCCGCGACACGCCGCTCGCCGCCGAGTGGCTCGGCCTGCTCAGGGCCGAGCCATTCTCCGCGGTAGGTCTGCTCGCGGCGAGCGCGGCATCACTGGCCGCCGCTACACCGGCCATCTGGTTGGCGCGCGCCCTGATCTGAGCGGCGCGCTCCCGCGCTACGACTCGATGCGAATCAGCTCGACGTCGAAGACCAGCATGCCCGCCCGCTCGGGGTGACCGTGGCATCAGCGGGCGGGGCGACGACGTCGGCAGGTGGCTGGAATCACTATTTCTTGAGGGCCGACAGCGGCCCGATGTCGACCTTGCGGAACTCGACTTCGGCGCCTTCGGCCTGCAGGGCGATCTTGCCCTGATCGACCGAGGCGTCGAACCCGTTGTTGACCAGGTCGCCGTTCAGCCACACCGTGATGGACCGGCCGCGGGCCTCGATGATCAGGCTGTTCCATTCCCCCAGCGGCTTCTCCGAGCCGTCGGTGAGGTTGACGACCCGGCGGGCATCGCCCTCGGTGCCGCCCCACTTTTCCCCGGCCTTCCGGGGACGCCGGGTCTCCATGTCCTCGACCTTGATGTCCTCGTGGATGCACCAGAAGTCGCCGGCGTTCCCGCTCATCAACTGCACTTCGATCGACTGCGGGAACATCTTGTAGAGGACGCGGGGCTGCGACGTGTGGATGAGCACGCCGGAGTTGCCGGCCTTGCCGGAGAAGCGATACTCCACCTCCAGCCGGTAGTCGCGGTAGCGGGCATCCGTCAGCAGATGTCCCCCGGGCGTGCCCAGGCTGACCAGCTTGCCGTCGCGCACGATGAAGCTCGGCGGACCGTTCGGGTCGGCATCGCGGGCCGGCACGTCGGGTTTCCAGCCCGCCAGGTCCTTGCCGTCGAAGAGATGAACCACGGTCTTGGGCGACGTCGGCTCGGCCGCAACGGCCGCTGCCTGCGCGACCGCCCGCGCATGCCCCGGTGCGAGACCGCCGACGAGGATCGCTGACAGGGGAAGGACGAGGGCCAAGGCGATGTTCATGGTTCGGCAGCATACCCGGTCGGCGTGGTCTGTAGTCTGTTGGCCCGGTCAATCGGCCGGGATGTGCTCGAGGTGTCGTGTCAGACGACGATCGGCGGAACGTCCAACGCACAGACAGGGACTCGTTCCGGGATGGTTATCGATGTTCGACGACAGCCGTAGTTGTCCCCACATTTGCATAGCTTGCTGGGGCAACGGAACAGCCCATCAGCACAAGGAGCCCATCCATATGACGTCGAAAAGCATGATCTGTCTCTGGTTCAACAAGGACGCGCAAGACGCGGCGAAGTTTTACGCTGCTACGTTTCCGGACAGCAAGGTGACCGCCGTACACAAGGCGCCCAGTGACTTCCCGGACGGCAAGGAGGGCGAGGTGTTGACGGTGGACTTCACCGTGCTGGGTATCCCCTGCCTCGGCCTCAACGGCGGCCCGGCGTTCAAGCAGACCGAGGCGTTTTCCTTCGTCGTGTCGACCGACACGCAGGAAGAGACGGATCGCTACTGGAACGCCATCGTTGGCAACGGCGGCAAGGAAAGCGAGTGCGGTTGGTGCAAGGACCGCTGGGGCCTGTCGTGGCAGATCACGCCGCGCGTGCTGACCGACGCGCTGGCCGCTGGCGGCGCCGAGGCCAAGCGCGCCTTCGACGCGATGATGAAGATGCAGAAGATCGACGTCGCCACCATCGAGGCCGCGCGGCGCGGCTGACGAATGCCCGTGCCGTCTGCGATCGGGATTCGGCCGGCCGAGAGCTGAGTCCGGTCGTCGGCACCTCGCGAATCCGAGCGCCGGCACCGCCAAGGCCAGCCAGTCGACGGGAGTCCGTACGATGCGCCCGGCCTGGACGGTGTCGGGGCCCTTTCCCGGCCGGTTGAGCTTGTCTATAATCGTCGTCCACGCCGATCCGGCGCGCCGGCGTCCGACTCTCATGCCCAATATCCCGACGGAGCCTATCGGCAGTATCCCGCGACCAGCGCACCTCATTGAGGCCGTTGCTGCCAACGACCAGGATCCTGCCCTGGAGGCGCTCTACGAAGAGGCCGTCCGGGATACGATCGAGCAGCGCAAATTCCACAACTTCTGGACCTACTGAGTGAGGGTCTGCGATCGTGGCGGCGACGGCGGCTTCTCGCCATTTTGCGACGACACCAGCACGACCCGGGCAACGGCGTTGGCGAAGATCCGTGCCCGCGTCGCAGGGACGGCGCTCGCCAGCAAAAAGCTGAAGGGCAAATAGTGGCATCCGACGGCGACGAAGAGGCCCGGCTTCGCGGTGTCGCCCTGCAGAACGCCCAGAGCATTCTCGTCGCGCGCCGGCGGGCCGAGGAGGCATTGCGTCAACAGTCGCAATGGCTTCGAATCACGCTCGCCAGCATCGGCGACGCCGTGATCACCACCGATGTCGAGGGTCGCGTGACCTCCATGAACGCCGTCGCGCAGGTGTTGACCGGCTGGTCTCAAAGCGACGCTCTCGGGCTTTTCCTGACGGAGGTGCTCCACATCATCCACGAGGACACACGCCAGGCGGTGGAGAACTCCGCCATCCGTGCTTTGCAGACCAGCACGATCATCCGGCTAGCAAACCACACCGTTCTTCTCGCTCGAACTGGAGAGGAACACCCCATCGACGACAGTGCCGCACCAATTCGGGACGAGTCGGGCGCGACGGTCGGTGCCGTGCTGGTATTTCGCGACGTGTCCGAGCGGAAAGCGGCGGACGTCGCGCGGGCGCACCTGGCCGCGATCGTCGAGTCTTCAGAGGACGCCATCATCAGCAAGACGCTTCAGGGCATCATCCTGTCCTGGAACAAAGGCGCTGAGCACGTGTTCGGCTACGCCGCCAATGAGGCCATCGGGCGGCCCGTCACGATGCTGCTCCCACCAGAGCGCCTCGATGAAGAGCAGCACATCCTGGCGCAAATCGCTCGCGGTGATCGGATCGAACACTTCGAGACGGTGCGTGTGGGCAAGCACGGCCGGCGCCTCGATGTCTCGCTGACCGTCTCGCCAATCCGCGACGCATCCGGTCAGATAGTTGGCGCCTCAAAGGTGGCGCGGGACATCTCTCGACGCAAGACCGTCGAGGCCCGTGACCGCTTCCTCATTGCGCTCGACGACGCGCTTCGACAGCATTCCGAGGCGGAAGCGATGACGCTGATGGCCGCGCGCGCGCTCGGTGAGCATCTCGGCGTGAACCGCTGCGCCTACGCCAGGGTCGAGGAGGACGAAGACACGTTCCTGCTGACCGGCAATTTCACGAGAGGTGTCGACAGTATCGTCGGCCGCTATACGTTCAGGCAGTTTGGCGAAGAATGTCTCCGCTTGATGCGTGCCGGTGAGCCGTACGTCGTGGCCGACAGCGCCCTCGATCCACGGATTACCGCCGCGGATCATGCAGCGTACCAGCTGGTCGAGATTGGCGCGGTGATCTGCGTACCGATCAAGAAACAGGGGCGCTTCGTCGCCGCAATGGCCGTGCATACGGTCGGCCCTCGAGCATGGGAAGCCAGCGACGTCGAGCTCGTGCAACGGGTCGCGGGCCGCTCCTGGGAATCGATCGAACGCGCGCGTGTGACGCATGAACTGCGGGAGAGCGAGCATCTGTTCCGGGCGCTCGCCAATTCCAACCCGAACCTGACGTGGATGGCGCGGCCAGACGGCTGGATCTACTGGTACAACGACCAGTGGTATGCCTACACCGGCACGACACCGGTGGACATGGAAGGCTGGGGATGGGAACGCGTGCACGATCCTGCGACGCTTCCGATCGTCAAGCAGCGTTGGCTGCGATCCATCGAGTCAGGAACCCCGTTCGAGATGGTGTTCCCGTTACGCGGTGCTGACGGGACCTTCCGTCGATTTCTCACGCGCGTGAATCCCGTACACGATTCTCGCGGACACATCGTCCACTGGTTCGGCACCAACACCGACGTTGAGAGCGAGCGACAAACGGCTGATGCCAACGCCGAACTGCGCGAACGTGAGCGCCTCGTCAGGGAAGACGCGGAACTCCAGAAGCGACTGCTCTACTCGTTGTTCATGCAGGCACCCACCTCGATCGCGGTGCTTCGCGGCCCCAATCACGTGGTCGAGCTCGCCAATCCGCTGGTGTGCGAAGTCTGGGGACACCAGGAGAGCGAGGTCCTGAACCGTCCGCTGCTGGATGTCTTGACGGAACTGCGCGACCAGATCTTTCCGTCGCTACTGGACGAGGTGTTCCGCACCGGCGTTCCCTACGTCGGCAAGGAGACGGCTACCCGGCTCACACGACGAGATGGACCGACCGAGATTGTCTATTTCAACTTTGTCTACTCCCCGTTCCGGAACGTCGAAGGCGACATCGAGGGAGTCTTCGTCATCGCATCGGACGTGACCGACCAGGTACTGGCGCGGCATCAGCTCGACGACCTGCGTGAGGCGGCCGAATCCGCCAACCGTGCCAAGGACGAATTCCTCGCCATGCTGGGCCACGAGCTTCGGAATCCGCTGTCCCCAATCCTGACGGCTCTGCAGCTGATGAAGCTTCGGGGCATTGACGGCGCTGAGCGGGAGCGCACCGTCATCGAGCGCCAGGTCCGTCACCTGACGCGCCTGGTGGACGATCTGCTCGATGTGTCCCGCATCGCACGAGGGAGGGTTGAACTCAAGGAGGGGCTCATCGAGGTTGCCGAGGTGGTCGCGAAGGCGATCGAGATGGCCGGCCCACTGCTCGACCAGCGGACGCACGCCCTCGACGTGGACGTCCCTCGACGAGGGCTCACAGTGAAGGGCGACTCGATTCGCCTGAGCCAGGTCGTCTCAAACCTCGTGACGAACGCCGCGAAGTACACATCGCCTGGCGGTCAGATCACCATTCGAGGAAACGAAGAGGGCGATCAGGTCGTGCTTCGCGTCCGTGACACAGGCATGGGCATCGCGCCGGACGTCCTGCCGCGCGTGTTCGATCTGTTCGTCCAGGAGCGTCAAGCGATCGATCGATCGCAAGGGGGCCTCGGGCTCGGACTCACGATTGTGCGAAACCTGGTGGAGCAACACGGCGGTACCGTGTCCGCCCACAGCAACGGTCCGGGCACCGGTAGCGAGTTCGTCGTGCGGTTGCCGAAGGCCAACGTCGCTGCAATGCCCGGGGACCGTCTCGCTCTCGAACCCGTCGACGGCCGCGTGATCGCGCCGGTCCGCGACCCGGTGAGGATTCTCGTCGTCGATGACAGCGTGGATGCGGCCGAGATGCTCGCAGGGGCTCTGAGCGCGAAAGGCTACGAGACGCGGATCGCACATGACGCACCTGGAGCGCTGCGAGTGGCCGCGGATTTCCGGCCCGCCATCGCATTCCTGGACCTTGGTCTGCCGGTCATGGACGGCTACGAGCTCGCCGCTCGCCTTCGCGGGTTACCAGAATTGAACGGACTGAGACTGATCGCGCTGACCGGATACGGGCAGGACTCGGATCGGAACAAGACGCGGGACGCCGGATTTCAACACCATTTAGTAAAGCCGGTCGAGCTCGAAGCCATTGAGGCCGTCCTTGGTGATGGGTAGTCGCGTCTCGTAGCGCGACGCTCGGCAATGATCGAGCTCGGCACGTTCACTTGCGGGTGGGGCGGGACGCTTCGATCACGCTGGCGTCCGTCGCGCTGGCGCTGCCGTAGGCGACCGCCAGGTAAGCGCCGAGGCTCCGGATTTCCTGGTCGTCGACCGGCGCGCCATACGCCTGTCGCATCTTCGTCGTCTCGGCCGTCCACTGCGCTTGCGTCATGTTCGGCGGCTGGAAGCTGACGTAGTCGGCCGAGTGGCAGATGCCACACTTCTGCTGGGCGATCGCGTAACCGGGCAGGTCGGACGGGCGCAGCCTGGAGGTATCCGGCGGCAAGGTCATCCGTTTCGGCTGGGCATGCGCCACGGCGATGGCCGCCGTGGCGACCGCTCCGGCGAGGATGAGGGCGTGGCGTGTCATGCGTCGGCCCTCAGACGATCGAGACCGCGGTCGACTCGACCACATTGCGCATGTAGCCGGCGGGGTTCCACTTGGCCGCCATCGGTTGGACAGCACCCGCGGTGCTGGTGGCACGGACCATCAACACCGCGTCCCCCGCTGCGGCAAAGGTCACCGGCAGGCGCCACTCCCGGAACGAGAAGCGGCCGAGGTCAGGGCCGAGCGTGGCGGCGCGCCATGTCCGGCCGCCGTCGAGCGACACCGCGACGGCCCCAATGCCGGAACCTCCATCGAAGGCGATGCCCTTGAGCTCCATTGCGCGGCCTGCCCGGATCACATCGCCTGCCTTCACGCTCGTCGTGAAGCTGCGAACCGGCAGCGTGGTGATGGGCCGGGTTTTCTCAGGTGTCGTGCCCGGTGGCACGCAGGCGCAGTCGGTGTCGGGAACGCGATATCCCCTGGTCATGAAGAAGGCGTCGTGGCCATCGAACGCGTGATCGATGACGTCGATCGCCGACAGGTGCTTGACCCAGTATGTCCCGAAGTAGCCGGGCACGATCAGCTTGAGCGGGTAGCCGTTGAGGAAGGGGAGGGCCTCCCCGTTCATGCTCCACGCCAGCAGAGGTTCGGCGCTCAGTGCATGGTCGATGTCGAGCGCCTTGCGGAAGTCCGGCGTACTCGGCAGCAGGGGCGCGTCGAGTCCGTTGAACGTCACCTGTTTGGCCCCGGCGCTCACCCCGGCCCGCTCGAGCACGGCCTTGAGCGACACGCCCGTCCATCGCGCGTTGCCCATCGATCCATTGCCGAGCTGAGCGCCGAAGACGCGAGGCGAAAAGTAGCCGCGGCTGTTCCCCGAACACTCGTTGACGGCGACCACTTCGGCCTGTCCGGGCATGGCTTTCAGGTCGGCCAGCGACAGACTGAGCGGCGTCTTGACGGTGCCGGTGACGGAGAGGCGG
>JBDSLU010000192.1:0-7558 GCA_039916225.1 Vicinamibacteraceae bacterium
TCCGCCGCGCATTGTCGTTGCGCGGGTTCAGTTCCAGCGACTTGCGGTAGTTGGCAATCGAGGCGTCCTTCAGGCCGGCGGCCATCTGCGCCTCGGCGAGGCTGTCGTAGGCGTTGGCGTCAGCCGGATAGAGGTCGCGGTTCGCCTCGAAGACGGCCACCGCCTCCGCGGTCCGGCGTCCCGAGAGCAGGCTGTAGCCGGCCTCGTTGAGGACGGGCGGACCGAAACCCTGAGCCCCGTCGCGCGCCATGGCTCGCGCGTGCCACGCGAGGGCGTCCTTGACGCCGCGCAGGCGAGTCAGCAGATCGACGGTCGCGGCCGGCGATCGGGGGCGCGATACGAATCCCCGCCAGCCGTATTCCCTGGCCACGCTGTCGACGATCGCGTCGAAGAGCTGCGACCCGTTGTCGGAATTGGCCATGATCGCGACGCCGCTGCCGCTGTCCGCGAACGCCGTGAGGTAGGCGCGAAACCCTTCGTTGGCGCCATTGTGGCGGAACTGACGCGGCGCCGGACCGAGGCCGAACCCGAGGCCGACGCCCGGCTTCTGTTCCGTCAGCATCTGCGTGGTCATCGCTGGCGAGAGGACGCGCGACGACCGGCCCGCCGAGGCCAGCGCCACTTCGACGGCGATGCGCGACAGATCGGATGGCGTCGTCCACAGTCCGGCCGGCGCCGTCTCGGGATAGACGTGCCAGCGGCCTTCGACGCTGCGACCGTCCCCGTAGGTGCCGGTTGCGGCCTCGGCTTCTCGCGCCGCCGGCAGCGGCTGCTCGAAGGTGCTGTGCGCCAGGCCGAGCGGCCGGATGACCGTGTCCCGCATGATCTCGGCGAACGGCTTGCGCAGCTGATCCACCATCATCAGCTGGACGATCGTCGTGCCGCCCCCGCTGTAGCGTTCCTGCTCGCCTGGCGTCAGGTCGACGCGGACAGCGGCGGAGTTGGCCGGCGGCAGGCCGTCGAGCACTTGCACCAGTGTCGGCATCGGCTCGGTGCGCCGATATCCGCGGAAGCCATGCACCGTCGTCCCGGCGGTGTGACTGAGCAGGCGGCGCAGCGTCACCTTCTCGACACGGGTGTACTCGTTGTCGGGCAGCTTCCACGAAATCAGCCGATCGTTGATGTTCCCGTCGAGGGTCCAACGGCCCTGCTCGACGAAGTGCAGCGCCGCCAGCGCCGTCACCGGCTTGCTGATCGAGGCAGCCTGGAACAGCGTCTCCGGCGTAACGGCATCGGCGCTACCCGACTGCTTGACGCCGTAGCCCTTGGCCCAGGCCAGCGCATGCCCGTCGAACACCGCGATGCTGAGGCCCGGGACCTGGTAGGTCTCCATCAGCTGCCGCAGCGTGAGGCGGAGCGGCGCCGCGCCGTCGATCTCGATCGGCGGCAGGCCCTCCTCGACGCGGGCGAGCCGCTCGGCCTGCCCCGCCGACGCCACCCAACTGGTGGGCGATCGCGACTCCGCCGCTGAGCGGCTTGGCGTTTCCTGTCCGCTGAGCGCGGACGAGGCAGCAGCGGCACAGACCACGAAGAACAGCGTCGTCGATCTCGAGGCCATCCAGGCGTTTGACGGAGGTCGGGGGCCAGCGGTTGCTTCTGCCGTAGACGAACGGTCAAACGGGCCGCGCACAATCGCAGGTAGCCTCCCCAAGGGGACGGAGGAGTCATGACCATTGTCGACCAGGCCATCTGGATCATCGAACGCAATTCGGCCGCGCCGCTGGCGCTGCCCGGCATCGCCCGAGCCTGCGGCGTCTCGCGCGCGCACCTCGCCAACGCCTTCGGGACGACGACCGGCCGGTCGCTGATGCGCTACGTGCGCGGCCGGCGCCTCAGCGCGGCGGCGCGCCGGCTGGCCGACGGGGCCCGGGACATCCTGGCGGTCGCCATCGACAGCGGCTACGGGTCGCACGAGGCCTTCACGCGGGCCTTCCGCGACCAGTTCGGCCACACCCCCGAACAGGTGCGCACGCGAGGCACGGTCGACGGCCTGACGCTCGTCGAACCGCTGCCCCTGAAGGCGCCGTCGCTCACCGACCTGGAGCCGCCGAGGCTGGTCGCCGAGGCTGGGCTCCGCGTCGTCGGGCTGGCCGAGGTCTGCTCGTTCGACAGCAGCCTGACGATCCCGGCGCAATGGCAGCGGTTCATGGAGCTGTACGACGCGATTTCCGCCAGGCTCGAGCGGATGCCGGTCGGCATCAGCGAAATGGCCGACGACGACGGCGAGTTCCGCTACGTCTGCGGCGCGGAGGTCACACGATTCGAGCGGACGCCGGACGGCCTGATCGAGCTCGAGATCGCCCCGCGCGAGTACGCGGTGTTCGAGCATCGCGGTCACGTCTCCACGATCTACGACACCTACGCGGCGATCTGGAACCAGGCCCTCCCGGCGATGGGTCGCGTCGTCGCCGACGCCCCGATCGTCGAGCGTCACAACGCGGCGTTCGATCCGGGGACGGGCGAAGGTGGCCTCACCCTGTGGATTCCGCTGGAGGCCGACCGATGAGCGCGTCCCGGAGACGCGTGTCGAGTGAGGTGCGCGCCAGCAACCGCCGGACGATCGCCTCCTACGAGCGCTACGCGCGTGACTACGCCCGGCTCGTGGCGCCGGTGCCCTCGCCGGCCGACGAGGCCGCGTTGCGGCGGCTGGCCGCGGCGGTCCCCGGCGGGGCCCGGATCCTCGAGATCGGCTCGGGTCCGGGACGCGAGGCCGACTTCCTCGAGTCGCTGGGCCTCAGGGTCCGCCGCACCGATGCCACCCGCGCGTTCCTCGCCCTTCAGGCCAGGCGCGGCAAGCGAGGCACGCTGCTGAACGTGCTGACGGATCGCCTGGGTGGGCCCTACGACGGCATCCTGGCCATGTGCGTGCTGATCCACGTCGATCGCGATCACACCGATCTGGTCTTGCGGAAGATCGCCCGCGCGCTACGTCGCCGCGGCGTGTTCCTGGTGTCGGTGCGGCGCGGCCGCGGCGAGACCACCGGCGACTACCACACCATCTACTGGCAGCGGCCCGCCTTCGCGGCGCGGCTCGAAGCCGCCGGCCTGCGCGTCACGTGGCAGGCGCGCAGCGTCGACAGCGACGGCGATCCCTGGCTGACGTTCCTGGCCGTCAAGTCGTAACGACTGGCGGCGCCGCCAGACTCGTCTCCGCGGCAGCGTGAGATGATCGCCGGCCATGCACTGTGGACGCGCCGTTGCTCTGGCCTGGCTGACGATGACCGCTCCGGCCTGGGCCGGCCCCTCGATCTACCTGACCGCTCCCGACGATCCGAAAGCCATCACGGTTCGCGCGACGGGCGACGGCGCGACGGACGACAGCGCCGCGATTCAGCAGGCCCTCGATGCGGCCTCGAACCGAGGGGCCGGCGGCATCGTCTACCTGCCGTCGGGCCGTTTCCGGCTGACACGCACCATCTACGTCTGGCCGGGCGTGCGGCTGCTCGGGGTCGGGCCGACGCGTCCGGTGCTGATGCTGGCCGAGAAGACGCCCGGCTTCCAGGACGGCGTCAAGAACATGGTGATCTTCGCCGGCCGCGGCGTCGAGCCGCCGCCCCCGGCCTTTGCCCGCAAGCCGCCGTTCCCGCCGCCCGGCAGCGTGCCGTTCAACGACAACATCGCCGACGGCAACCCGGGCACCTTCTATCCGGCGATGGCCAACATCGACATCGCCATCGGCCCAGGCAACGAGGCACCGCGGCGCTTCGCTTCCACGCCGCCCAGCACGCCTACCTGGCGCACATGGACTTCGATCTGGGGACCGCCTTCGCCGGCGTCTACATGGTCGGCAACTATGGCGCCGACCTGCACTTCCGCGGCGGACGCTACGGCATCGTCACCGAGAAGCCGTCGCCGGCCTGGTCGTTCACGCTGGTCGACAGCACCTTCGAGGGCCAGCGCGACGCTGGCATCCGCGAGCACGAGGCCGGGCTCACGCTGCTCAGCGTCTCGTTCAAGGACGTGCCGGTCGGCATCGAGATCGACCGCGGCTACGGCGACTGGCTCTACGGACAGCGCGTCCGTTTCGAGAACGTCTCGAAGGCCGGCGTCATCGTCTCGAACGAGGACAACCCGTACACCCAGGTCAGTTTCGACGACGCGAGCGCGACCAGCACGCCGGTCTTCGCGCGCTTCCGCGACAGCGGCAAGACCGTCGGCCGGACCGGCAGCTACACGGTCAAGGCGTTCACCCATGGCCTGACGCTACCGGCGGCAGGAGCGATGGGCCGCTACGAGACACGCTTCGACGCCCAGCCGCTGTCCAGCCTGCCCGAGCCGACGACCGGTCCGCCTGTCATCCGCGCGCTGCCGCCCACGGCACAGTGGGTCAACGTCCGATCGCTGGGGGTCATGGGCGACAACAAGACCGACGACACCGCGGCGCTGAAGGCCGCCATCGACGCGCATCGCGTGCTCTACTTCCCGAGCGGCTTCTACCAGGTCACCGACACGCTGCTGTTGAAGCCGGACACGGTGCTGATCGGTCTGCATCCGAGCACCACGCAGATCGTCCTGCCTGACGGGACCAAGGGCTACCAGGGCGTCGGCGCGCCGAAGGCGCTGATCGAGACACCCACGGGCGGCGACAACATCGTCGTCGGGCTCGGCCTGTTCACCGGCGGCGTCAACCCGCGGGCGACGGCGCTGCTCTGGAAGTCGGGCGCGGCCTCGCTGGTCGACGACGTCAAGATCCAGGGCGGCCACGGCACGTTCCTGCCGGACGGGACGCGCTTCGACCCATACGATCCGTACCACGCCGGCGA
Source organism: Vicinamibacteraceae bacterium (assembly GCA_039916225.1). Classification (GTDB taxonomy): domain Bacteria; phylum Acidobacteriota; class Vicinamibacteria; order Vicinamibacterales; family Vicinamibacteraceae; genus JBDSLU01. The sequence continues at coordinate 4,764 of JBDSLU010000192.1, forward strand.
CAAGGATCCGCGCAAGCGCTGGGACGCGCAGTACCACAGCATCTGGGTCACCGACGGCGGCGGCGGGACGTTCGCCAACGTGTGGAGCGTCAACACCTACGCGCAGTCCGGCTTCTACGTCTCGGACACGACGACGCCGGGCCGCATCCTGCAGCTCTCCGCCGAGCACCACGGCCGGGTCGAGATCGGCCTGAACCGGGTCGAGAACTGGGAGTTGCACGCGCCCCAGACCGAGGAGGAAGCGGGCGAGAGCGCGGAGGCGCTCAGCCTCGACATCCGCAACGCGCGCAACATCCTGGTCACCAACTACCACGGCTACCGCGTCACCCGCACCTTCAAGCCGGCGCCGATGGCCGTCCGCCTCGAGCACGTGTCCGGCATCCGCTTCCGCAACGTCCACGTCAACGCCGAGAGCGGCCTCGCCGCCTGCGACGCGGCCGGCTGCACGACCATGCTGCGCGCCAGCAAGTTCCCCTACGAGAACGCCATCGTCGACGTGACGCGCGGCGTGCAGGTGCGCGAGCGGGAGTTCGCCGTGCTCGACATCGGGTCGGCTTCGACACCGCTGCCGAAGCCGACGCCGCCACAGCCCTCGAAGGTGACCACGCTCGCCGACGGGTTCTGGTCGATCTCCGGCGGTGCCGTCGGGCCTGACGGCAAGCTCTGGTTCGTCGAACGCAGATTCCACCGCATCCACGGGTGGAGCGCCGCGGACGGCCTGACCATGGAGCGCGACGCCAGCCTCGATCCCGTCAATCTGGCCGTGGACAAGGCGGGCAACGTGCTGGTGCTCTCCACCGATGGTCCGGAGGGAACGGTCTACAGCTTCACGCCCGGCTCGCCGGAAACCCAGATGACCGTGATCGCGCCGACGCCGACCGGCGCCCAGCCGGCCACCACGATCGCCATTCCGGCCAACTACTGGAACAACGGCGAGTTCACGGATCGCTACGATCCGAAGACCGACCACTTCACGACCCTGGCCGAGATGTTCGCGCGCGACCTCGGCACCGCCACGGTGCGGCACTACGTCTCACCCGATGGCACACTCGCCCTGCCCGCCTATCGCACGTTCCAGCAGGGGCCAGGCTGGCGTTGGTCGAACGCCATGCAGACCTACGGCTTCATCACCGCCACGCCCGGCGCCCGCGTGTTCGTCACCAACGGATCCGAGTTCAAGACCTACAGCGGCGTGCTCGGCGCCGGCGGCGCGATCACCGACCTGAAGCCGTTCGCCAATCGAGGCGGCGAAAGCGTCGCGGTCGGCGCGGACGGACGCGTCTACGTCGCCAACGGCCAGGTGTTCGTCTACGCGCCGGACGGCAAGGAGGTTGGCCGGATCGACGTGCCCGAGCGGCCGCTCCAGCTCCTCTTCGGCGGCAAGGACAAGCGGACGCTGTTCATCCTGACCCACCACGCGCTCTACTCCACGCAGCCGTAAGGGACGCGGCCAGGCGGTTCCACAGCAACGGCCGCCGGAACCGCTACGGCCGGCGCGCGGCCATCAGCCGCTCGATGTCGGCCACTTCGAGGGGCACGAAGGCGGACAGGTTTTCGTAGCCGGCCTCGGTGATGAGAATCATGTCCTCGAGGCGCACGCCGAGGTGCTCGTCCTCGAGCCGCATCTGCGGCTCGATAGTGAAGACGCGGCCCGGTTCGAACGTGGGCGCCTGCAGCCCGCCGACGTCATGCACCTCGAGACCGACGTTGTGGCCGAGCCCACGCGGATCCGGACGGGCGCGCAGGCTCTCGACCATCGCCGTCGCCGCCGCCTTGATGCGCGCGTCGGTGAACGGGTAGGCGGCCATGATCGCGTCCATCTTGACGAGCGCCACGGCCGTCACCTCGCCCGGTGTCTTGTGCACCGCGATCGACGTCAGCAGCGCCTGGTACAGCTTGAGGTAGATGCCGTAGTACTCGCGCTGCCGCGGCGTGAAGCGGCCGTTGACCGGAAAGACGCGCGTCACGTCGGACTGGTAGTACTTGTAGTCGGGCGCGTAGTCGAACTGGACCAGCTCGCCGTCGCGCAACACCTCGGTACTGCGGTGATAGTGCGTGTAGTAGCTGTTGCGGCCGGTCGCGACCAGGGCGAAGTACGAGGCGCCCAGCGCGCCGGCCTTCTTGAAGACGTATTCGGCCTCCGCCTGCAGCTCGTACTCGTGCACGCCGGGCCGGGTGCCGCGCATCGCGGCGATGATCCCGTCGCCGGCGATCTTGGTGGCCGCGCGGAGCAATGCGATTTCGCGCGGGCTCTTGACCGCGCGCAGCGCGTTGACGATCGGGTCCAGATCGCGGACCTCCGCCGTCGGTGCGGCGGTCTTCAGCCGGGCGATGAACGTCGCTTCACGCGAGTCGCGCCCGTCCCACGGGTCCTCGCGGTTGGCCCGCCACAGCCGCGTCGGATCGCCCTGCGACTGGCTGCCGAGGACCTCCGCCGCGAACGGCGTGTAGATCGCCCGCCCCGCGCTGGCGATGGCGGTCACGGCGGCGCTGAAATCGGCGAGCGGCAACACCTCGTCGACGCCCAGGGTGGTGGCGGCCTCGGGCCCGGGCGCCAGCGCTGGCCCGAACATGCTGGTGTCCCGCCTCGCGTTCGAGGGCTTCAGGAACACCGTCGTCCGCTTCGTCCGGCCGTCGAGGACGACCACCGCGCGCGGCTCGACCACGCCACTGAGGTAGAAGCACTGGGTGTTCTGCCGGAATGGCACCTCGCCGGGTGGCTCGGTGGCCCCGAGCACGATGGCCACGGCGTCGCCGATCCCGGCCATCACGCGGCCGCGCCGGGCCGCGTATTC
>JBDSLU010000193.1:0-3080 GCA_039916225.1 Vicinamibacteraceae bacterium
GAGAAGACCCGCGCTTCGCGGCCGACCCCGGGTGGCGCGACCTGGTTCTCTTCCACGAGTACTTTCACGGAGACACCGGACGCGGGGTGGGCGCGTCGCACCAGACCGGCTGGACGGCCCTGGTGGCCAAGCTCCTGCAGCAGAGCGCCGGCGCACCCGAGGGCCGCGAGGCCATCCTGGCCGGCTCCGCCGAACGGGGCACAATGCGGGACTGAAGGGCCCGACACCCTTCGCCGGGCCGGGCATCCAAGGAATAGGTAGGGAGGTCGCGCCAGTGACGTGCCGGGATTTCGCCGAATTCTTGCTCGACTACGTCGAGAATGAGCTGCCCATCGGGACGCGACGGCGTTTCGACGAGCACCTGGCCATCTGCCCGGATTGCGTCCAGTACCTCCAGCACTACACGGAGACGATCAAGGCCGGCCGCATCGCCATGGCCGACGAGCTGCCGGCCGACGTCCCGGACGAGCTCGTCAGCGCTATCCTGAGGGCCCGGGACCTGTAGGGCGTGGGGCCCGCGGCGCCTACGCCGCGATCCGTCCACCTGGACCCGGCCGGTCATCCGGCTCGGGATGTACGACCAGGCGCCGTTCGTCACGGCGGCCAACACGCCGGTCCTGCACGCGGCGTTCGACGCGCTCGTCGGGCCCGGCCGCTGGCTGCCCCGCGACAGCCTCGGCACCTTCCCGATCCGCTTCCCCTCTCCGGACGATCCGGGTGACGCCGGCTGGCATGTCGATGCCAGCTTCGATTACCACGATCCGGACTTCCTGAACTGGCGGGTGAACGTCCGCTCGCGGGGGCGCGCCCTGCTGATGCTGTTCCTGTTTTCCGACATCGGCGACGATGACGCGCCCACCCGGATCCGCGTCGGCTCGCACCTCGAGATCGCGCGCCGGCTGGCGCCGGCCGGCGACGGCGGGCTGTCGCTGCGCCAGCTCGCCGCCAACGGCTTCGCCGAGACGGCGCACTGCCGCGAGGTCCTCGCCACCGGCGAGGCGGGCACGGTCTACCTGTGCCACCCGTTCCTGGTCCACGCCGCGCAGCCGCATCGCGGGGAGCGGCCGCGCTTCATGGCCCAGCCACCGCTGCTGCCGGTGTCGGCAGGCGGCCTCGACCTCGAGCACGGCGAGGCTCCGGTCGAACGCGCGATCCGGCAGGCGCTGGCGTAGCATGGCCCATGCCCCAACGCAGGGCGCCCGTCATCGCCATGGGGCTGCTGCTCGGCGCGTTCGGGTCGCACCAGGCGCTCGGTCAGCCGCCGCCGGCCCCCGCGCATCACGGGACGCTGCCGGCCGTCTCGCCTGACGGACGCCAGGTCGCGTTCATCAGCGATCGCGACGGCCAGGTCGATCTCTACGTCACCGGGGCGGAGGGCGGCGAGGCCCGGCGCCTGACGTCCACCGCAACGCAGGAGGGCCGTCCGACGTGGAGCGGGGACGGGCGCGAGATCTTCGTGTCGCGGTCCGCGGAGGGATCCTCCACGCTCGTCGCCATCGCCTACCCGGCCGGCACCGAACGCATCGTCGCGCGCGTCGACGGCCGGCTGCCGATTGCGCTCGGCTCCGGGCGCGTGCTCTACGCGACGGGCGATTGGGGATCGATGCAACTGGCCAGCGCCGCCCTCGACGGCAGCGATGTACGACGCGTCTCCGACGGCGTCGGCGCGATCTGGGGCGCCAGCGTCGCCCCGGATGCCGGCCGCATCGCCTTCGGGCGCAGCGACGCCGGCACACTCCAGGTGTCCACGATGCGCGCCGACGGCCGTGACGTCCGCCCGATCGGCCCGCTCGACGGGCGGGCGCAGATGCCGGCGTGGTCGGCCGATGGCGCGCGGCTGGCGATCCAGGTGGACACCAAGCCAGGCGGCACGGCGCAGGCACGCATCTGGGTGGTCGATGTCGGGACCGGCGCCCGGCAGGAACTGGCTGCGGGTACACCGGGGCACCACGACGAAGTGCCGGCCTGGTTCCCCGATGGCCGGCGCGTGGCCTTCCAGTCCGACCGCAGCGGACGCTTCGAGATCTGGACGATCGACGTCGCCAGCGGCGCGTTGCACCAGCTCACCAGGTAGCCACTCGGCGGCCCGACGGCGGCGGTCAGGCGCGTCGCGCGACTCACTCGTGGCGAAGGAGTCGGACCAGATCGACGCGCATCGCCTCGAGCGCGGGACGGACGCACGCCGCGAGCGCCAGCAGGCTCAGCGACCCGATCACGCCCGCCCACGTCGGGAGGTCTCCGATGGTGACGCCGTAGTGCAAGGACGCCACGGTTTTCCCGAGCGCCACCGCCCCAACGGCGCCGATGGCGAGGCCGGCTACGGCGACACCGATGCCTTCGGCGAGCACCAGCCGGCCCAGACGCGACGGCGCCGCCCCGAGCGCGGCGCGAATCCCCAGTTCCCGCCGCCGCTCGGCCACCGCGAAGGTGAGCACGCAGAACAGACCACCGATGGCGGCGACGGCAGCGATGGCCGCGAACCCGGCGCCGATGACGGCGACGGCCCGCGGCCGCGCGAGCTGAGCCAGGTAGACGTCGTCGAGGCGCTCCGCCTTCCAGACGGTCGCGCCGGGGCTGGCCGCCAGCAGCTGCGCGCGCAGCGCCCCGAGCGACGGGCAGGCGGTGCGGCAGCGCACGCTCGCCATCACCAGGCGTCCCGGTGCCGTGAACGACTGGTAGATCTCGGGGCGATCGAGCTCGGCGTCCACCGAGGGATAGTGGATCTCGCGGGTCACGCCAACGACGCGCCGGGACTCCGTGTCGGTCACCACCGAACGCTCGAGCGGGTCGAGGCCCGGCCAGAGGCGGCGGGCCAGGCCTTCCCCGATGATGGCCGCACTGGGCTCGTCCCCGGGACGGAAGCCCCGTCCATGTAGCAGCGGGACGCCGTACAAGGCGAAGAAGTCCGGGCCGACGGCGTAGAGGTCGACCTCGGCATCCACCTGCCGTCCGCCCTCGCCGCTCCCGCTGAACAGGCCGAACGAGACGCCGCCGCCGGACGGGGGCACGCCACTTGACCACGCCGTCTCAACGCCCGGCAGGGCCCGCAGTGACGCGTCCATCGCCGCGACCGCGACGCG
>JBDSLU010000194.1:0-10689 GCA_039916225.1 Vicinamibacteraceae bacterium
CGCAACCACGGCGCCGATTTCGGACGCGTGCTGGTGGGATTCGAGGTGCCGGACGAGCAGGAAGGCCCGTTCGGAACCTTCCTCGAGACACTCGGTTATCCGTATCAGCGCGAAATCGACAACCCCGCGTACACGCGCTTTCTGACGCCGGGCGTGTAGAACTACCAATTTCCACTCTCCAACCACCAAGCTTCTCCAACTTCCAACTCCCAATCTCCAACGCCCAATCTCCAACGCCCAACCGCCTTGCCCGACCCAGTTGGATTTTGGAAGTTGGAAGTTGGAGAAGCTTGGAGATTGGTAGTTGGAAGTTCGCGTAGGCGCGCGTGAGCGCCTACGCGATGTTCGTGACGCCGGCGTCGGCGGCCTGGTCGATGGGCATGTAGGCCGTGAACGTCGTGGTGCCGGCCTTCAGGTCGACCTGCGCGCTGAACGTCCCGCCCGATCGCGTCACCACCTCGTCGCAGACCGTCGTCGGCACGGACACCATGCCGTAGCCTTCGGCGACGACGGCGAGCGCCAGCGACGCGTCGTTGCGGCGGCGGCCGCCGTCCTTGCGCGGCGGCACCGTCGTCAGGCGGATCGAGCCGCCGAGCGGCAGCGCGCCGCGGACGGTGACCATCAGCGTCGACAGCAGGCCGGCGAGCTCGTCGGCGTCGCACTCGACCGGGGGCAGGCTCGGCGCCAGCTCGAAGCGGAGGTCGATGTCGGGCCCGGCCAGCTGGCGCAGCATCGGCTCGTTGGCGCGGACGACACTGTTCGGCTCCGACCCGGACGACGCGCGGGCCTCGCGTTCGCTCAGGCGCATCAGGTGCCGCACGAGCTGACCGGCGCGGTTGGCCGACTGCAGCGACTGCTCGGCCTGGGCCCGGACATCCGACCCTTCGGGCAAGTCGCCGAGCAGCTTGCGCGCCTCGTCGGCCATCACGTTGACGATGCCGTGGAGATCGTTGGCCATCGCCGACGCGAGCTGGCCGAGGCGCTCGCCCTGGCGGCGCCGGCCGCGATCGACGGGACCGCGGCTGGCCGCGGCAGCGGCGTGGAACTCGCGGGCCTCTTCGATCTGCTTGTGCAGCCGGGCCAGCGTGTCCTGGTGATCACGTTCGGCGCCGGTCGCCCGCTCGCGGGCCTCGGCGCGCTCGCGTTCGAGCGTCTGCTGCAGGTCGGTGGCGTGGTGGTGGCTCGCGGCGACCTCGCGGCGCAGCGCGTCGAGCTCGCCGCTGGCGGCTGTGGCGCGGGCATCCACGGCGTCGCGGCCCTGGCGCAGTTCGGCGATGACCGCGGCCGCCTTGGCGACGGCGGCCTTGACCGCTTCGACCTCGCGGCCGCTGGCGTCGCGGGCGCCGCGCGTGCTCTCCAGTTCGCCGCGGACCTGATCGGACTCCCCGCGGACGCGATCGAGCTCGCCGCGGACCTGCTCGAACTCGCCCTTGACGCGGTCGAGCTCGCCACGGAGCTGGTCGAACTCGCCGCGCACGTGCGCGAGCTCGGTCTGGCGCTGCTCCAGTTCGGCGCCGCGCTCCGAGATCACGGCGCGATGCTGATCCAGCTCGGGTCGCAACTGATCGAGTTCCGCGCGCAGCTGATCGATCTCGCCGCGGCTCCCGTCGGCCTGCGCCTTGGTCGCGTCGAGCGCGCCCTGCGCCGCCTGGCGTTCGGTGAGCACACTCTCGAGCTCGGCTTGGAGCTGCTGGATGCGGCCGTCGAGCTCGGCCTGGATGCGAGCCGTTTCGGACGCCTTGAGGCTGGCGTCGTCCTCAGCTGCGCGGTGCGATTCGTGGACGTGACCCAGCTCCGACCTGAGCGCGTCACGCTCGCTGCCAGCGCGGGCCCCTTCCTCGCGCGCGGCCTTGAGTTCCTGCTCGAGCTCGGCCTCGTGCGTGTTGGCGGAGACGAGCGCCGCCTGCTCGGCGCGGCGCTGTTCTTCGAGCTCGGCGACGCGCGCGACGGCGGCCTGCCGGCGGGCCTCGAGATCGGCCGACTGCGCTTCGAGATCCTGGACGCGGGCCTGGAGCGCGTCACGGACGCCGCCGAGCGCGGCTTCGGCGCCCTTGCGATCCTTGCCCTGCGCTTCGAGCGCCTCGGCGACACGCACGGCATCAGCGCGGATCTTCTCGACCTCGGCCTTCAGGGCCTTCTCGTTGGCCTCGGCTTTGACCTGGGCGGCCTTCAGCTCGGCGGCCAATTCCCTGGTTCTGGCGTCGGCAGTCGACTGCGTGCTCGCGGCCGCCTCGGCGTGGCGCGCCTTCTCCTGTTCGGCGGCCTCGGCGCGGACCATCGCGTTCGCCTGGGCTCTGGCCTGGGCCGACAGCTCACCGCGCAGGCCTTCCAGCTCCGTCTGCAGCGTGTCGCGTTCACCCTGCAGCGTCTCGCGTTCGCCCTGCAGCGTCTCGCGCTCGCGCTGGAGCTTCTCGCGCTCGCCGCGCCACTCGCCGGCCTCGCCGGTCAGCTGCTCGAGACGAGCCGCCAGCGTGCTCGTCATGCCTTCGTCCTCGCGGCGACGGGCGTCGAGATCGCCGATGCGGGCCTCGAGCTCGGCGACGCGGACCTCGGCGGCGCGATGACGGTCCTCGATCTGGTTCTTCTGGGCGTGGTGTTCCGCGACCGTGGCGCGCGAGCGCTCCAGCTCCTCGAGCACCTGCTGGACACGCGACCGTTCGCTTTCGGCCTCGGCGGACAGGCGAGCGGCCTCGGCGCGCATCTCCTCGAGGGCCTGCTCGAGCGCCATACGCTCGTCGCTGTGCTGGTCGTTGGCGAAGGCGAACTCGACGTTCGATTCCTCGGTTGGCTCGAGCACCGGGGACATCGGCGTGACCTCGCCGGTCGACGCCGCCAGGACGCCGAGCACCGAGCCCTGGCCCTGGGCGTCTTTCTGGATGCAGAGGGCTTCGATCTGGAGCGGCCGCAGCAGTCCGTCGGGACCGTGGCAGGTGAACCCGACCCGGCCGCGCTCGCCGTCGAACGCGCGCGTCACCAAATCGCGCAGGGGCTGGATGCTGTCCTGGTCGGCGAGCGAGTACAGCTCGCGGCCGACGACGTCGGACGGCCCGGCCACGCCGACGAGGGCGGCGCCGGCCAGGTTCATCGCCTGGATCTTGCCGGCCTGATCGACGAGGACGACGCCGGCCGGCATCGCCTCGATGATGAGGCGCAGCCGCGCCTCGCTGCGCTTGAGGCGCTCGTTCTCACGCGACACGGTGGCGACGACGCGATAGCGCTCCATCGCCATGCGCAGCCCGGGCGCCAGGCGCTCGGCCAAGCGCGGACCACGGCTGATGCACTCGTCCGCCGCGGCGACGATGGACGACGATGGCGTGACGCCCTGGCCGACGAGGATGACGATCGGCAGCGGAATCTGCCGCGACCGGACGTGCTCGATCAGCTGCTGCTGTTCGTGCTCGGGCAGCGACGAGTCGAGGATCATCACGTCGTAGTTGAGCGTCCCTTCGGTCCGCGTCCGCGCCTCGGCGGTCCCGGAGCACACGTCGAAGGTCAGCTTCGGGGCGGCGCGGCGCACCTCCTGCTGCAGGACGTCGGCGTCACGAAGGTCGGTGGCAACGTAGAGAGCTCGCATAGGGACGTCCAGCGCTACCACTGATTGTCGGCGGCGATCCGCCGCAAGTCGGCCAGGTCGTGCGGCACCGTCGCCGCGAACTGCAGGAGCACGCGGTCTTCCGTGTCGGCCACGGCCGCGGGCGGTTCGATGATGCCGTCGGCCACGATCGCCTCGGCCGACGCCTCGAGCGCGTCGGACATCGGGAGGTCTTCGACGACGGGGGAAAGAGCGACGACCAGGTCGACGGCCACATCGATGGGAGCGTCCACCGGGACGTCGTCGAACGCGGCTTCGAACATCACGGCGTCCTCGGCTTCGAACGCCACGGCACTCTCGAACTCGGTGACGTCGGCAGTCTCGACGACGGGGCCGGCGTCAGGTTCGATGGTGGCCGCATCGACGATCGTCTCGATGAACGCGTCGGCTTCGACCTCGACGACATCGGCCGCGGGCCCGATGGCCCGATCGCCGTAGGCCTCAGACGGGTGGGGATCGAAGAACGACGACGCGGCCCCGTATGCGACGGGCGTCGGCGGCGTGACCTCGAACTGGGATTCGCCGCTGACCGTTTCGTGGGCCGGCGGAATGTACGTGGCGTCGAACATCGACGCGACCACTGGCTCGACGGCAAAGACGGTCAGCGGCTCGTCCGCGACGATTTGCTCGACCGCCGCGACGGCCAGCGGCTCGGCGGGATCCGTCGAAGCGCCGGCGACGGTCGAAGCGACGGCGTCGACGAACGGATCGAGGTGTTCCTCGAACGCGGCCGCAGCCTCGTCGAAGGCGAACTCGACGGCCGGCTCGAAGGCGATCTCGGCATCCGGCTCGAACGCGACCGGCTCGGTCTCGAACGCGACCGGCTCGGATTCGAAGGCGACGGGCTCGGATTCGAAGGCGACGGGCTCGGGCTCGAAGGCGACGGGCTCGGGCTGGTAGGCCATCAGGTCGGTGTCCAGGGCGACCGGTTCAGGATCGAGGGCGATGGGCTCGGCGTCGAGGGCGACCGGCTCGGTGGCCATCGACGGCTCGGGGCTGGCTGCGATCGCCTCGGGCGCCGGAGTCGCATGCAGCGTCAGTTCGGTGCTGGAGGCCACATCGAGAAGCGAGGCTTCGGACTCGGCGAGATAGGCGTCGACCGGCGAGGGCTCGAACGACGCGTCGAAGTCGGACTCGAACGACACCATGTCGTCCGCGCCGGCCGGCGCCAGTTCGGCGAACGCGGCAGCGGGCGCCAGGCCGAGTTCGGTGTCGAGCACGAGGGCGGCGTCGTAGCGCAGTGCGCCGTTGACCAGGCCCTTCACGCGCGAGCGGACGACGCGGCCGGTCACGATGAGGTTGGCGTCGGGCGTGGTGATCCGGACGCTGGCGCGGGCCCCGATGAGGAGCCGCGAATCGCACTCGAAGAGGACGCCGCGGTTCGAGAAGTTGACCAGGTCGACCTGGGACCCGCCGATGATGCGAGCGGTGATGGAACCGAGCGAGCGAGCCGCGAGGCGCGCGCTGGCGCGGCGCTCTTCACCAGCCATCTGCTCGGCCGCGGTCTCGTGCGACTGCACGTTATTGCTCATCACTTCACCAATGTTCGCGTCATCCGCCGAGGGCTGACGCCCCCTCGTGACCCGAAAATCGGCACACTGACCCGAAACCTGAGACAGGGAGTGCAGTGCTGACGAGGTGGCCGACCACTTCGGCCGGCGCGCGAGGGCCCGGCCGACGCCCTAGCCGACGCCCTAGCGCACGAGCGGGAGGGCGACCGGGCGGCCGCCTTCAGTCGCCGACTGATCGGCGGCCAGGCACACTTCCATCGTCTTCTGGGCGTCGAAGACGTTCAGCATCGTCTCGCGCCCGGTCAGGATGGCGTCGACGAAGTCGTCGATCTCGGCCTGGAAGGGGTGGTGGGTGACGTCGGCCGAGTCGGGCATGACGCAGTCGATGCGGATCGCCGGCGACCCCGCCCCGGAGCCGTAGGTCGCCTCATGCAGCGTCACGTCAGGGAACGGGTTGGCGGAGCGCAGTTCGTCGATCGCGATCGGTCGATCCTTCCACAGGATGTAGGTGTCGCGGACCGAGGCGAAGTCGCCCATCACCTCGATGCCGAACGTGTACGGCATCTGGAAGTCGGTGGTGCTCGTGACGTGGCCGATGCCGCCGCCCTCGAACCGGACGTTGACGTCGATCGTCGTCGGCCACTCGTAGCCCGGGGTGACCGTGATGTGGTACGCCGACACCTCGGCGATCTCGAGGCCCGTCGCCCAGCGCAGCGCGTCGACGGCGTGGCAGCCGGCTGCGAGCAGGTGGCTGCCGCCGCCCTTGACCGTGCGGCACCACTCCCAGCCCGAGTACCAGTCGGTGACCCGCGACAGGTAGTTCGTCCGAGCGTAGTGGATGCGGCCGAGCCGGCCGCTCTCGCGCATCCAGCGGATGAACTTGAGCCATGGGTTGTAGCGCAGCTCGAACGACACGATGGTGCGGACGCCAGCGGCGCGGACCGCGTCACGGATGGCGATCAGCTCGGCGACGTTCAGCCCGGTCGGTTTCTCGAGCAGGATGTGCTTGCCGGCCTTGGCCGCGGCCACCGCCTGCGACGCATGCAGGTCGTTGGGCGTGGCGATGTCGATGATGTGGACGTCGTCGGCCTCGAGCAGATCCTCGAAGCGCGTCGTGACGCGGGCGTTGCCGGCCGACTGGCCGTTCTTCGCCAGCGTCGCGTGGACCCGATCGACGTCGCGGCCAACGAGCGCGACGATGTCGGTATGGGGGTTCTTGTGGAACGCCGAGATGTGCTGCGAAGCGCACCAGCCGATCCCGACGACGCCGACTCCGAGCCGTGCGGCCATGCGCGCATACTAATTGAAGCTCGCGTCGACTGCCACCCATGTCCGCCGCCGATCCCACGCATCAGCTCGCCGAGGCGCTGCAGGCCGGCGGCCCGACGCTCGTGTTGACCGGGGCCGGCGTCAGCCTGGCGAGCGGGATCCCGACGTTCCGGGGCACCGACGCCGGCGCCGTCTGGGCCTCGAACGTCATGGCCCGGGCCACGCTGCAGCATTTCGAGCAGGACCCGGCCGACTCCTGGGCCTGGTATCGCGCACGCCACGCCGGCGTGCTCGCCGCCCGGCCGAACGCCGCGCATCGGGCGCTGGTCGATCTGGAACGCTGGCATGCCGCGCGCGGCGCCCGCTTCCAGCTGATCACCCAGAACATCGACGTGCTCCACGAGGCTGCGGGGATGGGCACCCTGATCAAGGTGCACGGCTCGATCGATCGCGCCCGCTGCGCCGACGCCTCGTGCGCCGGGTCGGAGACCACCGTCGCGACCGGGACGCTCGACTTCTCGGCGTTCGACGCGAGGCCCACGGCCGCCAGCGTGCCGCGCTGTGCCGCCTGCGGCGCGCTGATGCGGCCGCACGTCCTGTGGTTCGACGAGCACTACGGCAGCCACCCCGACTACGGGTGGCCGGCCGTGCTCGACGCGTGCGAGATCATGCGGCTCGTCATCGCCATCGGCACATCGTTCTCGGTCGGCGTGACCGACCTGGTCGCCAGCGAAGCCGGTCGCCGCGGCGTGCCGCTCTTCGTGATCGATCCGCACGGCGCGTCGATCGCCGGCCGGCGCGTCATCGGCCTGCGCGACAAGGCCGAGGACCTGCTGCCGCGCGTCTGCGCGCTGGTCGGAGCCGCCGCATGACGCCCGGCGCGGGCGATGCGCTGCGCGAACGGCTGCTGCGTTCGCTGACGACGATGCTCGGCTTCTACGGGTTGACGCTGGAGGCTGACGGTCACGCCAACCCGCGCCTCGAGCGGGGACCTGACTGCGCCGCGAAGAGCCGCGGCTGGTTGCAGCCCGGCGACCACAATCACCTGCGCCTGACGCGGATCCTCACCAGCCTGCGCCTGCTCGGGCTCGAGGACTACAGCCGCGCGCTCTATGCCTGCCTGGCCGACGTCGCGCGCGATCACCCGCACGCCGTGTCGGCCACGACCCTCGCCTACTGGCAGCGCGCCGCGTCGTAGGCGTGCGTCCGCGCGTCTCCGGCCCGGCGGCCCGCTAACGCGAGAGCGTCGTCTCGAGCATGCGACGCAGCCGGTTCTCCGGCCCGCGCGAGGCGACGAGCCGCGTCCCGTCCTGCAGCAGCACGGCGTACTCGCCGTGGAACAGCGGCTGCAGTTCCTTGATCCGCTCGGTGTGGACGATCGTCGAGCGGTGGATGCGGATGAAGCGATCGGGATCGAGGGCCGCTTCCATGCCCTTCATCGTCTCGCGCAGCAGGTGCGAGTGGGCGCCGACGTGCAGCCGGACGTAGTTGCCCTCGGCCTCGACCCAGTCGATCTCGTCGACCTTGACGAAGTGGATGCGGCCCGACGACTTGACCACGATGCGCTTCGAATAGCGCCGCTCGCCGCCCAGGTCGTCGAGCAGGTTGATCAGGCGCTGCTCGACCGGCCCCTCGGTCGACTGATCGCGGGCGACCGCTCCCCGGGCTCGCTCGAGCGCCTTCTGGAAGCGGCGCGCCGTGAACGGCTTGAGCAGGTAGTCGAGCGCGTGCACGTCGAAGGCCTGGAGCGCGTACTGGTCGTAGGCGGTGACGAAGACGACCACCGGCAGCGGCCGATCGGTCAGCGCCTGCAGCACGCCCATGCCGTCGAGGCCGGGCATCTGGATGTCGAGGAAGACCAGGTCCGGCGCCTGCTCGGTCATCGCCAGCACCGCTTGGCGGCCGTCGGCGCACTCACCGATGATCTGGATGTCCGGCTCGGGCTGCAGCAGCGTGCGCAGCCGTTCGCGGGCAAGAGGTTCGTCGTCGACGATGAGAGTCCGGATCATGTCGTCCTCGTTCCTTCGGGCAGGTGGCGCCTGCAATCGCTATACGACGGGCTCGGGCCGAGCGCGCCGTAGCGGGATCAGCAGCGAGACCAGCGTTCCACCAGCGGGATAGTCGGCGAGCTCCAACGCCGACTTGGCCCCGTACAGCTCGTGGAGGCGGGCCCGGGTGTTGCTCAGGCCGATGCCGGAGCCGGCCGGCTTCGGCGTCGCCCCTGATGTCGCCTTCAGGCCCGGACCGTCGTCACGCACCTCGAGCCGCAGCATGTCGCCCTCGGCACGGGCCCGGATCTCGACCAGGCCATCGCCGCGCCGCGCGTCGACGCCGTGGTGGATGGCGTTTTCGACGAGCGGCTGCAGCACTTGGTTTGGCACCTTGATGTCGAGGGTGTCGGCCGGCACGTCGACGATCACCCTGAGCCGATCGGCAAACCGCGTCTGCTGGATGTCCAGGTAGCGGCGCAGGAACTCCATCTCCTGCTGCAGCGGCACTTCCTGGACGCCGACGGTGGCGAGCGTCATACGCAGCAAATCGCTCAACTGCGCCAGCATCTCGTCGGCCGCCTCGGCATCGCGGTGGATCAAGGTCGAGATCGCGTGCAGCGTGTTGAACAGGAAGTGCGGATGGAGCTGGCCCTTCAGCACTTCGAGCTGCGCCTGCGCCAGTCGCGCCTCGAGCTGCGAGGCGCGCAGCTCGCCCTGCGTGAAGCGCCGGAAATTGCGCCAGGCCTCGTGGACGCCGACGAGGATCCAGTAGGACAGGAACCAGAGATACAGGTGGGCGACCGCGATCCGCTCGAGCTCGAGCGGCTTCTCGTCGATCAACGGGATGAAGCTGAGGCCCCAGCGGAGCAGGGTCCACAGCCCGCCGAAGGCGAAGCTGGCCGGCAGGTGGACCAGCGCGGAGCGCCACCACGGGCCGCCGTCGAAGCGGAAGCGGCGGCACAGCCGGAACACGAGCGGCGCCAGAACCAGCCACGGGTACCACGTGGCGAGCCCGGACAGGAGGGCCTCGAGCAGCGGCAGGCCATCCGGCTTCATCCGGTAGGTCAGGATCAGCTGCAGCGTCGTGAACAGCGCAAGCCCGGTCAGGACGGCCACGAAGGGTCGCCAGGGGAGGCCGGTGCGGTCATCGGCCGGGGCCGGCGGGAGGGGACGTGTCACGAGCTCCACGACTATGAAGGTACGCCCGGCCGGGCTGGAAGTCGATTGGGACAAATAGGCACCAGATTGGGACGAGCGGCCGTCCGGGCGAAACGACGGCGGGGATCAGGCCCTGTGCTACCTTGACGAGCCACATGCACCGTGAACACCGCCTCTGGCGATCGCCGAACCTCGGGTGGGAAATGGGCATGGCCGTCTTCGGCCATTACGGGCCTCCGCTGCTGCTCTTTCCCACCAGTCTGGGTGACGAGTGGGAACACGAAGGTCAGGGAATGATCCGGACCCTCGCGCCCCTGATCGAAGAGGGCCGCATGAAGGTGTTCTGCGTCCGCTCGGTGACGGCCGAAGGGCTGTTCAACAAGCAGGCGCATCCCTTCCACCGCAGCTGGGTGCTGCGCGCCTACGACGCCTACATCCGGCAGGAAGTCATCCCGTTCATCCACCATCACTGCCAGGGCCTGCCGCCCATCGCTGTGATGGGGGCCTCGCTCGGCGCCTTCCACGCCGCCAACGCCGTCTTCAAGCACCCGGACGCGGTCAAGCGCTGCTTCGGCCTGTCCGGCGTCTACGACATGAAGCGGGCGATGGACGGGATGTACGACGACAACTTCTATTTCAACAATCCGGTCGACTACCTGCCGGACCTGGGCGACTCCTGGACGCTCGGTAACCTTTCCACGTGCGACATCCACATCGCGACCGGCCGAGGCCCATTCGAGGATCGCGGGCCGTCCGACCAGCTCGCCGCGGTGCTGCGTTCGAAAGGCATTCGCCATTCGTTTGACGACTGGGAGGATCAGGGCGGGCACGACTGGCCGTTCTGGCACCACCAGATGTGGACCTACTGTTCCCGTCTGTACTAGTCGCGCCCCGGAGCAGCCGCCGTGTCCGAGATTTCGATCGCCCCCGTCACCACGCCGCTCGATGCCGCGTGGACCGGGATGACCTTCCCCAGCTACCGTGGCGCGCTCGCGCTGGTCGGGACCGGGCTGACCGACACCGAGGGCAGCCGAATGATCGCCTGCGCGGCGACCGAGGACGGCCAGCCGGTTGGCCTCGCCCTGGCCCAGGCGCCCAAGGATCCGTCGCAGCCGGCCGAGATCCTGTCGCTGTTCGTGCGCGCCGACGTGCGCGGCCGCGGCGTGGC
>JBDSLU010000195.1:0-22145 GCA_039916225.1 Vicinamibacteraceae bacterium
CGCACGCGTTCCGCGACGTCCCAGCCGGCGTGGGCGATGCCATCGCCGTGGATGTCGACGGCGCCAGCGGCGGCCGCTGGACCCTCGCGCGCGAGGCGACGCGCTGGACGCTGTGGCGCGGCGAGGCCGCCTCGCCCGTCACGCGCGTCCGCCTGAGCGCCGAGACGGCGTGGCAGCTCCTGTTCAACGCGCTGCCGGAGCGCACCGCGGCCGACGCTGTCCACGTCGACGGCCGGGCCGACCTCGGCCGGGCATTCCTGCGCGCCCGGTCGGTGATCGTCTAGGTCGCCGAAGTCTCCAGCGGGAGCCGGCCGGCCTCCCAGGCGGTGATGCCGCCGGCAATCTCGCCGACCTGCGCGAACCCGTGACGCTGCAGCAGGCTGGCGGCGATCGAGGAGCGATAGCCACCGGCGCAGTAGACGAGAATCGAGCGATCGGCCGGCAGCTCGCCCAGCCGTTCGGCGAGGCGCGTCAGCGGAATGCCCATGCTGCCGGGGATGCGCTTCTGCTGACGCTCGCCCGGCGCGCGGACATCGACCAGCAGCGGCGCCTGACCGGCGGCGGCGTCCCCGACGCGGTCGGCGACCACCTGGGCGCTGAGACGCTCCGTCGAGCGCATCAGCTCGGGCCGCGACTCGACGCTGCGCAGCCCGTCTTCGAGATAACCGGTGACCTGATCGAAGCCGATGCGCCCCAGTCGCAGGGCGGCCTCGTGCTCGCGCCCAGGGTCGGCGATGATCACGATCGGCTGCTCGCGGCTCAGCACCGAGCCCGCCCACGTCGCGTACTGGCCGCCGAGGCCGACGTTGATGCTGCCGGCCATGTGGGCGGCCGCGAACTCGGCCGGATCGCGTGTGTCCAGCACCTGCGCGCCGACCGCCTGCAGGGCCAGCACGCGGTCGAGCGTCAACGCGCTGACCCGCTCCAGGGTTTCATCCAGCGTGGCGTGCTCCTGGCTGTTCAGCACGGCGTCGTAGGTGAAGTAGGACGGGGCGTCCGGCTGATCGGCGGTGACCAGTTCGACGAACGCCGCCTTGCTCATCGGCTGCAGCGCGTAGTTGGCCCGCCGCTGCTCGCCAATCGTCGACACGGTTTCCTTGCTCAAGGCCTTGCCGCACAGCGACCCGGCTCCGTGCGCCGGGTAGACCGCCACCGCATCGGGCAGGGCGAGCAGCTTGTCGTGCACCGAGTCGTAGAGCAGGCCGCCGAGATCGTTGGCCGACCAGCCGAGCGCGACGCGCAAATCGGGGCGCCCGACGTCGCCGACGAACAGCGTGTCGCCGGTCAGCACGGCCTGCGGCTCGGTGGGGCTGCGAGCGGCGTCGTAGACCACCAGCGAGATCGATTCCGCCGTGTGCCCAGGCGTTTCGAGCACCTGCAGCCGCACCCGCCCGAGATCGATCGCGTCACCGTCGTGGAGCGGCGTGAAGGCGTACTCGGCCTTCGCCGCCGCGCCCAGGTAGATCCTCGCGCCAACGCGGTCGCGCAGCTCGAGATGCCCGGCGACGAAATCGGCGTGGAAGTGCGTGAGCACGACGTGCGCGATGCGCACGCCATGCTCGCTGGCAAAGGCGAGGTACTGATCCACGTCGCGCTGCGGATCGACAACGACCGCCGTGTGCGTCTGTTCGTCGCCGATCAGATACGAGGCATGCGCCAGGCACTGCAGGTAGAACTGCTTCAGGATCATCGCGCCGCCCTCGCCGGCCGGGCCGCCGCGGGCGTCACTGCCCCGGCTGCTTGACGAAGCGCAGGTAGGGGCGCGGCGCGCGCCAGCCCTCGGGGTAGATCTTCCTGGCGTCGTCGTCCGAGACCGAGCCGGCGATGACGACGTCCTCGCCCGGCTTCCAGTTGGCCGGCGTCGCCACCTTGTGACTGGCGGTCAGCTGGAGTGAATCGATGACCCGCAGGATCTCGTGGAAGTTCCGGCCGGTCGTCATCGGGTAGACGAGCATCAGCTTGACCTTCTTGTCGGGGCCGATGACGAACACCGTGCGGACGGTCTGGTTGGTCGCCGCGGTCCGCCCTTCGCACGTGCCTTCCGTGTCCGCCGGCAGCATGCCGTAGGCCTTGGCGATGGCCAGCGTGGTATCACCGATCATCGGGAAATTCGGGGCGTAGCCCATCGCGTCCTTGATGTCGACGGCCCAGCGGGCGTGGTTGTCGACGGGATCGACGCTCAGGCCGATGATCTTGGTGTTGCGCTTGTCGAACTCCGGCTTCAACTGCGCCATGGAGCCCAGCTCGGTGGTGCAGATCGGCGTGAAGTCCTTGGGATGCGAGAAGAGGACACCCCACGAGTCGCCCAGCCACTGGTGGAAGCTGATCGGGCCGTCGGTGGTCTCTGCGTTGAAGTCTGGGGCGGTATCGCCGAGCTGCAGTGCCATCTGAGTTCTCCGGTTCGGTCGGTTTCGAGCGGCCGGCGCACTGCCAGCCGCCCAGCCGGGCCATGTTGCTACGGTTCGGCCAACCCGTCCATGGGGATCGGCCGCCAGTGTCCCGAGTCGGGACACTAGTCACCGCGATACCGGTAGTGGCCGGTCAGTCGGTAGGCGAACAGGGCGTCCTCGATCTCCGGGCCCCGGCCGATGTTGTGGACGATGAGGGGCCGCCGGCCGTCCGCCGACCGCCGGCCGATGACCAGCCCGACGTGGGGCAGGTTGCCCGCGAGCATCCACGTCACCACGTCGCCCGCCTGGTAGTCGCCCGCGTCGGTCGATGGCCGCCGCGCCGTCCCCCGGCGCTCGAAGAAGACCTGCAGGTTCGGCACGCGCCGGTGATCGATGTTCGGGTCGGGCCGGCTGAGGCCCCACGCCTTCGGGTATGCCGAGAACGCCGCCCGCATGTCCTCGTGGACCCGCTGCTGCAGATCGACGCCGACCGATCGGTAGGCGCGGATGACCACGTCGGTGCAGACGCCGACGTCGGCCGGGACGTCGCCCATGGGATACGGGATGCGCCGGTAGGCGCCGTCGTAGCGGACGGGGTGACCGGTCTGCGCCTCGGCGGCCGCGATCAGGCGGGCGATCCCGTCCGCCGGCCAGTGCACCGGCTGAGCCAGGACAGCTGGCCCCGCCATCAGGCACGCCGCCATGGCAAAGATCAGGCGCCCGGTCGTCACCCGGCTACTATAGCCGGGCCGATATAATCGGCCGATCCCGATCGCCGAGACCGACATGCATTACCTGCTGATCTACGAGCTCGTGCCCGACTACGTGCAACGACGCGCGCCGCTGCGCGCCGACCATCTGCGCCTGGCCTGGGCATCCCACGGCCGCGGCGAGATGGTGCTCGGCGGCATCCTCGACGAGCCCGTCGATCGCGCCATCCTCATGTTCCAGGGCGACTCGCCGGACGCGGCGCGGCGGTTCGCCGAGACCGATCCGTACGTCCTGAACGGCCTGGTGGCGCGCTGGGAGGTGCGGCCGTGGATCACGGTCGCCGGCACCGGCGCGTCGAACCCGGTCCGGCCGGAGGACCTGCGCTGACCGTGTCCCGTCCCCCCATCCTCGAACTGGTCGACGCGACGGTCGTCAAGGACGACCGCCCGGTGCTCGATCGCCTCAGCTTCACCATCCGCGACGGCGAGCACACCGCCATCCTCGGCCCCAACGGCGCCGGCAAGTCACTGCTGATCGGCCTGCTGACGCACGTCGAGCGGCCGCTGGCGCGCGACGACGGCGCGCCGCCGGTCCGCGTGTTCGGCCGCGACGACTGGGACATCTTCGAGCTGCGCCGGATCCTCGGCGTGGTGTCCGCCAAGCTGCAGGTGCAGTTCGTCGCCGGCAACACCGAAGGCCGGATTCGCGCCGACGCGGCGGTGCTGTCCGCGTTCCTGTCGTCCTACGGCGTGCTGCGCTACGGCGAGGTCACGGCCGAGATGCGGCAGCGGACGGCCGCGGCGCTCGAGACGGTCGGCGCGGCCCGCTTCGCGGCACGCTTCCTCGACGAGCTGTCGAGCGGCGAGGCCCGGCGGGTGATGCTGGCCCGCGTGCTGGTGACCGAGCCGCGGGCGCTGGTGCTCGACGAGCCGACTACCGGTCTCGACCTGGCCGCGCGTCACGCCTTCATGGACCGCGTCCGCGCCGTCGCCCGTCAGGGCACGACCGTGATCCTCGTGACCCATCACCTCGAAGAGATCATCCCGGAGATCGACCGGGTGGTGCTGCTGCGCAACGGCCGCATCGCCGGGGACGGGGCCAAGGCCGAGATGCTGGCCCCAGCGCGGCTGTCGGCGCTCTTCGATCTGCCCGTCGCCGTCGATGCGATGGACGGCTATCATTACGCCCGTCCGCAACTCTGACCGCAGCACATGCGACACCCCCTGGCGGCTGCCTGCGTCCTGTTCGGTTGTAGCGCCTGGGGAGCCGCAATCGCGGCCAACCAGAGTGCCGTGCCGGCGCGCACTGCCGCGCCTCGGCCAACCGCCGCCGCGACGCGCACCGCCGCGCCCGGTGCCGCGCCGGTCGATTTCGAGCTCCAGATCAAGCCGCTGCTGGCGGCCCGCTGCGTCGAGTGCCACAGCGGCACGAAGCGCAAGGGCGGCCTGGCCCTCGAGGCCTACGCCGACATCCTCGACGGCGGCAAGGACGGTCCGATCGTCCACCCCGGCCGCAGCGCCGACAGCATGCTCGTCAAACGCCTGAAAGGCGTCGAGGACGAGCCCATGCCCAAGGACGACGATCCGCTGCCCGACGCCGAGATCGCGCTGATTGCGCGCTGGATCGACGAAGGCGTGCGGGCGACGGCATCGGGGCCGCCCGCGCCGGCGCCGTGGGTGGCACCGCTGACCCTGACCCGGCCGGCCGTTCCGGCAGTGACCTGGCCGGCGTGGCGGCAGCCCGCCGATCGGCTGGTGGCGAGCTACCTTCGAGCGAACCACCAGGCGACGCCCACTCTGATCGACGACGCGCGTTTCGCCCGCCGCGCCTACCTCGATGTGTGGGGCCTGCTACCGACGCCGGAGCAGCTGCAGGCATTCGTCGACGACCCGGCGCCGGACAAGCGCGCGCGGCTGACGCAGACGCTGCTCGCCGACGATGCGCGCTACGCCGAGCACTGGATCTCGTTCTGGAACGACCTGCTCCGCAACGAGGACGGCGTCAGCTACTTCTCCGAGGACGCGGGCCGCAAGAGCATCACACCGTGGCTGCTGCGCGCGCTGCAGGAGAACCGGCCCTACGACCGCTTCGTGGCCGCCTTGATCGACCCGGCGTTGCCCGACGACCCGGCCGGGTTCGTGACCGGGGTCAACTGGCGCGGAGAAACGAGCGCTGCGGTCACGCCGTGGATGCAGGCGGCGCAGAACACGTCGCAGGTCTTCCTCGGCGTCAACCTGAAGTGCGCGTCGTGCCACGACAGCTTCGTCAACAAGTGGAAGCTGAAAGAAGCCTACGGCCTCGCCGCCTACTTCTCGCCCGACGACTCGCTGCAGCTGTTCCGCTGCGACCTGCCGCAGGATCGCCGGACCGGACCAGGCTTCATTTTTCCCGGCTTTGCGCGGACACCGCGATCGAGCTCGCTGGCCGATCGCCGCGCCGCCGCCGCGGCGACGTTCACCGACCCGACACTGGGCCGGCTGCCGCGCACGCTGGTCAACCGCGTCTGGCAGCGGCTGATGGGGCGCGGCATCGTCGCCGTCGTCGACGAGATGGACGGCGAACCGTGGAGCCCGGCGCTGCTCGACTGGCTCGCCGCCGACTTCGCCGAGCACGGCTACGACATCCGGCACCTGATCGGGACGATCGTATCGTCCAATGCCTACCAGTTGCCGGCGGTCCGCCGCGACGCCGAACCACCGGCGCGCGGCTACGTCTTCCGCGGCCCCGAGGTTCGCCGGCTCAGCGCCGAACAGTTCGCCGACGCCATCGGATCGATTACCGGCGAGTGGAGCGTGGCGCCGCTGCCGGCGCCGTCAGGGCCGCCGGCGAAGCGCGATCCGGCAACGCCACCGCCCTCGCAGCCAACCTCGGCCGGCATCCAGGCCCGCGAGTGGCGGACGGCGTCGACGACGATGACGCGCGCGCTCGGCCGGCCGATCCGCGATCAGGTGACGTCGATCCGGGCCACCGATGCGACGACGCTGCAAGCGCTGGAGCTGACCAACGGCGAGGTGCTTTCGCGCTGGCTGGCGCGCGGTGCGCGGCGGATGCTCGGCGAGCTGCCGGCCGACCCCGTCAGCCGCTACACGCGCGCCGTGGCCGGCCGCAACGCGGTGCCGGTGGCCTTCGACGCCGACGTCAGCGGCGCCACGCGCCTGTGGCTGGTCGTCGAGGACACCGGCTCGAATCTCCCCGAGGCGCTGCTGCCGGCCTGGGGCGACGTCGAGCTGATCGGCCCGAGCGGCACCACGCCGCTCACGGATCTGAAGCCGGTCGATGGCGCGGGGATCCGGTCTGGCGTCGGCCCGCTGCTGATGCCCGGCACGCGCGGCGGCGGCATCCGGGTCGGCAACCCATCGGTCGTCGTCTACGACGTCGCCGGGCGTGGCTTCACGCGCTTCCGCGGTTCCATCGGCATCGAGAACCCGCGCAGTGAGATTGGGTCGACCCTCAACCCGGCGCTGCGCTTCTACGTCTTCGACGTGGCGCCGAACCTCGATCGGCTGCTGCCGGCGGCACCGGGCGCACCCCTGCCGGCCGCGGCGCCGCTGTCCACCGTCGACGCCACCGTCGATCGTGTCTTCCGGCACGCGCTCGGACGACCGCCGCGTCCTGCGGAGCGCACCGCCGCGGTGGCCGCACTGCGCGGCTCCGACGCCGGCACGCGCCCATCAGCCGACGGCCTCGCCGATCTCCTGTGGGCGGTGCTGATGACGCCCGAGTTCCAGATCCTCGACTAGCTCGGAACACTGGCCATGCACGAACTCGACGATCTCACCCCCGACGAGCGCGCCATCTACCGCAGCGTCAGCCGCCGCGGCTTCATGGGCGCGACGGCCGCGGCGACGCTGGCCGCACTGACCGGCCGCGCGCCGGTGCTGCGCGCGTCGCCGGCAGGGCCGAACACGGGGCCAGGGAAGACCACCGCCGACGCCGTCATCGTGCTGTGGATGGCCGGCGGCATGGCCCAGACCGAGACCTTCGATCCGAAGCGCTACACCCCGTTCGCCCCCGGCGTGCGCCACGATCAGGTGCTCAGCACCTTTCCGGCGATCGACACCGCCGTCGATGACATCAAGTTCACCGCCGGCCTCGAGCAGATCGGCTCGGTCATCGATCGCGGCGCCGTCCTCCGCGGCTTCACCGCCGCCGACCTCGGCTTCATCCTGCACTCGCGCCATCAGTACCACTGGCACACCGGCTACATTCCGCCGCAGCCGATGGCGATGCCACACCTCGGCTCGATGATTTCGCGGACGCTGGGGCCGCGCAACGCGGACATGCCGGCCTTTGTCGCCATCGGCCAGACCGTCGAGGGCGCCGGCGAGATCGGCACGCTCAAGGCGTTCCACACGGCCGGCTTCCTCGGCGCCGAGCATGGCCCGTTCCTGATCGTCGATCCGCGCGACGCGGCCTCGGCGGTACAGCCGCCCAAGGCGGTCACCGCGGCCCGCTTCCGCAGCCGCCGTCAGCTCTATCAGGCGCTGCTGGCCGACGATCCGGTGCACCGCAACGCCGGCGAGTTCCAGCGCGAATCGCTGGCGCGCTCGGTCGACGCCGCCGATCGCCTGCTGTCCTCACCGGCGGCCAAGGCCTTCGACGTCTCACTCGAGGCCGCCGGCAGCCGCGACGCCTACGGCCCGTCGCGCTTCGGCCGCGGCTGCCTGCTTGCCCGCCGGCTGATCGAAGGCGGCGCCCGCTACGTCGAGGTGACCTCCGAGTACATCCCGTTCGTCCACTGGGATACGCACGAGCACGGCCACGAGCACGCCACGGACATGAAGGCGATGATCGACGCGCCGGTGGCGGCGCTGATCCGCGACCTCGAGACGCGCGGCCTGCTCGATCGCACGCTCGTCGTGCTGGCCAGCGAGTTCGGGCGGGACGCGGTCACCGAGGGCAAGGTCGGCAAGGAAGTGAAAGACCAGGCGATCGACATGCCCGCCGTGATGACCGACATCCGCCACTACGGCATGCACCGGCACTTCACGGCCGCCGGCTCGGTCCTGATGTTCGGCGGCGGCATCAAGAAGGGCTTCGTCTACGGGCGCACCGCCGACGAGCGTCCGTGCACCACCATCGAGCACCCGATCGGCATCGAGGATCTGCACGCCACGATCTACCATGCGCTCGGCATCCCGCCCGATACCGCCTACGTCGCCGAGAAACGGCCGATCTACGTCACCCGCGACGGCGTCGGCAAGCCACACCTGGCACTCTTCGCCTGACACGAGGATCGACATGACCAGCACCCGACGCGAGTTCCTCCACACGGCCGCGGCCGCACCGCTCGTCTCGCCGCTCCTCCTCGGCCTGCAGGACAAGGCCGGCTCGAAGAAACCGGTGATGGGCACCGGCGCCTATGCCTACGAGGCCGAACACGACTGGGGCCAGCTGCCGGCCGGGCTCGCCTGGGGCAACACGCACGGCGTGGTGCAGGACGCCCAAGGGCACATGTACGTGCACCACACCGTGCACGCGACCAGCGAGCGCCCCGACACGGTCGTGGTGTTCGACCAGAAGGGTCGCTTCGTCCGCTCGTGGGGCAAGGAGTTCCGCGGCGTCGCGCACGGCCTGCACCTGCGGCGCGAAGGCAAGGACGAGTACCTCTACCTCACGGCGAACGCCGCCAACCCGAAGATGACGCCGCAACCGGGCAAGCAAGCGGCGGTGGTCAAGACGACGCTCAAGGGCGAGGTCGTCTGGAGCATCGACGCGCCGCCGGCCGTCGATGGCTACAAGCCGGCCGCGGACGGGACGCCGGCGAAATACAACCCGACCAACGTGGCGATCGCGCCAAACGGCGACGTCTACGTCGCCGACGGCTACGGCTCGTTCTACATCAACCAGTACGACGCCCAGGCGAAGCACATTCGGACCTTCGGCGGACGCGGCTCCGAGCCGGGCAAGCTGATCGAGCCGCACGGCATCTGGATGGACACGCGTGGCGCGTCACCGACCCTTGTCGTCGCCGATCGACGCAACAACCGCTTGCAGCGCTTCACGCTCGACGGCCAGCACATCGACTTCATCCCGGGCTTCCGGCTCCCCTGCCACTTCGACGAGCACAAGGGCCTGGTCGTCGTCCCCGACCTGCATGGCCGCGTCACCCTGCTCGACAAGAGCAACGCCATCGTCGCGCACCTCGGGGACTCGCAGGATCCGGAGTGGAACAACCCGCTGCGCCGCGGGCCGCGCGAGCAGTTCATCCCCGGCCGGTTCATCTGCCCGCACGGCGCCTGCTTCGACCACGACGGCAACATCTTCGTGGTGGAGTGGGTCGAAGTGGGACGCGTGACCAAGCTGCGCAAGGTCTAGCAGCACACAGGGAGCGATGGCGATCGCGCAACTCGACGCGCCGCGAATCATCGCGATCGGACCGGTGCACCTGATCCACGTCTGCCCGCCGGCCGGCGCGGTGGTCGACCCCGCCGCGCCGGAAGTGGCGATCAACCTGATGCTCCAGCCGCCGCCGCTGCTGCAGGTCGGCTTCAATCGGCAGCCGCGCTGGCTGGCGATGTCGCCGGGCGTGATGCTGGCGGCGCCGCCCGACACCGCGGCCGAGTTCATCGCCGACGGTCCGGCGCGCGTCCTGGCGATGACCATCCCCACGGCGCGGGTGGACGAGTTCACCGAGGCAGGTGGCGGACGCGTCTGCATCCGGCACGAGGAGACGTTCCGCGATCCGCGGCTGATGGCCCGGCTCGTCGGCCTGTGGCGCGCAGCCGTCAGCGACGCGCCAGGCGGCCGGCTGCTCGCCGATCAGGTCATGCGCGAGGCCCTGCAGGCGCTGGCGCGGCGGTCGGACGGGCGCGCCGACGCCCGTCCCGGCCGCGAGCGGCTGGCGGCACACGTGGTCCGCCGTCTGCGCGACTACGTGGAGAGCCGCCTCGACGACGATCTGGACGTAACAGCGCTGGCTGCGGTCGCGGCGACCAGCCCGGCGCACTTCGCCCGCGCCTTTGCCGCAACGATCGGCACGACGCCGTTCCGCTACGTGATGACGCGCCGCCTGGCCCGCGCCCGCGAACTGCTGGAGCGCACCGATCGTCCGACCCAGGCGATCGCGCTCGACGTCGGCTTCAAGGCGGCCAGCCATTTCACCGCCCGTTTCCGCCGGGAATTCGGCGTGACGCCGGGCGAGCTCCGAGACAGGCGTGGCGTTCGCCGTCCCGCACCGGCGACCGAGCCCCTGCACGACCTCGCGCTCGCCGCTCCCGGCCGGCTGGAGTAAGCGCAGTTTCAGGACAGCGGCCCGCCATCGGGGAGATATGTTCGTCGCATGCGACGACGACAGTTCCTCGAAGCGGTGACAGCAGGCGGCGGCCTGGCGAGCTTGGCGACGCTCGCCCCGGGCGGATTTCTTGCAACGGCGCAGGCTCAGGCGCCCACCCGATCAGGCCCGGCACGCCCGGCCGTCCGGCGCGCCCCAATCATCGACGTCCACCTGCACGCCTATCCGGCCGACGGCGCTCTCGCCGCGACGCTGCTCAACCCGGTGACCGGCAAGCCGCCCGGCGTGGCCGACGGCGCGGCGCACATGCGGGCCTGCCTCGGCGAGATGCAGCGCCTCAACATCGTCACCGGCATCGTCAGCGGCGGCGACGGCGATCGCCTGGCGGCGGCTGCGGCGTGGCGCGAGGCCGCGCCCGATCGCATCCTCGCCGGCGCCGGCGTCCGCGGCTCGACCGAGATCCCGCTGCCGCCGATCGGCGTGCTGCGCGAGGCATTCAGCCAGAAGCGGCTCCACGTCCTCGGCGAAGTGACCGCGCAATACGCCGGCCTCAGCTTGAGCGACGCGGTCTACCAGCCGTATCTGGCCCTGGCCGAGGAGCTCGACGTGCCGGTGGCGGTGCACATGGGCATCGGCCCGCCCGGCATCTCGCAGGACGCGTGCTGTCGCGGATTCCGCGTCGCCCTCGGCAACCCCACGGTGCTCGAGGAGGCGCTCAACCGCCATCCGAAGCTGCGCCTGAACCTGATGCACGGCGGCTGGCCGTATCTGCAGGAGACGATCGCGCTGCTGATGGTCTATCCGCAGGTCTACACCGATCTCGGCGCCATCGACTGGCTCCTGCCGCGCGCCGAGTTCCACGCCTACCTGCACGCTCTGGTGCGGGCGGGGCTGGGGACGCGCATCCTGTTCGGGTCGGATCAGATGTACTGTCCCGAGGCGATCGGCCTGGCGGTGGAGGCGATCGACTCGGCCAGCTTCCTGACGCCGGCGCAGCGTCGCGACATCTTCTACGGCAACGCCGCGCGCTTCCTGCGACTCGAGCGGGCCTAGCCGCCGCCGCTCGTGCGGGCGTCACTACGGCGGGCCGCGGTCTATGGAGCGCCGGTGACAGTGACGGCGGTGATCTTGTCGCCACGGGCCAGCTTGTCGGCGACTTCGAGCCCGGACGTGACCTGGCCGACGATCGTGTAGTGGCCGTCCCACTTGGGGACGGCGCGCAGCGCGATGAACAGCTGGCTGTCGCCTGCCGCCGGCGAGCCCGCGTTGGCGATCGACACCGTGCCGCGGCGGTGCTGGCGCGTCTTCGACACTTCGCTGACGCCGATCGGGCTGCCGCTGCCGCTGTTCGGGCCGCGGCCCCACCAGTCGACCAGCATCATGTTGCGCGACTGCGGATCGCCGAACTGCACGGCCTGCCCCGCGACCACCCGATGCACCGCCTGGCCGTTGTAGAACCGCCTCTTGACCAGCGCGAGGATGTGCTCGAACGACTTCGGCGCGTCGGTCGGGTAGGTCTCGACGACCATCGTGCCCTTGGCCGTTTCGATGCGGAACACCGGCGTCGCGCCGGCCTTCGCCCGAGCGGCGGCTCCAGCCGCCGGCGGTTTGGCCGCGGCAGGCGCCGGCTTGGCGGCGGGAGGCGCAGCGGGCTTCGGCGCTTGAGCGGCTGCGACGCCCCCCAAACCGAGGGCGCAGATCAGGACGAGCGCGTTGCGCATGAGGCGATTCTACCCGGTCGCGGCGGCGCTTCGCGTGGCGACCGAGAGAGTAAACGGAGGAAACGGAGGGGACGAGAACATTCTCACAGGAGGAGCGGAGGAACTGAGACGAACGGAGGGAGATCGTGAACGGACGCGTGTCTGGGAAAGCCCAAAGATCACCGTTCCGTTCGTCCTCCGTTTCTCCGTTGCTCCTGTGAATCCGGTTCCCTCCCTACCCTCCCTACCCTCCGTTCCCTCCCTTCCCCACCTGGGTGACGCCGATGCGCGGGCACAGGTCGAGGATGGGACAGCGCGGGCACAGCGGGTAGACGGGCTTGCAGACGTGCTGGCCCCAGGTGACCAGGTAGAGGTTGAGCCGCGCCCACCACTTCTTCGCCGTCACTTCGTAGAGCGCGCGCTCGGTCTGCTCGGGCATCCGCGTCCGCACCCAGCCGAACCGGTTGGCGATGCGATGGACGTGGGTGTCGACGCAGATGCTGTCGGGGCGCCGGTGGGCCACGATCCGCACCAGGTTGGCGGTCTTGCGGCCGACGCCGGGCAGCGTGAGCAGCTCCGCCATCGTCGACGGCACGACGCCGCCGAACTCGTCGAGCAGCTGTCGGCAGGTGGCGCGGACGTGCACGGCCTTGTTGCGATAGAAGCTGACCGGGTAGATCAGCTTCTCGATCTGCGCCTCGGACAGCGCGACCATCGTCTCCGGCGTCGGCGCCGTCGCGAACAGTCGCGTCGACGCGTCGAGGGTGACCGGATCGCGCGTCTGCGCCGAGAGCATCGTCGCGATCAGCACGTGGAACGCCGTGCCGGACTGCTCTTCCGAGATCTTCTCGATGGCCGGCAGGCCGAGGTCACGGATGCCGGCGCCGATGCGCTTCATGATGGCGTCGACGTACGCCGCGGTCGGCGCGCCCCGAGGGCCGCGAACGGGCGACGCGAGGCCCGCGACCGCGCGCGTCACGAGTAGATGGGCAGGTCGGTGAGCTCGGGCACCGGCGTCGGCGGACGCCGGCCCTGGAGGACCGCCAGGCAGTTGTCGACGGCGAGCTGGGCCATCGCCGTGCGCGTCTCGACGGTGGCGCTGCCGATGTGCGGCAGCAGCAGGACGTTCTCCAGATGGAGCAGGTCGGCGTGCACGGTCGGCTCGTTCTCGAACACGTCGAGCCCGGCGCCGGCGATGCGGCGCTCGCGGAGCGCCTTGGCCAGGGCCACCTCGTCGACCACCGGGCCGCGCGCCACGTTGACCAGGTAGGCCGATTCCTTCATCAGCGACAGCGCCCGCTCGTCGATCAGGTGATGCGTCTCGGGCGTCAGCGGACAGTGCAAGGCGACGACGTCGGAGGTCCGCATCAGCTCGTCGAACGGCATGGGCGTCGCGCGCAGGCCGTCATCGAAGCGCGAGTTGGGCCGCTTGCGCTTGCGCGCGCTCGGCAGGTAGGCGACGGCCATGCCGAAGGCCAGGGCGCGCCGCGCCACGGCCTGGCCGATCCGGCCCATGCCGATGATCCCGATCTGCTTGCCGGCGAGGTCGCTGCCGAGCAGGAAGTCGAAGCGGAAGCCGGTCCACCCGCCGCGCCGGATCAGCCGATCGCCCTCGGCAACGCGCCGCGTGGCGCCGAGGATCAGCGCCCAGGTCAGGTTGGCGGTCGCCTCGGTCAGCACGTCGGGCGTGTGCGTCACCCAGATCTTCTGCTCGCGCGCCGCCGCGATGTCCACGTTGTTGTAGCCGACCGAGACGTCGCAGATCGCCCGCACCGTGTAGCACTTCTCGATGATCCCGCGATCCATCGGGTCGGTCAGCAGGCAGATGATCGCGTCGACCTTGGCGACCTTTTCGAGCAGGAGCGCGCGCGGCATCGGGTCGTGCTTGTCGTAGAGGTCGACGGCGCAATGCGTGCGCAGCAGGTCGAGCGGCTTCTCCGGAAGCAGTCGGGTGACGAGAACTCTCGGTTGCGACATGGGGGACGGGGGCGGATCGGCTCAGAAGCCGTGCGACTGGCAGAAGCCGCAATGATTGCACTTCACCGTGGGTTCGATGAGACAGGCGCCATCGCTCCCGGGCTCGCGCGGCAGCAGATAGCGTCCGAAGCTGGGATGCACGCCGGGAGCGGGGGGGGCGGGCGACGCACCGCCGGTGGCCGATTCGCTGCCGGCACCGAGATGCCGCGCCACCGCCTGGCGGACGAGCGCGCGGAGATCGTCTTCGGTCATGCCGCGTGCACCGGTACGGCATCGACGATGCCGACGTCGTCGACGCAGTCGATGATCCCGACGATCGCGGCGTCGACCGGCGCGCCGCGGCGACCCAGCGCGTCCCCGGCCGCCTTGCCTTCGATCACGACGAGCACGAGATCGCCGATGCCGGCGCCGACCGAGTCGATGGACAACAGGACCGGGCCGCGCGGCTCACCTTCAGGCGTCTGCGGCTGGACGAGCATGAGCTTGGCGCCTTCCAGGGCGGGGTGCTTCTTGGTGGCGACGACGGTGCCGACGACCATGGCGATCTGCATCCAGGTGGCTCGTCGTCAGGTATACACCGAGTCGACGATGCCGACAATCGAGGCATCGGTCGGCACGGTGCGGGGATGGAACGGGAAGGAGGCCTCGGCGCCGCGCACGAAGAACACGTCCTCGCCCACGCCGGCGCCGGCCGCGTCGGTCGCCACCAGGGTGCGGCCGAACGGCGTGCCGTCCTTGGCCAGCGGCTGGATCAGCAGCAGGGTGACGCCGGACAGGCGCTCGTCCTTGTGGGCGCAGACGACGGTCCCGACGACGCGAGCCACCTGCATGGTCAGGAACAGAGGACGCCGGCGTCAGCCGGGCGTCGAAACCTCGTCGACGATGCCGACGATGACCGCGTCCACCGGGCAGTCCTTCATCCCCGTGGCCATCCGGGCCGAGCTGCCGCTGACGATCAGCACCAGTTCGCCGACGCCGGCATCGACAGAGTCGACGGCGACGAGCGACGAGCCCTCGGCCTTGCCCGTCGGGTCGACGGGCCGGACGACCAGCAGCTTGCGGCTGACGAGGCGTTCGTCCTTGCGGGTGGCG
Organism: Vicinamibacteraceae bacterium; assembly: GCA_039916225.1. Classification (GTDB taxonomy): domain Bacteria; phylum Acidobacteriota; class Vicinamibacteria; order Vicinamibacterales; family Vicinamibacteraceae; genus JBDSLU01. The sequence continues at coordinate 15,105 of JBDSLU010000195.1, forward strand.
ACGACCGTGCCGGTGACGCGGGCGAGCAGCATGGGAATCGCCCAGTCCAACCCAGGGGTTGGCCGGGCCGGCGTCCTACTTCGCCGCCTTGCCGATCGGGAGGATGTCTTCGAGGTTGGCGTGCGGCCGCGGGATTACGTGCACCGACACCAGCTCGCCGACCCGCCGGGCCGCCGCCGCGCCGGCGTCGGTGGCGGCCTTCACCGCAGCCACGTCGCCGCGGACCATGGCGGTCACGTAGCCGGCCCCGATCTTCTCCCAGCCGACCAACGTCACCTTGGCAGCCTTGACCATGGCATCCGCGGCCTCGATCATCGCGACCAGACCCTTGGTCTCGACCATGCCCAACGCTTCACCCATCTGAGCCTCCTGAACCGACCGTACGCACGGCGTCCTCGATGAGGGCCGCGAGTTGGCGGTATGTTAGCCGAATTTCCGCGTCCCCGGTCGGGCTCGTTCCGGCGCCGGCGGCGGCGCCCTGGCCGCGCGGGGCGGATCCGAAGCCCGTGTCCCGCACCAGCCGGGGACCGTCGGTCACCGGCGCCTGCACCACCTGGCACGTCTCGCCACCGCCCGCCGTCGCCGGCGCGTCGGTGCAGATCGGGGCCGGCGCGGCGATGCCGTACATCGAGCGCAGCCCCTGCAGCCGGTGCACTTCGTCGCGGGAGAGCACGCGCTCGCCGCCGAGCGTCCGCGCGACCAGGCTGATCTGCGCGAAGTGCTCGATGGTCTCCATCTTGTAATAGGCATTGAAGAGATCGCTGCCGACCGTCAACGCCCCGTGATTGGCGAGCAGCAGCCCGTCGTGCGCCTTGATGTACTTGGCCACCGCCGCCGGCAGTTCCGCCGTCGACGGCGTCGCGTAGTCGGCGATGGGAATGCTGCCGAGCGTGCAGATCACCTCGGCGAGCACCGCCTTGTCGAGGGCGACGCCGGCGACCGCGAACCCGGTGGCCAGCGGCGGGTGCGAGTGCACCACCGCCCGGGCATCGGGCCGCAGCTCGTAGACGGCCAGGTGCATCTTCAGCTCGGACGAGGCGTTGCGCTCGCCGGCGATCTTGCGGCCGGCAAGATCGGTGACCACCATCATGTCGGTGGTCATGAACCCCTTCGACACGTTGGTCGGCGTGGTCAGGACACGATCGCCGTCGAGGCGGACGCTGATGTTGCCGTCGTTCGAGGCGACGAACCCGCGCGCCCACAGGCGCCGCCCGAGCTCGACGATGTCCTCGCGCAACTGCGCCTCGGTGCGGTCGCCGCTAGCCATGAGCGGCCCGTCCCACGCGCGCCTGGGCGCGGCCGGCCTCGGCATCCTTGTCGCGGCACGTCGTCGAGCAGTAGTAGCGCGTCTCGGCGCCGACGCGGACGGCGATCGCCGAATCGCGCGGAATGTAGGTCGAACAGACCGGATCGCGGACCAGCGCGCCGGCGATCGGGGTGCGTCCACCGGTCGCGGCCCCGCCCGATGTGGCGCTGCCCTTCGGCTCGGCGAGCCCCTGGAACAGGCCGAGCACGAAGCGCAGGGCCAGCCGCATGAGGAGCAGCAGGACGATGACGTTGAGAACCCAGCGGATCATGAGCCGCCGCCCTCCTGCGGCCGTGTGGCGCCGCTGGCGCCGGGCACACCGGCGCCCGGTGCGCCCGCGGGCGCGTCGGGATGGGCGGAGCGCACCGCCTCGATCATCCGTTTGGCTGCCTGGCCCTCCCGGCTCTCGGGGGCGATGTCGACGACCTGCTGCCAGATCGACGCGGCACCGCTGAGGTCCTGCTTGCCGAAGGCCCGGACGACGCCGATGTTCAGCATCGTCTTGGTGTGCTTGGGCGAGAGCTGCAGCGAGCGCTCGAACTGCGCCAGCGCCCGATCGGCCTGGTTGGCGTAGTAGTAGCTCACGCCCAGGTCGGTCGACACGTCGACGTTCTTCTCATCGAGGCCGAGCGCGGCTTCATACCAGGTAATCGCTTCGGGGTAGCGCTCGGCGTCGAAGTAGGCGTTGCCGATCTCGGCGCGCACCTTGGCGTCGCGCGGGTTGTCGGCGGCGGTCTTGCGCAGGGCGTCGATCTTGCCCTGATCGAGCTTGGGCGTCTCGGCGGGCGCCTGCCCCGCCGGAGCGCCGCCGGTCGGCGCGCCGGCGGCAGCCGCCGGGGCCCCGGCAGCCAGCGGGGTGGGCGCCGGCCGGCCCTGTTGGGCGCCGATGATCCACCCGGTCAGAAAGCCGAACAGGACGCCCGCAACGCCGAGCGCCACCGATTCCTTCGTCATCGAAGCACGTCCAGATATGCCCGCACGGTGGCCGTCAAGCCATCGAACAGCGCCCGACTGACGAGCGCATGACCGATCGACACCTCGTCGAGATGCGGCAGCTCCCGGAAGCGTACAAGGTTTCGGTGGTCGAGGTCATGCCCGGCGTTGACCCCCAGCCCGAGCTGGTGCGCCGTCTCGGCCGCGGCGGTACAGTCGTGCATGGCCGCGTCGGTGGCCTCGGGCCCGGCCTCGAAGGCCTGGGCGAACGGCTCGGTGAACAGCTCGACGCGGTCGGCGCCGAGCTCGGCGGCCCAGCGCACCGCCGCCGGATCGGGGTCGATGAACAGGCTGACGCGGATGCCGGCCGCGCGCAGGCCGGCGATGGTCCCACGCAGCGACTCGATCGGCGTGTCGATGGGCCAGCCGCCCTGGCTGGTCACTTCGCCGACCAGAACCGGCACCAGCGTGCACTGATCCGGCTGCACCTGGTGAACCAGGGCCATCAGGTCGGGGCGGATGTCGCCTTCGATGTTGAACTCGACCTGCCCGCGCAGCGGCGCCAGCGCGGCGGCGATGTCGAGGACGTCCTGCCGCGTGATGTGCCGGGCGTCGCCCCGCGGGTGCACCGTGATGCCCGGCGCGCCGGCGTCGACGATCGTCCGCACCGCGTCGAGGACGCTGGGCAGGCGTCCGCCGCGCGAGTTGCGCAAGGTGGCGACCTTGTTGACGTTGACGCTGAGATTGACCATCGCGGGGCGGCTCGCTCGATCAGGCGAGATGCGTCCGCACGGCGGACGCGATCTCCTCGGCCCAGGCTTGGATCTCGTGCTGGTCCTTGCCCTCGATCATGATGCGCAGCAGCGGCTCGGTCCCCGAGTAGCGGATCAGGAGCCGGCCGGCCCCGGTCAGCTTGGTCTCGATCGCGTCCGTCACCGTCTTGATCGCCGGCACGCTGTCGAGCGCGCGCTTTTCCTTGACCCGCACGTTGACCAGCACCTGCGGGTAGGTGACGAGCTCACCGGCGAGCGCCGACAGTTCGCGCCCGGTCTCGACCATCGCCCGGACGACGGCCAGGGCAGTGACGATGCCATCGCCGGTGAACAGATGTTCCGAGAAGATCACGTGGCCCGACTGCTCGCCGCCGAGGGCGAGGTCGCGGCGCACCAGTTCCTCCATCACGTACTTGTCGCCGACCGGGCAGCGCAGCATGCCGATGCCGGCGTCCTTCAAGGCGATCTCGAGGCCGATGTTGCTCATCACGGTGGCGACGATGGCGTGGCCCTTGAGGCGGCCGCCGGCGCGCATGTGCTTGGCGCACAGGTAGAGCACGGCATCGCCGTCGACCACCTTGCCGTGTTCGTCGATCAGGATGGCCCGATCGCCGTCGCCGTCGAAGGCGACGCCGAAACGCAGGTTCTCTTTCTGGACCAGCGCCGACAGGCACTCCGGGTGCGTCGAGCCGCACTCGAGATTGATGTTGCGGCCATCGGGCTCGGCGCCGATCACCGAGACGTCGAAGCCGAGGTCGCGAAAGAGGCGCGGGGCCACCGTGGCGGTGGCGCCGTTGGCGCAGTCGAGGCCGATGCGCGCGCCGGCCAGCGCGCCGGTCGACGGCAGCATCGCCCGCGCGTGCCCGAGATAGGCGTCGACGAGATCCTCGCGGGTCACCGCCGCCGGCGTGTCGAGATCGACGCGGAACGTCGCATCGGCGACCAGCACCTCGATGTCGCGCTCCTGCGCCTCGGCGAACTTCTGGCCGTGCCCGGAGAAGATCTTGATGCCGTTGTCCTGGAACGGGTTGTGTGACGCCGAGATGACCAGCCCGGCGTCGAAGTCGCGCGAGCCGGTCAGGTAGGCCACGGCAGGCGTCGGCACGATCCCCGTCGACACGAGCTGCGCGCCCTGGCTGGCGACGCCGCGGGCCAAGGCTTGCTCGATCCAGTCACCCGACTCGCGCGTGTCGCGGCCGACCAGCACGCGGCCGCCGCCGCGATGCGGCAGGACGCGGACGAGGGCCGCGCCGAGGCGGGTCACGGTCGCCGGATCGAGCGGCGCCGTCCCGGCTACCCCGCGCACACCATCGGTTCCAAACAGCTTGCTCATGTCCTCGAGTCCTCTTGGCCGTCCAGGCCGCTAGCGGATACGCACGGCGACGGTCGCCGGCTGGGTCGCGGCCACCTGCACGTCGGCAATCGGATCGATCTTGACCGGCAGATCGTAGCGGCCTGGCGCCATGCCGGTGACGTCGACGTAGGCGGTCGCCGTCGTCAGCGGCAGCAGCCGGGCGCGCGCCCCGCGCAGCACCACGACGACCGAAGCCGGCTCGATGCGCGACGACAGCCCCTCGCCGAGACCACGGGTCGCCACCGGCACGTCGGCGACGCGCTTGTCCTCGGCGACCGGCACGATCTCGACCGAGACGTTGGCGCTCTGTGGCTGATTGAGTCGCACCAGCTCGTTGGCGACGCCGATGACCACGCGATCGACGACGGTGGTTGTGGCGTTGCCCACCGACACCGCCTCGGTCGTCGCGCTCGTGACGCTGGCCACGTGACTGGTCGGGCCGATCACGGTGACCTGCTCGGGCGACGACAGGATGCGGCCGACGCGGTAGCCGGCGGCGGGCTCGCCGTCGACGACCGGCACCACCGGCACCGAGCGCGACGCCGAGGGCTCGAACGTCAGCGGCAGCGCCGCCGGGTTCACCTGCGAGACGCCGACCCCGTAGGGGACCCGCACTTCGTCAGCGAGCATGTGGAAGAGCCGCGTCCCCGGTCGCGCCGCGGTGAGATCGAGCACGGCCACGACTTCGCCCGGCAGCAGCCGGCCGATGGTACCGGAGGGGCCGCGCAGCCGGACCTCGACGGTGTCGGGCGGGCTGGCCATCAGCTCGAGGTTGCCGGGCAGGTTGTGGTACTCGAGCGGCACGCGCATCGTCCGCTCGATGGCCCGCTGATCGCCGACGGTCAGCCAGATCGCGCCGGCCAGCGCGATCGAGAGGACCTTGAGCCCGAGGTGGCGGAACGGATGATAGGCCATCGGTTCTCTACGCTCGGGCCCGGACCGGGGCCGCGGTGGTCCGTCGCTGCACGACCAGCACTTTCAGGCGGGCGCGCAAATCGGTCGGGCCGAGGCCGCGCTCGATGGTGCCGTCGAGCGCGATCGAGATCAAGCCGCTCTCCTCCGAGACGATCACCGCCACCGCATCGTTCTCTTCGGTCAGGCCGATGGCGGCACGGTGCCGCGTCCCCAACTCCCGGCTCAGCGCCGGCTGCACGGTGAGCGGCAGGAAGCAGGACGCCGCCGCGATCCGTCCCTCCTGGATGATGACGGCACCATCGTGGAGCGGCGCGGTCAGCTGGAAGATGCTGACCAGCAGGTCGTAGGTGACCTGGGCATCGAGCGGGATGCCGCTCTCGATGTAGTTGCGCAGGCCGATCTCGCGCTCGATGACGATGATGGCGCCCTGGCGCCGCCCGGCCAGGGTGCTGGCCGCGACCACCACTTCCTCGATTGTCTCGTTGCCGGTCTCGGGCCGGGTCAGCACGCGAAAGAACGGCGCCCGGCCGAAGTGGGCGAGCGCGCGCCGGATGTCCGACTGGAACAGGACGATGGCGGCGAAGACGATGTAGCCGACCATGTTGCGGATCAGCCAGTTCACCGTCTGCAGGGGCATCGTCGTCGAGGCGATGAACAGCAGGACGAGAATCCCGGAACCGGCCGCCATCTGGACGGCGCGGGTGCCCCGGATCAGCTTCAGGGCCTCGTAGATCAGCACCGCCACGAGGAGGATGTCGATCGCATCCCACCACGTGAACGACGTCCGATGCACGAGGGCGCTCAAGGCGTCCGGAATCACGCTGGCATTGTATTTCGGAGTGCGGCGTTTCGTTGGGCGACGGTCGCCGGGGCCGCCGGCGCTGATCCAGGTGGCCCAGACCGGCTCGGTTCGGGCCTACGCGGGCCGTCAGGCTTCGCGCGCCGCCAGGATCGAGTCGGCGACGCGGGCCACCTGCAACATCACCTCGACGCCGTGCACGCGGACGATGTGGGCGCCGGCCAGGATGCAGGCCGTCACGGCCGCGGCCGTGCCCCACTCCCGCTCGCCGGGCGGCCGGTCGCCGAGCCCGACGCGGAGAAACGACTTGCGCGACGGCCCGAGCAGGAGCGGCCGGTCGAGGGCGGCGAAGACCGCGTCGTCGAGCCGCGCCACCAGGCGCAGGCTGTCCTCGGCCCGCTTGGCGAACCCGATGCCGGGGTCGAGGACGATGCGCTCGCGGGCGACGCCGGCGGCCTCGGCCAGCGCCACGCCGGCCTCGAGCTCGGCGCCGACCTCAGCTACTACCTCGCCGTACTGGGCGCGGGCGTACATGGCGTCCGATCGCCCCCGGTTGTGCATCAGGACGAGGGCGGCGCGGCGGCCGGCGACCGTCGCCGCCATGGCCGCATCGCCGGCCAGGCCGCTGACGTCGTTGACGATCACCGCGCCGGCGTCGAGCGCCGCCGCGGCCACGTCGGCCTTGTAGGTATCGATGGAGATCGGGATCGACGTCTGGCGGCTGAGCGCCTCGATCACCGGCAGCACCCGCCGGCGCTCGTCCTCGGCGGCGACTGGCGCCGCGCCAGGACGGGTCGATTCACCGCCGACGTCGAGAAGGTCGGCGCCCTCCGCGATGAGCGACAGCGCGACGTCGACGGCGTGCGCCGCGTCGCGATAGCGGCCGCCGTCAGCGAAAGAATCGGGGGTGACGTTGAGGATGCCCATCAGGAGCGTGCGCTCGCCGAGAGCGAGCGCACGT
>JBDSLU010000196.1:0-3921 GCA_039916225.1 Vicinamibacteraceae bacterium
GCCAAGGCGCAGGGCGGCCTCGAAGGACGCAAGGCCATCCTGCTGTTCTCAGAGGGGCTGCAGGTCCCCAGCTCGGTCGAGGAGATCTTCCAGGCGACGATCAGCGAAGCCAACCGGGCCAACGTCAGCGTCTACGCGATCGATGCGCGAGGTCTCGACACCGGACGTGATCTCGCCGCCGCCGGCGCGGCGCTCGACAAGGCCGGCCGGGTCAGTCAGCAGGCGATGGCCAAGCGTGGCGCCGGCGGCACGTCGATGGACGAAGTACAGAACGACGACCTCGTCGTCTCGAGCTTCAAGTCGAGCACGCAGTCGGTGCTGCGCGAATTGGCCGAGGACACCGGCGGAGCGCTGATCGCCAACACCAACGACCTCGGCAAGGGCCTCGATCGGGTCACCTCCGACCTGTCGAGCTATTACGAGATCGCCTACGCGCCGCAGAGCGGCGAGGCCGACGGACGCTTCCGCAAGATTGACGTCAAGGTGGCGCGTAAGGGCCTCGACGTCACCTCGCGCAGCGGCTACTTCGCGCTGCCGGCGAGCGAGGCCAACCCGCTCCTGCCCTACGAGCTGCCGCTGCTCGCGGCCGCGGCGGCGAACCCGGTCCCCCACGCCTTCGATTTCCAGGCCAGCGCCTTCCGCTTCCACGAGACGCCGCGCGGCCGGCAATTCACGCTGGTTGCGGAGGTGCCGATAGCGTCGCTCGCCGTCGACGAAGACAAGAAGGCGAAGCAGTACCACATCAGGTTCAACGTGATGGCGCTGGTGAAGGACGCCGGCGGCACTATTGTCGAGCGCCTCAGCAACACCTACCCGCTCGAGGGTCCCCTCGAGAACCTGCCTGCCCTGCAGCACGGCAATGTGGTCTTCAAGCGGCAGCTGTGGCTGGCTCCCGGTCGCTACACGTTGACCACGGTCGTGCGCGATCAGCAGGCGGACAAAGTCAGCGTCCGGCAGCTGCCGCTGCGCGTCTTCCCCGAGTCGCCTGGGGTCGACATCAGCACGGTAGCGGTGGTGAAGCGGCTGGACAAGGCCGGAGACCAGGCGGACACGGTCGAGGATCCCTTCCGCGCCGGGCCGATGCGCATCGCGCCCGCCTTGTCGGTTCCGATTTCCAAGGCCTCGACATCCAAAATCTCGGTGTTCGTCGTCTTGTATCCGGACAAAGCGATGGCCGATTCGCCCAGCCTGACCATCGAATTCGCGCAGGGCTCGACCATCGTCGGCCGCTCGACCCCGGCCCTCGACGCGCCCGATGCGGACGGACGCGTCACATGTGTCGCGACGTTCCCGGCCGAGGGCTTCGCGCCGGGGACCTACGAGCTGCGCGCCATCGCCCGCCAGGGAGCCTCACAAGACGAGTCGCGAACCACGTTCACCATCGTGCAGTAGTCTGGATCCCATGAGCACGCGCGAGTTGCGAACCGCCCGACGAACCGGCCTGGCCGTCCGCGGAGCGCTGCTGGTGGTCGCCGGCACCGCCGCGCTCACGGCCCTCGTCACGGCCCAGCAGCCGCCGGCCGACCAGCCGGCCTTCCGGGCCGGCGCCGACCTCGTGATCGTGGACGCCGTGGTCGTCGACAAGGCCGGCCAGCCGGTGACCGACCTGAAGGCGACCGACTTCGAGGTCCGCGACGAAGGCCGCGCCCAGTCCGTTTCGCTGTTCCAGAGGGTGTCGGTCGCCACGGACGCGCCGGCGGCCTCGACGACCATCGCTGGCCGCCGCTACGCCTACAGCAGCAACGCCGGCGTCGGCGAGGTGCCGGGGCGGGCGTTCGTACTGTTCTTCGACGACGTCCACCTGACCCAGGCCGAGGGCGACCGGGCCAAGGCCGCGCTCACGCAGTTCCTCGACCACGAGCTGCAGCCCGGCGACCTCGTGTCCCTGGTCGCACCCGGCACGGCGTTGCGCTGGCACGCGCGGATGCCCGACGGCCGGCCCGAGCTGACCCGTATCGTGACCGGCCTGCACGGGCTCTATCTGCCCGACCCGTCGGCGGACCAGATGAGCGACTACGAGGCGTATCGCATCAACGCGTTCAGCGACGAACAGGTGGCCGACCAGGTCGATCGCCGCTGGAAGAATGCGGGCCTCAACGGTCGTGAGGCCGAGAACCTCGCCACCAGCCAGGGCTTCCGGCCCGAGAACCGGGGCGGCCAGATCGGCATCATCGCCCAGGACATCCTGATGCGGGCCGCCCAGATCTATCAGCAGGCGGCGGCCCGCAACATCGCGACGCTGCAGGCGCTCGAGCGCACCATCGCCGGCCTCTCCGCGGTTCGCGGCCGCAAGGCGGTGCTGATGTTGTCGCCGGGGTTCATCGCCGATCAGGAGCGCGTCGAGGCCAAGCGGGCGATCGAGGCGGCGCGGCGGGCCAACGTCGCCGTGTACTTCGTCGATGCGCGCGGGCTCGTCTCGAGCACCGGCTACGCCCAGGCCCAGCAGGGCGGCCGTCCGCTCGACTCGCGCGACGTCGGCGCCGCCAACGCCGAGATCACCTTGGGTGCGGAGGGCGCCGCCGAGATCGCGCAGAACACCGGCGGCTTCTCGGTGCGCAACCAGAACGACCTCGGTCGCGGCCTGCAGCGGATCGGCGCCGAGTCGCGCGTCTACTATCTGCTCGGCTTCCAGCCGGATCGCGACGCCAAGCCGGGCGTGTTCCGCCGGCTCGAGGTGAAGGTGACCCGGCCGGACGTGACGGTCCGAGCCCGCCGCGGCTACTACCCCGGCGGCATCGGTCCCGGCACACCGGCCGCCGCTGCCGGCGCTGGCACGGCGGCCGCATCTGCCCCGCCGCGGTTCAGGGACGGCGTCGACGCCATCGACCGCGCCGCCGAGTCGCCGTACGAGATCGGCGCCATCCCGCTGCGGGTCGCCAACCTGGCCTTTGCCGATGCGGCGACGGACAAGGCGTCGGTGATGCTGGTGGTCGAGGCCGACCTGCGCGCCTTCGAATTCGGCCGCGCCGGCGGCAAGCTGTCCGACGTGCTCGACCTGCGGATGCTGACGACCGAGCTCGGCTCGAACGCCACCGAGCGCTACGAGCGCAAGGTCGAGATGTCCTTTCCGGACACGACGCGCTTCGGGCCAGACTCGTGGCATCCGCTGGCGCAGGAGTTCCACCTGAAGCCGGGCCGCTACCAGGCCCGCGTCGCCGTGCGCGACGCCAACAGCGGACGCATCGGCAGCGTCACCCACGACTTCGAGGTGCCGGCCCTGAACGGGCTGCGGCTGACGACGCCGATCCTCACCGACGCCATCGAGGCGCCGTCGTTCGGGTCGCAGGCGCCGCCGCGACCGGTGCTGATCGCGCGCCGCACCTTCCCCGCCGGTGCCACGCTCTACTACCAGTTCACCGTGCTCGGCGCCGGCAAGGACGCCTCCGGCGCGCCGCGCGTCTCGGGCTCGCATCAGCTCATCGGGCCCGGCGGCGCGGTGGTCAAGCGACTCGAGCCCGGGATTATCGCCAGCAGCGGCGGCACACCGAGCCGGCTCGCCGGACTCGGCCTGGCCGGGCTGCCCGCGGGAGACTACGAGCTGGTGCTGAAGGTCACGGACGAAACCACCGGCCAGACGATCGAACGACGCGAGCCTCTCGCGATCCTGCCGTCGCAGCCGGCGCCGGCGAGCGCGGGCCATCAGCCGTGATCGGGCCGGCCAGCCTGGCGCTGGCTCTCGCGGCGCTCCTGGCCCAGGCGCCAGCGGCACCGAAGCCGGCCACGACAAAGCCCCCCGCGGCGGCGACACCGTCCAGATCGTTCGCCGACCTGTCGGCGGCCGCCGCCGCGGCCCGCGACGCCGGACGCATGGACGACGCGATCGGGCTGTACCGACAGGCGATCGCCCTGCGGGCCGACTGGAACGAAGGCCGCTGGTACCTGGGATCGGCGCTCTACGAGCGCGAGCGCTACGCCGAATGC
>JBDSLU010000197.1:0-12137 GCA_039916225.1 Vicinamibacteraceae bacterium
CGCCTGCTGACCGAGTGGACCGCGGGGCTCGACACCGAGATGCACCGGTTCGTGGTCTGTTCGGGCGGCGGCCCGGGCATCATGGAGGCGGCCAATCGTGGCGCCCACGATGCCGGCGGCAAGAGCATCGGCCTGAACATCAAGCTGCCGTTCGAGCAGGGGCTGAACGAATACACGACCAAGGGCCTCGGCTTCCAGTTCCACTACTTCTTCATGCGGAAGCTGTGGTTCGCCTATCTGGCCAAGGCGCTGGTGGTCTTCCCGGGCGGCTTCGGCACGCTCGACGAGATGTACGAAATCCTCACTCTGGCCCAGACGCAGAAGCTGTCGAAGAAGCTGGCCGTCGTCCTCTACGGCCCCGACTACTGGAACGAGGTCATGAGCATCGAGCCGATGGCCAAGTGGGGCATGATTTCGCCCGACGACCTCAAGACCCTCCAGCCGGCGAGCACGCCCGAGCAGGCCTTCACGATCCTCCGCGACTTCCTGATCGAGAACCACCTGGTGCCGGCGACGAAGCAGGAACAGAAGACGCCCGGGCTCGCCAAGACGCAGTCGTAGTCCGGCGCGACGTCGAATGGGCGAGTGGGCCTCCTTGGCGAGACGCCATGTGGCCGGGGGCCTCGTTGGCGAGACGCCACGTGGGCGGGGCAGGCATTCCTTCCGCGCTCGCACGTCTGCGCGAACGCCACTGATCGTGCGCGTTCGCCTGGAACGCGTTCCGCAGGCCGGCAAGCCGCGCTCCGGCCGCAGTCAGCGTCAGGGCAAGGTCGCGCAGCATCGCCCGACCTCGTGATTGACTGCCTCCGCCCGTCTTGCGAGACGCCGCTGCGCGACGCTGCGTCGGCCTGCTCCATACGAGCGCCGAACGAATGTCCGCCCTGCTGATGCCCGGGCGTCCTGCGCTCGAGGTTGCCGGGAGCTACGGGAGCCAGCCAGGGGGCGTCGGCTTGGTCACTGACAGTCCGAAAGGCGGAGCAACGGTTCGCCATCGCCGTTCCGCGTGGCAGCGAACTCCCGGCAGGTCATCCACCGATGGCGTCTGTGGACCACTCCGATGGCGACCGCGCGACACAGACGGACTCATCGGTGTTTTGGGGCCGGGGCACGGGACGGAGTGACGTTAGCTTGATCACTCGAACCGACACGCACGGACACCACGCGCCTGTCTTCGAACTCCAACTTGACGATCCAATCCGAAGCACCGAGCTGCGAGGGCGTAGTCAGCCACCATTCGTGGTCCTTCTTCGATCTGACACTCAATTTTTGGTAACGCCCCTCCCGCAGTACACGCTCGACGTCCGCGGCAGCTTGACCCAACTTCACACTGGCGACGAAGGCGCCTACCTCCCGCTCGGATTGATGTCTGCCGTGGAACGTCTCCGACAGCAGAGGCCACAACATCAAGGTCACAATCGCCAGTGCGGCGAGCGCGAACAGAGCAGGCGCCGCAACGATCTTCAGGCGACTCAGCGCAGCGGACATGTGTCGCACCTTCCTTGCATGTCTTCCACAAGTAGAAATGAGCCTTCAATGCCATAGATGGCGGCAGCCGTGTCAGCGACCCAGTCCCGGTATCCAGCGGGCTGGCGTTCTTTCGGCGCCCGTATGGAGCAGGCTGTCGAAGCGGCGTGGCCGCGGCTCGCAAGGCGCGCGCAGACGGTCATCGTCAGGTCGCGCCATGCTGCGCGACCCTGCTCTTCGCGCAGACATCGGTCTGAGCGCGCCTTGCCGGACTGCCGAACTTTGGCGGGCGAGCGCGCACGTGCGAGCGTTCGCGCCGATGCGCGAGCGCCGAAGGAATGCCCGCCCCGCCTCCTGGCGTCTACGCCCGCCGACCGGATCCGTCCTTCGGGCAAGAGTCGTGGCCCCGGCCGGTCGTCCCTGTCAGGCGTCTAGTAGAGCCGATACTGCTGCCGCAGCCGTTCGAACTCGGCGACCGCCGGCTTCCACGACTCCGCCATCCGCCGCGGATCGGTGCCGCGTTCGATGTCCTCGCGATAGGCCGCGGTCCCGGCGAGGATGTCGATCGGCAGGAGCCGGTGCTCGTACTCGTACGGGGGCGGACGCCATGCGAACTGCGCCGGATCCATCTGGCGCATCTCGTGCAATACGGCCGTCGACGCCAGCACCGACTCGAAGGTGCTCCGGTCGGTCACGTGAATCTGCACGCCGTGGCAGGGTGTCTTCGCATGCTTGTGAAACGTCGGCTCGAACGTGACGGGGCGGAACATCGCCCCCGGCAGCCGGTAAGCATTGAGCTTGCCGGCGAGGGCGTTCGCATCGAGCCATGGCGCGCCACAGAGCTCGAAGGGGCGCGTCGTGCCGCGGGCCTCGGACAGCATGGTGCCCTCGAAGAGCACCTGGCCCGGGTAGACGATGGCGGCGTCGAGCGTCGGCATGTTGGGCGAGGGCATCACCCACGGCACGTCGGTGTCGTCGAAGTAGGCCTGGCGCGACCAGCCGTTCATCGGCTCGACGGTCAGATCGGCGCCGAGCCCGAAGGTGTCGTTGAACAGGCGGGCCAACTCGCCGATGGTCAGGCCGTGCCGCATCGGGATCGGGTAGAGGCCGACGAACGACTCGAAGCCGCGCTCGAGCATCGGCCCTTCGACCGCGACGCCGCCGATCGGGTTCGGCCGATCGCAGACGATGACGGGAATGCCGGCCTTGGCTGCACCCGTCAGGCAATAGGCCATCGTATAGATGAAGGTGTAGATCCGTGTCCCGACGTCCTGCAGGTCGACGACGAGCACGTCGAGGCCGTCCAGCATCTCCAGCGTCGGTTCCCGCGTCTCGCTGTAGAGGGAGAAGACCTTGACGCGGTGCGCGGCGCTCTCCGCGTGCGGCGTCTCGATCATGTTCTCCTGCAGATCGGCGTTGAACCCGTGCTGCGGGCCGAAGATCGCGCCAAGGGTGACTCCGTCGGCGCGCAGCAGCCGATCGACGACATGAACGAACTGCTGATCGATCGACGCCGGGTTGGCGACGATGCCGACGCGCTTGCCGCGCAGGCGGCCAGACTCGAGCAGCCGGCTGGATCCGAGCACCGTGGTGGCGAGCGTCGTGCTGGACATGGCGTGAACCTAGTGAACCTATTCGGGAAGCGGCCGGCCCTTGGTCTCGATGACCCAGTGCAGGCCGATGAAGCCGAGGAAGCCGGCGAAGCCGACGTAGAAGAGGACGGCCATCGCCGCCTCGAGCGAGGCCGCGCCGCCGCGCCGGCCGATCTCGCCGACCAGGAACGGGCCGATGGCGGCGGCAATGCGGCCGATGTTGTAGCAGAAGCCCGAGCCGGTGCCGCGGAGCCGGGTCGGGAACAGTTCCGGCAGGTAATACGTGAAGCTGCCGAAGACGCCGAAGACGGTAAGACCGATCGGGAAGTACATGATGATCCGCGTCTCCGGCGCCAGCGGCAAGCCGAACGCCGCGATCACCGACAGCGCGCCGCCGACGAAATAGATCGCGAACATCGGCCGGCGACCCATGTACTTGGCAGCCGGCACGGTCAGCAGCGTGCCGATCAGGCCGCCGAGGTTGAACCAGTTGGTGGCGTGCGCCTTCCAGCTCTCGGCGAGCGCCAGCGTCGCCGGCCGGGCCAGGCCTCGGGCCGCGGCCTCCACGTTGGCCAGGCCGCTCGCGACGACGGGAATGAACGCGTTGCAGCTCCACCAGAGGACCAGCGCGGTCAACGCGGTGATCAGGCCGCTGATCGTCGCCGGGCGCACCGCCGGCGTGAACAACTCGGCGACCTTGGGCGGCGTCTTATGTTGGTTGGCGACCCAGCGCTCCGGCTCCTTGACGAACGTCCGCACCAGGAGCGCGGCGGCGGCGGGGATCAGGCCGCTCAGGAACACGTAGCGCCACGACACTTCAGGATGATCCGGGAACAGCCGGCCGGCGACGACGTAGTTGACCAGGGTGGCGAGGCCCAGGCCGAACGGCGCCGACGTGTAGAGCAACGCCCCGGCCTCGATGCGGCGCTTCTCGGGTACCACTTCGGCGACCATCGAGGCCCCGGCGGCCCACTCGCCGCCGATGCCGAGGCTGGCGACGAAGCGGAACGCGGCCAGCATCCAGATGTTCGGGGCGAAGGCGCAGAGCGCGGTGCCGACCGAATAGATCAGCATCGTGAGCAGCAGCGTGCGGGTCCGCCCGAGGCGATCGGCGACCTTGCCGAAGATGGTGCCGCCGATGGCCCAGCCAATGAGGAGGAGCGACGTGAGGACACCGGTCCAGAAGAGGGTGGCGCTGCGCGCCTCGGGGGTGCCGATGGGCAGCCCGAGCAGCGTCGGCACGCAGTTGGGGGCGACGAAGTTGAACAGCAGTCCGTCGAAGACATCGAAGCCCCAGCCCAGCCACGCGGCGAACACGACCGCCCATTGGTATCCGGTCAGGTCCCAGACCCGACGGCCGCCGCCTGTTTCTGACATGGACGTGGATTCTACCTGCTGGCCGGCACGGACGGGGTGGACCGTTATCGTGCTCGCCGTGCTCTTCACGTTCATCGGATCGAGCGCCCGCGCTCAGGAGAGCGACCTGGACGCCTTGATGGCGCGCGTCCTCGAGCGCCGCAACGAGACGTGGAAGGTGCTGCACGACTACGTGCTCGACGAGCGCGAGCGCTTCGGCCTGGCCGGTCCGGCGGACGTCCGCCTCTTCGGATCGGACCGGCAGTACACCTGGTACGTGCGCGACGGCATCCTGGTCCGCAGTCCGGTGAAGGTCAACGGCGTCGCCGTGCCGGAGGCGGATCGGCGCGACTACGAGGCGAAGTGGCTGGCCGAGGAGCAGGGCCGGGCCGAGCGCGAGAAGAAGAAGGTCGAGGCGAAGGCCGCCGAGGCCAAGACGAAGGCCGACGGAGGTACGCCTGGCGGCGCCGCCCCGCCGCAGGCCGCGGCCAGCCCGGGCGACGCGCCCGCCGACGTCGTGGCCAAGGGTCTGGAGCCGCGCTTCGTCTCCGAGGCCAACTTCCTGCGCTTCCCGTTCGAGCCCGGCCGCTACTTCCTGGTCGGACGCGACGTCCTCGACGGCCGGCCGGTGCTGAAGATCGAGTACTACCCGAAGAAGCTGATCGTCGACTCGGACGAGCCGGGCCGCAAGCCGCCCAAGGAGAATCCGAACAAGAGCGCGGCGTCGCGCGATGCCGACAAGTTGCGCTACGAGGAGATCGGGAAGAAGTTCAACAAGGTGTCGATGGTGACCTTGTGGATCGATCCGGCCGAGTGGCAGATCGTCCGCTACGACTTCGAGAACCTCGGCCTCGACTTCTTCCCCGGCCAGTGGCTGGTGCGGGTCGGCGACACTTCGGCATCGATGACCATGGGACGCTACTTCGACGGCGTCTGGCTGCCGAAGGCGATCGTGATGACAGGGGACCTGCAGGTCGCCATCGGCTCGTTCGACATCGACTACCGCCGCGAGTTCCTCGAATATCGGAAGGCCGAGACCGCGGCGCGGATCCGCGGCTACGGTGACGTGAAGTGATCGCCGACCTGCTGCTCGCGTTCGGCTGCGTCGTCGCGGCGGCGGGGCAGGCACCCGCCTCGGCGCCGACTTCCGTTCCGGTTCCCGCACCCGCGCCGGCGTCCGAGCGCCTGGCCGAAGTCGTCGTCCACGGCAACCACACCACGCCGGACGCCGACGTGATCGCGCTCGCCGGGCTCACGGTCGGAGCACCGCTGGCCGCTGATGCGATTGCGGGGGCCACGAAACGGCTCGAGAAGGCGGATCGCTTCGAGGCCGTCGACATCCGCAAGCGCTATCGCTCGATCGAGCGCGTCGACGAGGTCGTGCTCGTGATCCTCATCGACGAGCGGCCGCATCCGATGGACGTGCCGGCGCCGCCGATGCTGAAGCCGTTCCGGAAGCTGCGCGACGGCTTGATGTTCCTCCCGCTGGTCTCGTTCGCCGATGGCTACGGCTTGAGCTACGGCGCGCAGTTCGCCTTCGCCGGCGTGCTCGGCAAGCGGAGTCGCATCGGCGTGCCGCTGACGTGGGGCGCCGAGCGCCGCGCGGCGGTGGAGATCGAGCGCAAGTTCGCCCGCGGGCCGGTGTCGCGCCTCGAAGGCGGCGCCGGGATCGTGCGACGCGAGCACCCGTTCTTCGAGGTGCCGGATCGGCGCGGCGAGGTCTGGGCCCGGGCCGAGAGGGCGCTGCCCTTGGCGCTCCGCGTCGGCGGTGGCGTCCGCTGGAGCGATATCGCCTTCGCCGGCGCGTCCACGCCGGCCCTCGCGGTCGACGACCGGATGACGGCGTCCGGCATCGATCTGACGCTGGACACGCGCATCGATCCGACCTTCCCGCGCAACGCCGTCTACGCGCGCGCGGCCTGGGAGCACCTCGACTTCGAGGCGCAGCCGGCGCGCAACCGGACCACGCTCGAGGGGCGTGGCTATCTCGGGCTGCTCGGGTCGTCGGTACTCGCGCTGCGGGCTATGCACGGCCGCGCCGACGGCTCACTGCCGCTCTACGAGCAGTGGTTGCTGGGAGGACCGGCGTCGGTGCGGGGCTTCCGCACCGGCAGCGTCGTCGGCGATCGCATCACCTCGGCGTCGATCGAGCTGCGGATGCCGTTCTCGTCGCCGCTGCGGGTCGCCAAGACCGGGGTCGCGGTGTTCGTCGATCGCGGCGCGGTGTGGAGCCACGATCAGCGGCTGGCCGACGCCGACTGGAAGCAGGGTTACGGCGCCGGCGTCTTCGCGATCGCGACGGTCTTCCAGTTCCGGCTGGACGTGGCGCACGGCCAGGGCCGCGGCACGCGCGCGCACGTCTCAGCAGGACTGTCGTTCTGACGCGACGTCGGTGATCGGACGGACTTTCAGGCCGCGCGTCGCGTCTGCTGCGCCGGTTCGGCCGGCGCGCGCGCGCCGCGAGCCTCGGCGTGCGCCACCGAGTTGATGTCCAGGACGTAGCCGTGCGACGGCGGCGCCCCGAACAGGCGGCGTCCGGCGATCAGGCCGAGCGCGAGCAGCATGATGCCGCCGAGGAAGACCGTCCCGTACGGCCAGTATTTTACGAAGCTTTCCGGACCGAGCCCTTGGGCGAGTGCGAGAACGCCAGTCATGAATCCTCCAGCGGCCGCCGCTGTGAGTGATCAGGAATGAGACGTGCGACGCGCTTTCGTGTACGGCGGCTGTAGCTGGAGAATCGGACCGCCAACGGCTGAGGTGCAGCGCGCTGCCCGTGTTTTCGGGCATTTCGCGCAAGGACGTGTCAAGCGGCGACCCTGCGGCGCCGGCGGTGCGCCAGGCACCGGCGACAGCAGACGCACGATGTCTCAGTCGACGAAGGTGAGCCAGTTGTGCGGGTCGGGTGCGGTGCCGTACTGCACCGTGGTGATCGCGTCGTAGAACCGTTTGGCGACGGGGCCGACTTCGCCGTTGTTGATCGTCAGCGTGCCCTGGGCGTGGCCCAGCTCGCCGACGCTGGAGATGACCGCGGCGGTCCCCGAGCCGAAGATCTCGCGCAGCGTGCCCTGACGATCGGCCTCGACGATCTCGTCGAAGGCGATCGGGCGCTCGACGACGTTGAGGCCCCATTCACGGGCCAGGGTCAGCACGGTCTGGCGGGTGATGCCGGGCAGGATCGAGCCGGCGAGCGGCGGCGTCGCGATCTCGTCGCCGATGACGACGAACAGATTCATCGTCCCGACTTCCTCGAGGTAGCGGCGCTCGATTGCGTCCAGCCACAGCACCTGCTCGTAGCCGCGGGCGCGGACGTCGTCGGCGGCCTTCATGCTGGCCACGTAGTTGGCGGCGGCCTTGGCCCAGCCGATGCCGCCGCGCACGGCGCGCACCGCTTCGGTCTCGACCCAGATCTTCACCGGCTTGAACCCCGACGCGTAGTAGGCGCCGACCGGTGACGTGATCACGTAAAGCAGATAGCGCGTCGCCGGGCGGACGCCGAGGAAGGCGTCGGTGGCGATGTAGGTCGGGCGCAGGTAGAGCGCCGTGCCGGGCTGCGACGGCACCCAGTCCTTGTCGGCGGCGACCAGCGCGACCATCGCCTCCTTGAGGCTGGCGACGTCGGGCACGGGCATCGACAGGCGGGGCGCGCCGCTGGCCAGGCGCTTCAGGTTGTCTTCGATGCGGAACAGGGCGACGCGGCCGTTGGCGTGGCGGAACGCCTTCAGGCCCTCGAACATCGCCTGGCCGTAGTGCAGGACGGAGGCGGCGGGGTCGAGCGACAGCGGGCCGTAGGGCACGATCGTCGGCTCGGCCCAGCCCTGGGGGCCGTACTCGACCAGCAGCATGTGGTCGGCGAAATACTTGCCGAAGCCGAGCTGCGATTCGTCCGGCCGCGGCCGGGGCGTGGTCGTGCGGGTGATGTCGATCGTCTTGAGCGCCATGGACAATTGTCCGGGCGCGCCCCGACGTTGTCAACGAAGGCCGGGCTTGCAGTAGTGCAATCGCTTGCGGCGGCCGCGCCGCCAACCATCACAGCCGCAGGACGGCCGGCCCGGCGTGGCTGCGGAAGAACGTGGCGCGGGTGGCGAGCATGGGGTATTCGGCTTCGTAGGCGGCGCGCCAGGCGTGCGCGAAGCGCTCGGCGTCCCGTTCCGGGAGGAGGGCCCAGACGCTGCCGCCGAAGCCGGCCCCGAACGCCGAGGCGCCCTCCGCGCCCAGCCGGCGGGCGAGCCGGGCCAGCGCGGTCGTTTCGGGGATCTGGTTGCCGAGCCATTGCTCGGCGAGGTGCTGCGACTCGTCGACCAGCGCGCCGAACGTGGCGTAGTCGCCGGCGGCGAGAGCCCGCGTCGCTCCCGGCACCAGCCGATGCGTTTCGGCGACGAACTGATTGAGGCGGTTGCGGAGCACCTCGGCGGACACCGGGCCGGCCGGGGCCTCGTCGATGAACGCCCGCAGCTGCGCGACGGTCTCGGGGCCTTCGTCGAGCAGCGCGCCGAGGGTGACCGGCGTCTCGCCGGTGCGCGTGCGCCAGAGGCCGAGGAGCGAATGCAGCGATTCGACCGCCTGGTTGTAGCGCTCGCGGTGCTCGCCGGCCTTGGAGGCGGTGATGCCGCTGGCGCCGATGACGAAGACGCGGTCGCCCAGCGGCACCGAGGCCTCGCGCTGGACCGGCCCGAAGCGGTAGCCGACGACATGCCCCGGCACGGCGCACAGGATGGCGGTGTGATCCTGGCTGCCGCCGTGCGTGCCGACGCCGCGGTCGCCGACGAAGTCGCCGTACGAGGCGCCGTTCTCGATCGCCCCGAGGTAGGCGGCGAGCTCTTCGAGGCTGGCGATGCCGTCGTCCCAGTCGGGTCGATCATCGAGCGCGTTGCGATCGGCGATGGCCAGGAACACCGCGATGATGAAGGCGGTGGAGCTGCTCATGCCGGAGGCGCGCGGCAGGTCGCTGGCGATCGAGATGTCGCAGCCGTGCAGGGGCGCGGGAAAGTTGCGGACGATACGGCGGACGACGGTCGCCGGGTAGTTGTGCCAGTGCGGGCAGGGCGGCTGGTCGAGCGACAGTTCGAACGACGCCTCGGCGTTGTGGACGACGTCGATCACGGTGACGACGTTGTCTGCACGCGGCGCCACCGACATCACGAAGCCGCGCTCGGCGGCGCACAGCAGGCCGCGCCCGCCGGCGTAGTCGGTGTGCTTGCCGAGGACCTCGACCCGGCCGGGCACCCAGTAGCGGCGCGGCGGGCCGGCGATGCCGCGCGCGTCGAGGACCGCGCGCGTCGCGGCGAGCAGGCGCGACTTGCGCTCCGCCTCGTCCGGGCTCAGGCCCGCCGCCGCCAGTTCGTCGCGCAGATGCCTCATGGGTCGACTGTGACACCCGCCAGGGCGTCCTCGACGGCGGCGATGTCGCCGCGCCGGGACAGATCGAGGACGCCGTGCTCGGCGACCACGACCTCGAAGCGGACTCCCTCAGCGAGCAGCGCGTTGACGGCGTCCACCAGCTCGAATTCGCCGCGCACCGACCGCGCCACCCGCCGGCACGCCGCGTGGATCGCCGGCGGCATCCGCCAGCAGGTCATGCTGACCAGGGCCGCGTCGCCGAGCGCAGCGGCCTGCTCCGGCGTCGGCTTCTCGACGATGCGGGCCAGCCCGCCGTGCTCGACCACGCCCAAGGCGAAGGCGCGGATGCGCTCGATCGGGATGTTGCTCTGCCTGACCAACGTCTCCGCGCGGTAGAGCGCCGTGGCCGCGCCGGCTCGCCCCACCAGCGAGGCCAGCGTGGGCACAGCATAGTAGTTGTCGCCGTTGATGACGAGGAACGGGTCGTCGCCGGTCCACGGCTCGGCCGCCGCCACGGCGTTGGCGGTGCCGATGGGCTCGTCCTGGACGGCAAAGGCGACGCGGACCCGCCGCGGTGCCCCGGCTTCTGCGTAGTGGCGGGCGATGGCGTCGTGATCCGGCGCGACCACCAGGCAGACGTCGGTGTAGCCGGCGTCGGCGAGCGCGGACACGATGTAGTCGAGGAAGGGCCGGGTGATCGAGCCCGAGACGAACGCTCCGGCCGCGTCGCGCATCGGCCCGCTGATCGGCATCATCGCCTTGGCGCCCGATTCTGCCGCCTGGGCCTGCATCGGATCCCGGAGGTCGGCGTCCGTCGCTTGCCGCATCCGCGTGCCCAGTCCGCGCGCGAGGATGACCGCCCGTTCGCGCCTCACCGCGGTGGGGCTCCCGGGACTGCTGCGGCCGGCTCAGGATCGGTGTCGGGCCACAAGCGCTTGGAGATCATGGCCAGCGCCGTGCCGCTGACGACGGCGGTGGCGCCGAGCCAGGTCGCCAGCGCCCACTCGCCGTAGAGGGCCTGGCCGATGGTGAAGAGCGCCGACCAGACCATCGTGCAGCCCAGCGCCCAGCCGACCAGCGCCAGCGGCAGGGGATCGCCGACCGCCGCATCGGCCTCGACCCCGAGCGAGGCGCGCACCGGGCCCCAGCCGGGGCCGCCAGGCCGCACCTTCAGGTAGAAGGAGCGCAGCACCTCGGGATCGGTCTGCGGCGCCAGGTAGGCGGTCGCGACCCAGCATGCCGTCGTCGCGATCACCGTCACGACCAGCGCCCGGTGCGACGACAGCCCCATGCCCTGGCGCGCCAGGATCAGCAGGACGATCGACACGAGCAGCGAACTGACCATCGCCACCACTTCGCACCACGCGTTGACCCGCCACCAGAACCAGCGGGCCAGGTAGAGCAGTCCGGTGCCGGCGCCGACCTGCAGGATGATGTCGAACGCGCTCTTGGCGCTGTCGAGCGCATAGACCGCGGCCGACGACACCAGGAACAGGCCGAGCGTCGCCAGCTGGCCGGCGCGGACGTAGTGGCGTTCGGTGGCCGTCGTGTTGAAGAAGCGGCGGTAGAGGTCGTGCACCAGGTAGGACGCGCCCCAGTTCAGGTGCGTCAGGATGGTCGAGGAGTTGGCCGCGATGAGGCCGCCGACCATCAGCCCGGCGAAGCCGCTCGGCAGAAAGCGGAGCATCACCGGATAGGCAAGGTCGTGCCCGATGAGTCGTGGATCGACGTGCGGAACGGCCCGGGCCAGGTCGTTCAGTGTCGGGTAGACGATCAGCGACGCCAAGCCGACGAGGATCCACGGCCACGGTCGCAGGACGTAGTGCGCGACGTTGAAGAAGAGGACCGCGGCGAGCGCGTCCTTCTCGGTTTTCGACGCCAGCATGCGCTGGGCGACGTAGCTGCCGCCGCCGGGCTCGGCGCCGGGGTACCACACGGCCCACCATTGCACCGCGATCGGCATCAGGAAGACCGCCACCGCCAGATCCCAGTGGTTCTTGAAGTCGGGGATGACACGCAGGTAGTCGATCCCGTCCGGCCCGGAGCGCGCCGAGAGCTGCGTCACCAGCCCGTCGAGGCCGCCGACGCCGGGCGCGTGCAGCGCGAAGTAGGCGGCCGCGACGACCGCGGTCATCTTGACGCCGAACTGGATCATGTCGATGACCAGTACGCCCCAGAGACCGGCGTAGGCAGCAAAGACGACGTTGACGCTGCCGACGAACAGCAGCGTCTGCCAGCGCTCCAGCCCGAACAGCACCGCCGCGATCTTGCAGGCGGCGAGGTTCACGGTCGCCATGATGATGGCGTTGAAGACCAGCCCCAGATACACGGCGCGGAAGCCGCGCACGAGGCGCGCCGCCTGGCCCGAGTAGCGCAGCTCGTAGAACT
>JBDSLU010000198.1:0-8724 GCA_039916225.1 Vicinamibacteraceae bacterium
GTCATCCACAACGACCTGAAGACCGCGGACGGCGAGTTCGACATCTTCCAGAAGACGACCGCCGCCGACGTCCAGCGCGTCGCCAAGACCTACTTCACCCCGGCGACGCGGACCATCATCACCATCCTGCCGCGTCCCAACGCGCCGACCGCCGAGGCCAGCCGATGATCGCCCGGCTGGCCCGTCGTCTGCGCGAACACGCGCTGCTCGCGGCCCTGATCGCCGCGGCCCCGGCGGTGGTGTGCGCGCAGTCGGCCGGGTGGCCGTCCGAGCGGCCGCCGCGGGCGCTCGAACCGCATCCGGTGACGTTCCCGCGCTACGAGCTGCGCACGCTCAGCAATGGCCTGCAGCTGGTCGTGGTGCGGCAGAACGAGCAGCCGGTGGTCAACGTCCGGATGCTGGTGCGGGCCGGCTCGGCGCAGGACCCGACCGACAAGCCGGGTGTCGCCGAGATGGTGGCGACGCTGCTCGATCAGGGCACCACGACACGCAGCGCCGCCGAGATCGCCGACACCATCGACTTCATGGGCGGCGGGCTCGGCATCGGCGCCGCCACCGACTTGTCGTTCGCCAACACCATCCTGCTGCAGAGCAAGCTCGATGAAGGCCTGCAGCTCCTGGCCGACGTGATCCGGCGGCCGGCGTTCTCGGCGGAGGAACTCGAGCGGCAGCGCGAGCAGCTCCTGTCGGCGCTGAAGGTGAGCTACCAGGACCCGGACTACGTCGCCGGTGCTGTCGTCGAGCGGCTGATCTTCGGCTTCCATCCCTACGGCAAGCCGGGCAACGGCACCCCGGAGTCGGTCGCGGCGCTGACCCGCGACGACCTGGTCGCGTTCCACCGGCAGTGGTACCACCCGAATAACACGCTGATCGCCATCGTCGGCGACGTCAGCGTGGACACCGCCGCCGCGGCGGTGGAGAAGGCCTTCGGCGATTGGGCGCGGGGCAGCGTGCCGGCGACGGCGACGAGCGAGCCGCCGGAACCGACGCGGCGTGTCGTGGTCGTCGATCGGCCCGGCGCCGTGCAGACCGAGATCCGCGTCGGGCAGCTGGCGATCCGCCGCGACCACGCCGACTACATGCCGCTGAACCTGGCGGTCAAGATCCTCGGTGGCGAAGGCGGTAATCGCTTGCAGGGCGTCCTGCGCTCCGATCGCGGCCTGACCTACGGCGCCTCGGCCGACATGGACGCCTACCAGCGCTCGGGGGCGATCGTCGCCGACACGGATACCCGCACCGAAACCACCGTCGAAGCGCTGCGCCTGACCGTCGACGAGTTCATCCGGCTGCAGCAGGAGGCCGTCAACGAGCGCGAGCTCGACTCGGCGCAGGCGTTCCTCGCGGGCAACTTCGCCCTCACCATCGAGACACCGGACGCCATCGCGCTGAAGGTGTTGAACGCGATTTTCTACGGCCTCGAGCTGAAGGACCTGCCCGAGTACCCGCAGCAGGTGTATCGCGTGACGACTGAAGACATCCAGCGGGTGTCGCGCGCCTACCTGCGGCCCAGCCGCCTGGCCGTCGTGCTCGTCGGAGACGCCTCGAAGTTCGTCCCGGAGCTGAAGAAGGCCGGCTTCGACAACTACGAGGTCGTGCGGCTGGACGAGCTCGACCTCTCGGCGGTGAACCTGAAGCGCGTGCGACGCGCCGCTGCCGCTGCGCCCGCGTCGCCGCCGGCGCGATGACGCGCGTCTTCATCTCG
The DNA here is from genome assembly GCA_039916225.1 of Vicinamibacteraceae bacterium. Lineage (GTDB taxonomy): Bacteria > Acidobacteriota > Vicinamibacteria > Vicinamibacterales > Vicinamibacteraceae > JBDSLU01. The sequence goes on from JBDSLU010000198.1 coordinate 1,703, forward strand.
TGCGGCGAGGCGAGCGGTGACCTCTACGCCGCCGCCCTTGCCGAGGAGTTACGCCGCCGCGAGCCCGGGATCGAGATCGTCGGCTTCGGCGGGCCGCGCCTGGCTGCGGCCGGCGCGACGCTCTACGAGGACTATCGCCACTACAGCGTGACCGGCCTGGCCGAGGTCGTGAAGCAGCTGCCGCGGACCTACCGGCTGTACCGCCGGCTCGTCGCCGAAGCGCGCCGCACGCCGCCCGACGTCTTCGTGCCCATCGACTTTCCCGACTTCAACTTCCGGCTCGGCGGATCGCTGAACGCCGCCGGCGTGCCGGTGGTCTACTACGTCGCGCCGCAGGTGTGGGCGTGGCGTGAAGGGCGCATCCAGACGATGCGGCGCTTCGTCTCGCTGGTGCTGCCGATCTTCCCGTTCGAGCCGGAGATCTACCAACGCGCCGAGGTGCCGGTCGAGTTCGTCGGCCATCCGCTGATCGATCTGATCCCGCCGCCGGCGGATCGCATCGCCGTGCTGCGCGCCGCCGGCCTCGATCCCGAGCGGCCGGTGCTGGCCGTGCTCCCGGGGAGCCGGCACAACGAGGTCGACAAGATCCTGCCGGACCTCGTCACCGCGCTGCCGCTGCTGGCCGAGCGCGTCCCCGGTATCCAGGCGCTGGTGGCGCGGGCGCCGAACCTCGATGACGCCCTGTTCGCCCCCCTGGCGCCGGCGCGAGCCGAGGGCCGGGTGCCGATTGCCATCGTCGATAGCCGCGCCGACGACGTGCTCTCGGCGTCCGACGTCGTCCTGACGGCATCCGGCACGGCCACGGTCCAGGCGGCGCTGCACGAGAAGCCGATGGTCATCGTCTATCGCGTCTCCGAGCTGAGCTACTTCCTCGGCCGCCGCTTCGTCAAAGTCGATACCTTCGGCATGGCCAACCTCATCGCCGGCAAGAAGGTGGCGACCGAGCTGATCCAGGACTTCTTCTCGCCCGATCGTGTCGCCGACGAAGTGGCCCGGCTGTTCAACGACCCCGAGGCCGCCGAGGCGATGTGCGAGGAGTGGCGCGAGGTGAAGCGGCGGCTCGGTGGTGGCGGCGCCAGCGGGCGAGCGGCCGACGCCATCCTGCGGATCGCGCGGCAGCGGCGCTCGGGACACTAGTCTTCGCTCCCGGACGCCTCGACGAGTGAGCATCCCGGGGGATACCCTGAGCAGCGTGGTGCGCAGCCGGATTCTGCCGGCGCTGCGCCGCGGCGTTTTCGAGCCGGATCGCGCCGCGCAAACGCGCATTCAAATCGGGCAGGACTGTTGCAATAGGCGGCGCCATGACGTGGCCGAACATGGCGCGACTCCGCGATCACCTCGACGAACCTTCGGACCCCACCGACGTCGCCAACGTCGGCGTACTCGCCCTCCTCCTCGTGCTGCTCCTCGTCGCCGGCCTCTCGATGGCGCTCCGCTGGAGCGTCGACGGCCTGCAGGCGCCGCAAGTCGCGACCGCCGCCGAGTGACCACGGTTTCCGGCCGTCGGGAAAGCGTGGCACGGCTGGTAGAGTGAGCCATGCTCCCATCCCGGATGGCCCGGTCAGGCCGCGCGCGCCTCGCGATGGCCGGCCCGACGCTGGCCCTTGCCGTCGCGTTGGCCGCGGCGACTTCCAACTCTCTCATCGCCTCCGTCACGCTGCCGGCCACCGTGGACGAGCTGGCCGCCGAGGCTGACGCTGTCGTCCATGTCCGCGTCGCGCGGGTGGAGGCGCGGCAGGCCGCCGGCACGCTGCGCGTCGAGCGCCTGCTCACGCTCGACGTCTTGCGCACGCTGAAGGGCGCGCCGGGCGGGGTGGTGCAGCTAGTGTTGCCCGGGGGCACCTTCGGCCGCTATCGGACGGTCGTGCCTGGCGTACCGGACGTGGCCGACGGCGACGAAGCCGTCGTCTTCCTGCGCGGTGCCGGCACCTCCGCGCCCCGGCTGGTGGGGTTCTCGCAAGGGTTCCTCCGCGTGCGCATCGATGCGGCGACGGGGCAGCGGGTGGTCGGTTCGTTTTCCGCGGCCGGCGCCGACGGGCCGATCGTCCGCGGCGCCACCGGCCGCGGCCCGCAGCCGCTGGCGCGGCTCGAAGCGCGGATCGCCCAGGTCGTGCTGGCACAGGTGCGGGGGCGCCGGTGAACCGGGCCATCGTCCTCTGTGCCGCGCTGGTCGCCCTGGCGACCGCGCCAGGCGCCGCCTATATGCGCTTCGGGCTGACCATCAACGGCACCAACACCATCCTGCGCTGGCCGGGCGCGATCCCGTATCGCGTCAGCGACGCCGATCTGGCCGAGGGCATCAGCGCCAACGCCCTCGACCAGGCGCTGCAGCGCGCCTTCGGCGCGTGGGAGTCGGTGGCCTCGGCCAACGTCCGGTTCACGCGCCAGGGTTTCACGTCCGGGCGGCCGAGCGACGACGACAGCAGCAACGTCTTCGGCTTCGAGCGCCGCGCCGATCTCGAGCGCACGCTGGCCGTGACGAGCTACACCATCGACATCATCAACGGCGCCTTCGTCGAAGCCGACGTGCAGTTCAACGCCGCGCAACCGTGGTCGGTGGCCGAGGGCGGATCGACCACCGGTTTCGACCTGCAGGCGGTGGCGCAGCACGAGATCGGCCACGTCCTCGGCCTCGGCCATTCGGCGATCGGCGAGACCGAAGTCGCGGGCACCGGCCGGCGGCTGATCGCGTCGGGGGCGGTGATGTTCCCGATCGCGTTTCCGCGCGGCAGCGTCGAAGGCCGGACCCTGCGCAGCGACGACATCGCCGGCGTCAGCGATCTCTATCGACCGCCGAGCGGCGGGCCGCCGCTCGGCGGCCTGTCGGGCCACGTCCGCAGGGACGGCCACGGCGTCTTCGGCGCGCACGTCGTCGCCTACGGCCTCCGCGGCGGCCAGATCGTCGGCGGTTTCTCGATCAACGACGACGGCGAGTACGCGATCAGCGGCCTCGAGCCCGGGTCGTACGTGGTCCGTGTCGAGCCGCTCGACGACGGCGACGTCGAGAGCTTCTTCGAGGACACGCGCCACGTCGACGCCGACTTCGGCGTGACCTACTACAGCAAGATCGCCGTCGCGCCGCGCAGCGGCGTGGCGACCGACATCGACATCACGGTGCGGGCGCGATGAGCGCACCCACGGGGAGCGCCGTCCGCGCGATCGCGGCGGGACTGCTGTGCGTGGCCGCGCTCGCCCTGCCACGCGCGGCGGCGGCGCAACCGCGGCTCGACGTCACCGTCAGCGGCGCGTGGTGGGACGGCTACGAGCTGGGACAGCGACGCGCATCGATTACCGGGCCGCAGGCGCCGACCGGTGCGGCGGTCACGCTCTTCGATACCGGCGTGGCCATCCTGCCCGGGCCGGGGGCCGAGCTCCGACTCGGCTGGCGTGTTTTTCGTGGCGTCTACGCCGAAGCCACCGGCGGACTGGGCGTGAACACCATCGAGGCGCGCATCACCGGCGACATCGAGCAGGCGCCTGCGATTACCGTGTCGTCGACGCTGACGCAGATCACGATCGAAGGCGGCGCACTGATTGAACTGCCACCGCTGCGACTATCGGTTGGGAACTTAGTTCCCTTCGTCGATGGCGGCGCCGGCTATCTGCGTCAGGTGCACGAACAGCGCGTGCTGATCGAAACGGGCCGGACCTTCTACGCCGGCGCCGGTGTGAAGTGGCGATCGGCCGTGTCGCGTCCGAAGGGGCTCGTGCAGCGACTCGCCGTGCGTGCCGACGCGCGCCTCGTGTCGCGCAGCGATGGCGTCGACGTGGACGACAGCCGGCGCAATTACATTACCGTCAGCGCTGGCGTGGGTGTACGGCTGTTCTAATGCGTCTGCCGACGGATTTATAAGACAAACAAACGACGGCACAAGCTCGGCCGCAAATATTCTTTGTCGACGCTGTTCGCTGCGCCTGTGCGCGACGTTATCAGCAGGTAAGTCCGGGGGAATGCAACCAGGGGCCGCTGTTTACAAGGGGGCGGCGGTCCTTGGCATTCATCCCGGACGATTTTGTGTACCGTGCCCCGCGTGTGACGATGGCGCGCGGCCTGCCTTGATTCCTACGATTACTCAGCCACTGACACGGGGTGTCAGAAGCGCCCTCGCCTTCCGTGCTGACACGCTGTGCCAGCACGGAGGACCGAGAGTCTGCGCGGCAGCGCGCGTCGGTCTGCCGCGATACACGGCGGCGGGCGCCGCTCGCTACCGCACGCCGAGCAGGATCTCGGTCGTGAGCTGATCGAGGCGCTCGTAGTCGAGGCCGCGAGCGGCGATCGCCTTGCGGTCGAACGACTCGCTGGCCAGCGACTGCGCCGCCGTCTTCGAGTAGTGGCCGGCGCCCGGCTTGTCGCTCCCCAGCTTCGAGAGGATGCCCTGGATGTCGGCATCGGCGTTGAAGCGCGCCGCCTTCTCCTTGAGGATCAAATAGGTGCGCATGCAGCCGATGGCGAAGTGCTTGACGCCGTCGTAATCCTCGGTGCGATAGGCGTGCGCGTCGAAGTGACGCGGCCCGTCGTAACCGACGTCCTCGAGGAACTTGACGAGGAAGAACGCGTTGCGCGGGTTGGCGGCGCCGAAGCGGAAATCCTGATCGTAGCGGCCCGGGTTCTGGTCGTTCAGATCGATGTGGAACAACTTGCCGGCTTCGTGCGCCTGGGCGACGGCGTGGGTGAAGTTGAGACCGGCCATCGTCTCGTGCGCGACCTCGGGGTTGACGCCCACCATCTCCGGATGCGCCAGCGTCGGGATCAGGCCGAGGTAGTTGCCGGTCGTGGCCATGTAGATGTCGCCACGCGGCTCGTTCGGCTTGGCTTCCATGGCGAACTTGTAGCCGTAGCCTTTGTCGAGGGAGTACTCGCACAGCCAGTCGATGGCTTCGCGCAGCCGCTTGACGGCCTCGTCGGCGCGGCGGCAGGCGTCGGTCTCGGTGCCTTCGCGTCCACCCCACAGCACGAAGATCTTGGCGCCCAGCTCGGCACCGAGGTCCATCGCGCTCATCGTCTTCTGCACGGCGTAGCGGCGGACCTTGGGATCGTTGGCCGTGAAGGCGCCGTCCTTGAAGACCGGATCGGTGAACAGGCTGACCGTCGCCATCGGCACGACCACCTTGTGGTCGCCGAGCGCCTGCTTGAAGTCCTTCACGATCGCGTCGCGCTCGCTGGCGGTGGCGTCGATCGGCACCAGGTCGTTGTCGTGCAGGTTGACGCCCCAGACGCCGATGCTGCCCAGCAGCTTCACGGCGTCGACGGGCGAGAGGACGTCGCGGACCGGCTCACCGAACGGATCGCGCCCGCGGTTGGCGACGGTCCAGAGGCCGAAGGAGAACTTGTCTGCAGGTGTCGGTTGGTAGCTCATTGCTGCTCGTGGGGCGGCGTGCGCCGCGCGCTGTGATTGCGGTGAAGTTCGACTGTCGAACGAGACCCATCATCATTCCAGCAGCCACGCCGCGCGTCAACGGGCGGCCGGGCCACCCCGTGCTGCCTGTGCACAGAAGAGGCCAGCCCGTACGTAGAAACGCGGACGTGGGCTGGCCACATCCGAGCTCGAACGCGCCCGTGCGCGCCGCGTTACTCGGCGAGCGCCTTGTCGATGGCCGCCTTCAGCTCGGGCGCGTCCGGCGTCACCCGTGCTTGTTTGCGCCTCGCGCCCTCAGCGCGAGGCGAGGGCAGCCCCCGATGCCTGCGGCTGCTAGTCGCCGCGCTGGGCGCGCGGCGGCGCCGCAGGCGGGCTGCGGTGTCGCCGAGTGGTCGCCGCTATTCGGCCAGCGCCTTGTCGATGGCCGCCTTCAGCTCGGGCGCGTCCGGCGTCACCTTGCTGGGGAAGAACGCGACGACGTTGCCCTTCTTGTCGATCACGTACTTCGAGAAGTTCCAGCCGGGGAGGTTCCCCGTGGCGCCCAGGAACTGGTAGATCGGCGACTGCGTCGGCCCCGCCTTGGTCACGCCCTTTTCGAACAGGGGGAAGCTGACGTCGTACTTGGTCTTGCAGAAGGTGGCGATTTCCTCGGCCGTGCCCGGCTCCTGGCCGCCGAAGTCGTTGCTCGGGAAGCCGAGGACGACGACGCCTTTGGGCGTCAGGTCGCGGTAGAGCTTCTCGAGGCCGGTGTACTGCGGCGTGTAGCCGCACTTGCTGGCCACATTGACCACGACGGCGACCTTGCCCTTGTACTGGGCCAGGTTACCGGGCTTGCCATCGAGCGCTTTGGTCTCGATGTCGTAGAACGACGCCGGAGCGGCGGAGTGGGCCATGACGGTCAGGCTGGAGACGGCGACGGCGGTGACGGCCGCGGCGGCCAGAAACGAACGAACACGTGTGGACATTGCGATGAACTCCTCGTTCTTCACTACGTGACGGGCAGCGGATCCGTTGCGCCGATGCCCCGCAGCGCCGGATAGATCCGGCGCCAGTCGGCGTAGACGGCCCGGAGCGCACGCACCGCGTCTGGGCGGGGCGGCACGCGGGTCGCCACCTTGACGATGGTCTTGCAGGCGCCGTCGACCGACGGCCAGGCGCCCGAACCGACGCCGGCGAGGATGGCCGCGCCGTAGGCCGCGCCTTCCTCGGCTTCGACGATCTCGGCGGTGTGCCCGTAGACGTCGGCCTGAATCTGCCGCCACAGCGGCGACTTGGCCCCGCCGCCGCCGAGCCGGACCCCGCTGACCGGCACGCCCATCTCCGCGAAGATCGCGAACGAGTCCTGCAGGCTGAAGGTGACGCCTTCCAGGACGGCGCGGACGAGATGCCCGCGGGTGTGACTGGCCGTCAGACCGGCCAGCGCGGCGCGCGCCTCGGGATCGAGGTGCGGCGTGCGCTCGCCCATCAGGTAGGGCGTCCACCGCGCCCCGTCACAACCCGGCGGGACGCCGGCGGCCGCCTCGCACAACTGATCGTAAGACAGCCCGCCGCCGACCATGTCGCGCAGCCAGCGGAGCGAGAGGCCGGCGCCCTGCGTGACGCCCATGACGTGCCACATGCCGGGCACGGCGTGACAGAAGGTGTGGACGCGTCCTTTCGGATCGA
>JBDSLU010000199.1:0-5145 GCA_039916225.1 Vicinamibacteraceae bacterium
GTAGCGCGGATCGTCGAGGTCGTCCGCGCCGACCGCCAGGCGTATCTGCGCCTGATGGTGCCAGAGCGCGGTGAACTCGCGGCCGACATCGAACCAGCCCGCCGACGCGTCCTCGCCGGCCCACGACACGGCAAACAACGCCGGTGCGTCGAGCGACAGGGCCTCGAACCAGTCGGCCGCCTCGCCGCTGGCGCGTGCATAGAGATCGGTCAGCACCCGCGGGCTCAGGCGCTTCGCCGAGGCCACCCACCGGGCGTTGAGCTCGTTGATGAAGGCGACGAAGTCGCGCCCGGACGTGATCGGCCGCGACGGCGGCGGGGGCGTCATGCCGTCGCGGTGGAAGGCGAGCCGGCGCAGCGTCGAGTCGAGCAGATGGGCGACGATGTCGCGCACCAGCCAGGCGCCGGCGACGGTCGGCCGATCCCAGTCGCCCGGAGGCAACTCGCGGAGCAGCGTTACCAGGGCGCTCGAAACCGGCCGGAACAGGTGACGCGTGTCGATCTGGTCGAGGGTGGCGAGCATGGGGTCGGGACAAGGACACGCGGGCGCGTCGAACGTGACGCCGTCGTCGGCACCCGCGATCAGCGCCGGTCCGTCGACGCGGCCTTGCCGGCGCTTCGGCGCGGCTTCGCCGCGGGGACTGGCGCATCCTCGAACAGGTCGGCCTTGGCCTCGGTCGTCGTCTCGACGATGCCGCCGAGGGCGGGGTAGTGCTCGACGAACGCCGGCGGATAGCCGCCCGGATTGGGCAGGCCCAGCTTGTCGCGCAGCATCACCGCGTTGGCGGCGGCTTTCCCCTCGAAGTGGTTGTTCGTGTAGAGGTACATCTTCTTCACGAGCACCTTGACCGCTTCGGCGATCTCGACGAACGGGTCGAGCTCCTCGGCCGAGTAGAGATAGTCGTAGCGATCGGCCGACTTCTCATGGTTCCACCACGCCTTGGCGTTGCGGCCGTGCAGGCGCAGGTAATAGAAACCCTCGACGTTGGGCAGGTAGTTCTGGGCAATCGACAGGCGGAACTTCGGCTCGTCGATCTGGACCCACGCCGCCCGCGACGCGTTCAGCACCTGCAGCGTCGTCGTGATGTCGTCGCTCCACGTCTTGTGGCGCAATTCGACGGCGACGCGGTAGTCGCGGAGCGCGTGCGTCAGCCAGGCGAGATGGTCGAGGCTGGCCGCGTCGTGCTTGAACGACGCCGGGAACTGCACGAGGAGCGCGCCCAGCTTGCCGGCGTCGGCGAGCGGCTCGATGGCCCGGCGGAACTCGTCGACGTCGGCCGAGGACACGCCGGCGGCGGCCAGCGCCTGATCGTGCGCCAGCGTCGACTTCTCGGCGACCATCTCCTTCGGCGCGCCCTTGGGCGGCTTGGTGAGACGGTCGAGGAACATCCGCGGGTGGGTGAGCTTCTGGAACAGCTTGACCGAGAACTCGAATCCCGACGGCGTCCGCTCGACCCAGCTCCGCGTCACGTCGACGGTCGGGATGCGGTAGAAGGTCGAGTTCACCTCGACGGTGTCGAAATGCTCGGCGTAGGCCCGCAGCTCGTCGAAGTCCTTGGCCCGGCCGCGCCGCGGCGGGTAGACGATGCCGGTCCATGCGCCCGGCCCCGATGGGTAGCTCCAGCCGGCCGTGCCGATGCGAATCGAGGAATCGCGCACCCGTCGATTGTAGGCCGGGCCCGGTCCAGTACAATCCACTGTCCGGGCCGCGTGAAGGCGCGGCCGGGAACCCGGGGCGGCCATGCTGACGGTCTTCGAGATCTACCCATCAATCCAAGGTGAATCGACGCACGCAGGGCGTCCCTGCGTGTTCGTCCGCCTGGCGGCCTGCGATCTCCGCTGCTCGTGGTGCGACACGCCCTACGCCTTCAGCGGCGGGCAGAAGATGACCGTCGACGAGGTCCTGTCGCGGGTGGCTGCGCTCGGCGTCCCGCTGGTTGAGCTGACCGGCGGCGAGCCGCTGCTGCAGAAAGAGGCCGTGCCGCTGATGGCGCGCCTGCTCGAGGCCGGCCACGAGGTCCTGCTCGAGACCGGCGGGCATCTCACCGTCGCCGACGTCCCGGCGCCGGTGGTGCGCATCGTCGACGTGAAGTGCCCGGGCAGCGGCGAGGCGGCCCGGATGCACTGGCCCAACCTCGACCTCCTGCACCGCCACGACGAGGTGAAGTTCGTGCTCCGCGATCGCGCCGACTACGAGTACGCCCGGGACGTGGTCGCGCGGCACCAGCTGACCGGGCGTGTCGCCGCGGTGCTCTTCTCGCCCGTCCACGGCGTGCTGGATCCCCAGGCGCTGGCGACCTGGATCCTCGAGGATCACCTGACCGTCCGCCTGCAGCTTCAGCTGCACAAGTTCATCTGGAGCCCCGAAACGCGGGGCGTCTGAGACGACCCCGCCGCATTCCGATCCGCGCTCGACGAGACCCGATGCCCGACGCCGTCATCCTCCTCAGCGGAGGCCTCGATTCCTACACCGCCGCGGCGATGATCGTCGCCGACGGCTTCGCCCTGAACGCCCTGACCATCCGCTATGGCCAGGTCCACGCCCGCGAGGTCGAGGCGGCGCGCGCCGTGGCCAAGGCGCTCGGGGTGCGGCGCCACACCGAGCTGGATCTCGATCTGCGCGGCGTGGCAGCGTCGGCGCTCACTGGCGCGTCGGCGGTGCCCAAGGATCGGCCGATCGACGAGTCGATCCCCTCGACCTACGTGCCGGCGCGCAACACCATCTTCCTGTCGCTGGCGCTGGCCTGGGCCGAAACGCTCGGGGCCTCGGACCTCGTGATCGGCGTCAACGCCCTCGACTACTCCGGCTATCCCGATTGCCGGCCGGAGTACATCGCCGCCTTCGAGCGGATGGCGGCACTGGCCACCAAGGCCGGTGTCGAGGGCGGCCGCCTGCGCATCCATACGCCGCTGGTCAGCCTGTCGAAGGCCGACATCATCCGGCGTGGCCTCGCCCTCGGCCTCGATTACGGCCTGACCCATTCCTGTTACGACCCTCGGCCCGACGGAGGTCCGTGCGGACGCTGCGACAGCTGTGTGCTGCGGGCCAGGGGCTTCGCCGAGGCCGGCGCGACCGATCCGACCGTCCGCTGACCTGATCCGCGGTCGCCGGCGTGTAAGCTGGTCGTCCGCATGGCCACCAGTCGTCTCTACTACACCGATCCGGCGCGCCTGGCCTTCGAGGCGCGCGTCGTGCGCAGCGAGCCCGCTCCGCCGTCACACCCCGGCGCGTTCGCCGTCTGGCTCTCCGAGTCGGCGTTCTACCCGACGACCGGCGGCCAGCCGTTCGACACGGGACGCCTCGGCGAGGCCCGCGTCGTCGACGTGCTGGAGGACGACACCGGGGAGGTCGTGCACGTGACGGATCGGCCGCTCGAGCCCGGCGTCTCCGTCGCCGGCGTGGTCGACGCGGCGCGCCGGCTCGATCACCGGCAGCAGCACAGCGGCCAGCACGTCCTCTCGGCGGCGTTCGTGCGCACCGCCAACGTCGCGACCGTCAGCTTCCACCTCGGGGCGACGGTCTCGACGATCGACCTGGCCCGCGAGGTGACGCCGGCCGAGATCGCCGCCGCCGAGGCCGCCGCCAACGCGGTGATCCTGGAGCACCGGCCGGTGACGATCCGGTTCGTGTCGGGCGAAGAAGCCGCGGCGCTGCCGCTGCGCAAGGAGCCGAAGCGCAGCGGCGAGCTGCGCATCATCGACATCGCCGACTGGGACATCTCGGCGTGCGGCGGCACGCACGTGTCGCACACCGGCGAGATCGGCCCGATCGCGGTCCGCGGCTGGGAGCGCTTCAAAGGCGGCACGCGCCTCGAGTTCGTCTGCGGGGGGCGCACCCTCACCACCTTCCGCGAGCTGCGCGACATCGTCACCGCGTCGAGCCGCCTGCTCTCGGTCTTGCCGCACGAGTTGTCGCCGGCGATCGGCCGGCTGCAGGAGGAGGCCCGCGACCTGCGGCGGTCGCAGCGCGATCTGCAGACGGAGCTGGCCGGGTTCCGGGCCGCCGCCCTCGCCGCGTCGGCAGAGACCATCGGGGCGCACCGGGCGGTGCTGGCGTCGATCGCCGGCGCTGACGGCAATGCCCTGAAGGCGCTCGCCGTCGCCATCGTCGCCCAGCCCGGCCTGGTCGCAGTGCTGGTTGGCGACGCGCGCCCGGCCGTCGCGGTGGTCGCACGAGGCGCCGACGTGACGCTGGACGCGGCCGCCGTGTTCAAGGCACTGATCGGACGCTTCGGCGGCAAGGGCGGCGGTCGCCCCGACCTGGCTCAGGGCGGAGGGCTGGACGCGTCAGCCGACGCGATCCTCGACGCGGCCCGCGCTGCCCTCAGCGCCGGCTAGTGTCGCGCGCTGATCCTGGCGTCGGCCGCGGCGGCTAGCGGCTGTCGACGTCGGCGTCCCGTGCCTTGGCGACGAGGGCGGTCAACGCGCGATCGGTGACCGCGTCGATGGTCGAGCCGCGCACCTTGAAATTGTTGGCGATGATGACGAAGGCGAGCCGCTCGCCCGCGAGCGTCGTGACGTAGCCGGCGAGGGCCCGCACGTTCGACATGCTGCCGGTCTTGGCGCGGACGCGGCCCTCGGCGCGCGTGCCGCGCAGGCGGCGCTCGAGCGTGCCGTCGACGCCGAGGATCGGCAGTGTCGCCTCGAACGCGGCGGCGTCCCGCGGATCCGCGGCCATCCGCCGGAGCACCGCCATCAGCGCGTCGGCGGTGACGAAGTCGTAGCGCGACAGCCCGGATCCGTCGGCGATGACCAGGTCGTCGGCCGGCACGCCCCACCCGGCCAGCGTCCGCTCGTAGGCGCCGCGCGCGGCGGCCAGCGGGTCGACGTCGGGCACGTCGGAGGCCAGGCCGATCCGGGCCTGCAGCGTTTCGGCGATCAGGTTCTGGCTCACCTTCATCAGGCGCACAGCCAGCTCGCGCAGCGGCGGCGATTCGTGGATCAGCAGCAGCCGGCGCGCGCCGAGCGACTCGACGGCCACATCGTCGATGTCGGCGATGTCGCCGGCGATGGTGATGCCGGCCCGGCCCAGCGCGGCGCGGAAGGCGAGCAGAAACGCGCGGGTCGGGTTGTCGACGGACACCGCGCGGACGTAATCGCGCTCGGCGCGAGGCACGCTGCCGGTCACCTCCAGCGTCCGGCTGAA
>JBDSLU010000200.1:0-6861 GCA_039916225.1 Vicinamibacteraceae bacterium
TCCCTGGTCCCTGAAGATGACCAAAGCCGAGCTTGTCGAAGAAGTCTCGCGAGTCTCCGACCTCACGAAGAAGCACTCGGAAGTCATTGTGGACACGGTGTTCCAGAGCATCATCGATGCCCTGCACCGCGGCGAGAAGATCGAGCTGCGCGGCTTCGGCAGCTTCCGCCTGCGCCAGCGCGAGCCGCGCAAGGGGCGCAACCCGAAAACCGGCGACAAGGTCGACGTGCCGCCGAAAAAGGTTCCTTACTTCAAGCCTGGTAAGGAGCTGAAGGACCTGCTCAACCGCGACGCCGATGGGATGGACGCGCCTGGCGCGGACAGTCCCGCCCGGCCCGATGCGGGCGGCCCGCCGCCCTCCGACGCCGCCTCGTAGCGCTTCGACGGCAGCGAGACCCCGCGACGGCCGCCCTGGCGCGCCGACGCACGAACGTGCGGAAGGCGGCGCGTGCAACGACTCTGGACTCCCTGGAGGCTGGCCTACGTGACCGGTGGCACCGTCGGCGACGGATGCGTGTTCTGCCGCGCGGCGACCGGTGACGATCCGCTCGTCGTCCATCGCGGCACGGCCGCCTTCGTCATCCTCAATCTCTTCCCTTACAACAACGGCCACGTGATGGTGGTGCCGCGGCGGCACATCGCCTCGCTCGGCGACGCGACCGCCGAGGAACTGGTCGAGCTGATCACGCTCGTCCGCGACACCGAGCGCGTGCTGACGACCGCCTACGCGCCGCACGGCATCAACGTCGGCCTGAACCTCGGGCGCGCCGCCGGCGCGGGCGTCGCCGACCATCTGCATGTCCATCTGGTGCCGCGCTGGAATGGCGACACCAACTTCATGACCGTCGTGGCCGACGCCCGGGTCCTGCCCGAGACGCTCGAGCAGACGGCGGCGCGGCTGCGTCCGTTGTTCACCACACCCTAGCGCGCAGTCGAACTGCGCGTGCGGGTTCACCGCGCCGTAGCCCGCGACGCGGGCGAAGGCGGGAGGCGACGTGGATCTGGATCTCAGCGCCGAGCAGCAGGCGTTCCTCGACGAGGTGCGGCGCTTCGCCGATGACGAAGTGGCGCCGCGCGCCGCCGCCATCGACGAGTCCGACGCCTTCCCCCGCGATCTGGTCGCCCGTGCCGGGGCTATCGGCCTGATGGGCGTGACGATCCCGGACGCCTGGGGCGGCCGCGGTCTCGACACCGTCGCCTACACGCTGGCGATCGAGATCGTGGCCCGGGCCAGCGCCACCGTCGGCGTCATCCTCGCCGTCAACAACTCGCTGGTCGCCGAGCCGCTGCTGGCGCACGGCACCGAGGAACAGAAGACGCGATGGCTGCGGCCGATCGCGCGTGGATCGGCGGTCGGCGCCTTCGCGCTGTCCGAGGAACACGCCGGCACCGACGCCGCCAACCAGCAGACGCGGATCACCCACGACGGGTTCGGCTTCCGGCTGGTCGGACAGAAGGTGTGGGTCGCCAACGCCGCGGCCGCCGATCTGCTGATCGTGTTCGGGGCGGCGCAGCCCGACGTCGCCAGTCGCGGCATCAGCGCGTTCATCGTGCCCGGCGACGCCAAGGGCATCACCCGGCGGGCCCGGGCCGACTCGCTCGGCGTCCGCGGCCTCGGCTGCATGGACCTCGACTTCGCCGATGTCCGCGTCGACTCGGATCAGCTGCTCGGCGCGCCCGGCAAGGGGTTCTCGCTGGCCCGTCTCGCCCTCGAGAGCGGCCGCGTGGCGATCGCCGCGCAGGCCCTCGGCGTCGGCCAGGCGGCGCTCGATGAGGCGCTGGCCTACGCCAAGACCCGCCACACCTTCGGCCAGCCGATCGCCAACTATCAGGCGATCCAGTGGATGCTGGCCGACATGGCCACCGAGCTCGACGCCGCCCGGATGCTGACGCTACGGGCGGCCGCCGCCCGCACCACGCAGGCGCGGGTCGCGTCCGAGGCCGCGATGGCCAAGCTGTTCGCGTCGGAAGCGGCCCACCGGGCCGCCGACAAGGCGATGCAGATCCTGGCGTCGGCCGGCTATCGCCGCGGCTCGCGGGTCGAGCGCCTGTTCCGCGACGTCCGCGGCGCCGAGCTGTACCAAGGCACGTCCGAGGTCCAGCGGATGATCATTGCGGCCCACGTGCTGGAGAGCTGACGACTCGAGAGTCGTCGCGCCGATCGCCACGATGTTCTGTCCCGCCGCCCTCGCCGCATCCATCGACCGGGCCGAAGCCCGCCTGATGATCGCCTTCGCCCGCGCCGCCGGGGAGCGCGACTCGACGCTGCGGCCGGTCGTCACGCCGGTCGGCCAGGGCGCCGCGATCTACGTCGGCCCCGGCGCGCCGATGAACAAGATGATCGGCGTCGGCTTCGACGAGGCGGTCGATCCGGACGTGCTGACTGCCGTCGAAGCGTTGTTCGCGGCGCGTCAGTCTCCGCTGCAGGCCGAGATCGCGGTCCTCGCCGAGCCTGCGCTGCACGCGCAGCTCACCGCCCGCGGCTACCTGCCGTCGGGGTTCGAGCACGTGCTCGGACACCCGCTCGGTGCGGGCATCGCGGCGCCACCGGCGGGCGTCCGGATCGAGCCCGTCAACGCCGCCGACGTGTTGCCGCTCGCCAACGTCCTGGTCGACGCCTTCGCCAGCCCCGACGTGGGCGGCGTCGGCGGCGACGCGACTCCGCCCGCCGACGCGATCCGCGGCTACTTCGAGATCACGACGAGCGTCGACGGCTTCCGCGGTTACCTGGCGCGAGTCGAGGGGGCGATCGCCGGCGGGGCGGCCCTGCGCATCGACGGCACCGTGGCCCAGTTCTGCGGCGCCGGGACGCTGCCGGTGTTCCGCCGCCGCGGCGTGCAGACCGCGCTGCTGCGCGCCCGCCTCGCCGACGCGGCCGCAGCCGGCTGCACCATCGGCGTCGTCGTCACCCAGCCCGGCTCGAAGTCGCAGCAGAACGCCCAGCGCGAGGGCTTCGCGCTGCTGTACGCGCGGCACCTGCTGGTGAAGCCGGTCCCGCCGGAGGCCTGACGGCGCGCGGCCCCGGACGCGGCCGTCAATCGGCCAGCAGCACTTTGGCGATCGTCTGCAGCTGCATGTTCGACGTGCCCTCGTAGATCTGGCCGATCTTGGCGTCGCGGTACAGCTTCTCGACCGGGTAGTCCTTCGTGTAGCCGTTGCCGCCGTGCAACTGCACGGCCAGCGAGGTGATGCGCTCGGCCGCTTCCGACGAATACAGTTTGCACATCGCCGCTTCACGCAGGAACGGGCGGCGCGCGTCGCGGAGGCGGGCGGCGTTGTAGACGAGGAGCCGCGCCGCCTCGAGGTCGGTCGCGGCCCGCGCCAGCTGGAACTGGACGCCCTGGAAATCGGCGATCGCCTTGCCGAACTGCCGCCGTGTCTTGACGTAGGCGAGGGCGTGGTCGAGCGCGCCCTGGGCGAGACCGACCATCTGCGCCCCGATGCCGATCCGGCCTTCGTTCAGCGTCTCGATGGCCACCTTGTAGCCGCGGCCCGGCTCGCCGAGCACCGCCGACGCCTCGACGCGGCAGCCGTCGAAGAGCAGCTCGCAGGTGCTGCTGGCGCGGATGCCCAGCTTGTCTTCCTTGCGGCCGACCGTGAACCCCGCCGTGCCGCGCTCGACGAGGAACGCGGTGATGCCGCGGTAGCCCGCCGACGGATCGATCGTCGCGAAGACGATGAACACCTCGGCTTCGCTGCCGTTGGTGATCCACACCTTGCGGCCGCGCAGCCGGTAGGCGTCGCCGTCGCGTTCGGCCCGCGTGGTCAGGGCGAAGGCGTCGCTGCCGGCTTCCGGCTCGGAGAGCGCGTAGGCGCCGACCGACGTCGACGCGAGGCGGGGCAGCACCGCGGCTTGCTGCGCCGGCGTGCCCCAGCGCAGCAGCGCGTTGATGACCAGGGTGTTGTGAACGTCGACGACCACGCCGACGGCGGGATCGACCCGCGACAGCTCCTCGATGGCCAGTACGGAATGGAAGAAGGTGGCGCCGGCGCCGCCGTGGATCTCGGGCACTTCGATGCCCATGACGCCGAGGGCGAACAGCGACGTCAGCAGGCCGGGATCGAGCGCCTGGCGCTCGTCCATGCCGCGGACCAGCGGGCCGATCTGGTCCTTGGCGAAGTCCCGGACGCTGTCGCGGAAGAGCCGCTCGTCGTCGGTGAGCGTCGAAAGGGGCGAGGGCGCAGGCGCGGCTGCGTCGACCGGCTGGGGCATGGCCTTCGCGGTATTATGGCCGAAGCCTGTGTGTCCCGGGTCGGAGAGTCGGCGTACGAGTCGCGGAGCGCGGCGCCCGCCTGGCCAGGCGCGACGACCGAGCATAATCGGGAATATGTGAGGAAGGAGCAACGCCGCCGGGCGGGATGCCCCGCCCGTGACTCGTGCGCCGAGTCTCCGACTCGGGACACAAAAGCGCCCATTTTGGGAGAACGTCCATGTCCTGCGGATCGTTGCGCGCGCGTCTTCTGACCGCCGCACTCATCGGCGCGTCGGTGGTGCCGATCCTGGCGCAGTCTGGCCTGGCCCAGTCTGGCGGCCAGACGCCGCCACCGGCCCAGGCCCCCGCGTCGGGCCAGCCCCCAGCGGCGCGGCCCCCCGCAGCCCAGCCTCCTCCCGCCCAGCCTCCGCCCGCCCAGCCTCCGCCGGCCCAGACGCCGTCGGCCCAGACGCCGCCCGCGCCGGGCAGCCCCGCGGCGCCCGCGGCTCCTGGCGGCGCCCAGCCCGCGACCCAGACCTTTCGCACCGGCATCAACTTCGTCCGCGTCGACGCGCTGGTCACCGACAACAAGGGCAACGCGATCGAGAACCTGAGCCAGGACGACTTCGAGGTCTTCGAGGACAACAAGCCGCAGAAGGTCGAGAGCTTCCGCTACGTCAAGGTCGAGGGCAATCCCCTCGAGGGCGAGCTGCCGCGACAGATCCGCACCACCTGGGACGAAGAAACCGAGCTCGCCCGCGACGACGTCCGGCTGTTCGTGATCTTCTACGACGACTATCACGTCCGCCGCGGATCGGCGCTGGCGGTCAAGCGCCAGCTCACCGACTTCATCCGCAAGAACGTCGGACCGAACGACATCCTCGGCGTCATGTATCCGCTGACGCCGTTCTCGACCATCGGCTACACGCGCAACCACGAAGCGGTCATCAAGGAGATCGAGCACTGGGACGGCCGGCGCTTCGACTACCGGCCGATGAACGAGTTCGAGGAGCGCTATGCCTACTACCCGACCGAGACCGTCGAGCGCGTCCGCAACCAGGTGAGCCTGTCGGCGCTCGAAGCGCTGGCCACCGGTCTCGGGACCAAGCGCGAGGGACGCAAGTCGATCATCCTCATCAGCGAGGGCTACTCCAATTACCTGCCGCCGCAGCTCCGTGATGCGAGCGCGGCCCAGCCCGGCGTCGGCAATCCCAATCGCGGCACGCTCGCCGGCGAGCGCAACGCCGATGAACGCACCGCCGAGCAGCGGGCGCAGTTCTTCTCCTTCACCGATCTGTTGAGCGACCTGCGCGAGGTCTTCACCGCCGCCAATCGCGCCAACTGCGCGATCTACGCCCTCGACCCGCGCGGGCTGGCGGCGTTCGAGTTCGACATCGATCAGGGCGTCGGCCAGCAGCTGGACAAGGCCGCACTCGACGCGGGGCTCGACACGCTGCGGACGCTCGCCGACGAGACCGACGGCCGCGCCATCATCAACAGCAACGACCTCGTGAAGGGCCTGGCGCAGATGGTCAAGGACGCCAGCTCCTACTACCTCCTCGGCTACACCACGGCGTCGCCGACCGACGGCAAGTTCAAGCAGATTCGGGTGAAAGTGAAGAAGCCCGGCCTGCAGGTGCGCGCCCGCAAGGGCTACTGGGCGCTGTCGACGGACGACGTGGCCGCCGCTGCGGCCGCGGCGACGCGGGTCGGACCGGCGCCGGAGATCGGCGAGGCGCTGGCGCAGATCGAGACGCCGCTACGGGCCCGCACCATCCGCACCTGGATCGGCACGGCGCGCGGCGAGAACGGCCGCACCGCCGTCACGCTGGTGTGGGAGCCGGCGCCGGCCGCCTCGGGCGATCGCCGTGAACCGCCGGCGCAACTGGCGGTCACCGCTGGCGGCCAGAGCGGCTCGGCCTACTTCCGCGGCAAGGTGCCCGGCGCCGCCGCTCCGGCAGCGGCGTCTCCCACCGCAACGCCAGGCGCGAGCCCAGGCTCCGAGGCGGGCGGCGGCCGGATCACTTTCCAGGCCCCGCCGGGACAGCTGCAGCTGCGCATGTCGGTCGAGGGCGCCGCCGGACAGGTCCTCGATTCCGACTTCCGCGACCTGCTCGTGCCCGACTACGCCAAGGCGGAGGCGCTGCTCTCGGTGCCGGCGCTGTATCGGGCCCGCACCCAGCGCGACGTCAACCTGCTGAACACCGCCGCGGATCCACGACCGAGCACGGCGCGCGAGTTCAGCCGCACCGAGCGGCTCCACGTGCGCTTCCAGGCCTACGCGCCGGGCGGGGGTACGGCGACCCCGACGGCGCGCCTGCTGAACCGCGGCGGGAGCAAGATGACCGACGTCGTCGTGCATCCAGCAACCGGCCGTGGACCGGCCGACTTCGACGCCGACGTCCCCCTCGCCAGTCTGCCGGCCGGCGACTATCTCCTTGAAGTGGCGCTACCCGGCGAGCAGGCGCCCGCCAAGCAGCTGGTGGCGTTCCGGGTCACGAGTTAGTCCGATTGTGTCGATATGTCGGGCTGGAGTCGGGCGACACGTCCGGCTTCCTGCCCGACGTGCGATCGCTTGACCCAGGAAGGGCAGGCCAGTAGGCTCCCGGTGCCATGATGCCAAAGCTCCTGCTCGCTGACGACAGCATCACCGTCCAGCGGGTCATCG
>JBDSLU010000201.1:0-33922 GCA_039916225.1 Vicinamibacteraceae bacterium
AACCCGCGGCCTCCGGAGCCACAGTCCAGCGCTCTACCCCTGAGCTACACCCACCATAAGGGGCCGCGCGGCCGAAAGCCGCAGCGGGGTGGGCCGTCCACAGTCAGGTGCGTGAGACCGGCCCGAGGCCGGAGTATAGCATCCCGGCCCGTCCGTCCGGCCATCGGGCGGAACCTTGGCGGAAACCCGCTGTCTAACGCTGCACGAAGGCCTTCGTGACGTTCCCACCCGGCGACCGGACGCGCCCATAGGCGCGCCGTGCGCCTCGACACGGAGGCTGCCATGTCCCACGAACTGTTCCACGACGTCACCGACACCCGTCCCCGCGCCGGCCGCGCCGCCGGCGGTACCCTCGCCGTCTCGATCGTCGCGCATGCGCTCGTCCTCGCGGCTGTCATCGTGGTGCCGCTGCTCGCCAAGGACGCCTTGCCCGATTTGCCGTGGAACGAGAGCGTCCCGGTGTCCGTGCGTGACGTGATGCCGCCACCCCCGGCACCGGCGCCACCGATTGACCGCACACGTTCGACGACGCCCCAACCGACGCAGAACGCCGCCCCAGTGGAGCCTCAAGACGGGATCCGTGACGAAGTCGAGCATCCGCTGACGACCAACTTCACCGTCGGTGTCGATCCTGCGACCTTCGATGGCGTGCCGGACGGTCTCGTCGGCGGCACCGGTGACGCGGTGCCGCAGCCGCCGACTCCACCTCCCCCCGCACCGCAGAAGCCGGTGCGCGTCACCTCGATCAACATGCCGGCGAAGATCCACGACCTCGCGCCGATCTACCCGGCCATCGCGCAGAAGGCCAACATCGAGGGCATCGTGATCATCGAAGCCGTGATCGCCGTCGACGGGTCGGTGCGCGACGCGCGCGTGCTGAAATCGGTGGCCCTGCTCGATCGCGCGGCGCTCGACGCGGTGAAGCAGTGGCGCTACGCGCCAACGCGCCTCAATGGCGTCGCCGTGCCGGTGATCGTGACGGTGACTGTACAGTTTCGCTTGCAGCGCTAGCGTGGATGGGTAGAGTAGAGCGCGATGATTCGAGTCGCGCTGATCGGCACCGGCGGCATTGCCCTCGCCAACCACGTTCCCGGCGTCGCACTCTGTTCCGAGGCACGCATCGTCGCCTTGTGCGACGTCAACCCGGTGGCGCTCGAGCGCGCGGCGCAAGCCACCGGGGTTTCCCGTACGACGACGGATCCGTTCGAGATCGCCCGCGACGCCGGCGTCGACGCGGTGATCATCGCCACGCCCAATCGCGTCCATCACGACATTGCGCTGGCCGCGATCGGCACGGGCAAGCACGTGCTGTGCGAGAAGCCGATCGCGATGACCGTGCCCGAGGCGCGCGAGATGGTCGACGCGGCCGAGGCGGCGGGCATCGTCCACATGACGGCGTTCACCTATCGCTTCGTTCCGGCGATGCGCTACTTGAGGCACCTGGTGTCTTCGGGCGCACTCGGTGACCCGGTGCATTTCCGCGCCCAGCGTTTCCAGGACTGGGGCCGGCGCGATCTCGCGTGGCGGCAGCTGAAGGCCGAGGCCGGCACCGGCGAACTCGGCGACATGCTTTCGCACCGGCTCGACTATGGTCATCACCTGATCGGACCGTTCGCCAAGATCAGCGCGCTGATGCACCGCGTCTACGACACGCGCATCGACGCCGAGGGCGTCTCGCACCCGGCCGACGTCGACGACTGGGTGGCGTGCATCGGGACGTTCCGGCAGGGGGCGACCGCTTGCCTCGAGAGCACCAAGGTGGCGACCGGGCGTGGCGACGGCGCCACTGGACACGATCTGTGCGAGATCAACGGGACCGGCGCCAGCGCCAGCTATCGCCTCGGCGATCCGCACGGCGTGCAGATGGGCCGCAAGAGCGGCCGCTTCGAGCGCGTCGCGGTGCCGGAGAGCTTCTGGGTCGAGCCCGGATCACCGCGCGACCCGCGCGCCGGCGACCCGCTCCAGGTCTTCCGCTACGACCAGACGTGGCGCTTCCTTCAGTCGATCCTCGACGGTTCGCCGGTCGGGCCGTCGTTCCGGGCTGGGCTCGAGTCGCAGATCGTGATGGCCGCGATCGAGCGGTCCGCGGCGACCGGCGAGACGGTGACCATCGAACCGGTGTGAGTCGACCGGGCGCGGACGGGCGACCGCTATCGCCCGCCAGTGCACGGAACACCACATTGTGGCCAAGCCCTTGAAAGATAAGGCTGTGTTGGCCCTGCGCCAGCTGTGTGCCGATTGTCGGAACGTGCACACGGTACTCAGCCTCGCCTTCATCACCTTGACCGCGCAGATCGCCGGTTCACCGGTCCCGGCCGAGATGTTCACGATGGCCGCGCCGGTCCTGCCGGCCGACGGCGCCGCGGACACCTCGCCGCAGAGCTACCAGTTCGCGGGCACCCGTTGGGGCGCCTCGGTCGCGGAGACGCGGGCGTCGCTGGCGGCGCACGGCTTCCAGTTCGAGGAGGAAGCGGACGGCGGCGACCTGGTGTTCCTCGGCCAGCTGAACGACCGGCCGGCCATCGTCATCGCCCTGTTCGGGGAGCGCGGCCTGACCAAGGTCCTCGTCTCCCTTCCGACCGAGGAAGGCTCGACGATGGGCGTCTACCGCGAGATGCGGAAGGTGCTGAGCGGCGAATACGGCAACCCGGCGCTCGAAGTGGAGCGCTACGCCTACCCGTTCGCCAACGGCCAGCACATCGGCTACGAAATGACTGCCCTGCGCACCGGCAAGGCCACCATTGGCGCCAAGTGGGAGACCAACGGCGAGAACCTCGGCATCAAGATCACGGAAGGGCTGATGGTCGCGGCCCACTACGAATCGCCCGGCTGGGCCATCGACGCCGAACGCCGGCGTCAGTGACGGCTGGCGGCGGCCTCCCCGGCCGCCGCGGCCCGCTCCTCGCGGTATACTCCACCTTCTTCACGGGTTTCCGGGTGTGCGTTCCGACCGCCTGCGGGCGGCATCTGCGCGCCCGCAGGAGGTGTGTGGTGGCAGGCAACGACAACGCTCGCGAGATCTCGCGGCGGCAATTCACGGCAACGCTGGGCGCGGTTGCGGGTCTCACGGCAGGGGCGAACCTGCTGACGCCGACCGAGGTGAGTGCGGCGCCGCACATCAATCCGCGGATCATCGGTGCCAACGATCGCGTCGTGGTCGCCAGCATCGGCGTCCGCGGGCAGGGCAACTCGGTCAAGCGCGGCTTCGCCAAGCTGGCCAACGTCGAGATCAAGACGCTCTGTGACGTCGACGAGAACGTCGGCCGGATGCGGCTCGAGGACAAGTCGCTCGCCGACGTCGCCAGCTACAAGCCGGGCTACGAGCAGGACCTCCGCAAGGTCTTCGGCGACAAGGACGTCGACGCGGTCATCATCGCGACGCCCAACCACTGGCACGCCCTCGCCACCATCTGGGGCCTGCAGGCGGGCAAGCACGTCTACGTCGAGAAGCCGGCCAGCCACACCGTCGTCGAAGGCCGCCGCATGGTGCAAGCCCAGGCGCGCTACAAGAAGATCGTCCAGGTCGGCACGATGAACCGCAGCCGGCCGGCGGTGATCAAGGCCATCGACTTCATCAAGAGCGGCGGCATCGGCAAGGTCTACATGGGCCGCGGCCTGTGCTTCAAGCCGCGCCCCGGCATCGGCAAGTATCCGGACGGCCCGATGCAGCCGGGCGAGCAGTACAAGCTCAACGAGGCGACCACCACGATCGAGCCGGCCTACGACGCGGCCTATCTGGCCAAGGTCGATTACGACCTCTGGCTTGGTCCGGCGCCGCTGAAGCCGTTCAACCGCAACCGCTTCCACTACAACTGGCACTGGCACTGGGACTTCGGTAACGGCGATACCGGCAACCAGGGGCCGCACCAGTTCGACATCGCGCGCTGGGGGCTCGGCAAGCAGGAGCACCCGGTCAAGATCAAGTCGTCCGGTGGCTACTTCGGGCCGGCCGCCTCGCAGGAAACGCCGGACCTGCAGACGACGTCCTACGAGTACGCCGACGGCGTGATCATGGAGTTCGCGACGCGCGGCCAGGCGACCAACGCCGAAGGGCCGGTCGAGATCGGCAACATCTTCTACGGCTCGGAGGGCTACCTCTGGATCGACGCCGACGGCCGGCAGTGGCAGTCGTTCCTCGGCCGCAAGATGGAGAAGGGACCGGGCTGGGATGCCGCGACGGCCGGCGCGACGGGCAGCGACCCGCGCGTGCTGACCAGCATCGAGTACCCGCACTACCAGAACTTCATCGACGCCATCCGCGCCGACGATCCGAAGCTGCTGACGTGCAACGTGCTCGAAGGGCACCTGTCCTCGGCGCTGCCGCACCTGGCCAACATCTCCTACCGGGTCGGCCGGGCGTTGACGTTCGATCCCAAGAACGAGACGATCGTCGGCGACAAGGACGCCAGCGCGCTGCTGACGCGGACGTATCGCAAGGGCTTCGAGCTGCCGTCCATCAGCGGTGGCGCCGGCACCTCGAACAACAACGGATAGCACCCGCTGTTCCCGCACTCCGGAGTCGTCTCACGACGGCTCCGGAGTTTTTCTGTACGGCGGCTTCTTGCCGTTGCCACGTTTTCGGGCTTGACGGCGTCATAGTGAAAACAGCAGGGCAGCACCGCTGCAGAGTCGTGCTACGCTGACCAGGTCATGAGCGGAGCGCGTTCTCTCTACGCCTATCTGCCGCCCACGGCCCCCGTCCACGCAGTCGGGGGCACTACGCCCGTTGGCCGCCCGGCCACGGCGTGTTGTCGCTGCACCTGTAAGTAGCTCGCGGTCGCGGCGTCCGCCGCCGGCCCGGGCCCATCGTTTCCCTAGAACCGTGTTCGCGTGAGCGCCGTGCGGAGGCTCTGTCTCCGTCCGTCCGACTCTCGCCTGTGATCGCCGTCGGCGTGCTGTCGACAGTGGTCTGTGCCGCCATCGCGATGGACGTGTGTCCGTCGAGGAGTCGAGATCCATGCTCCGTCGTCCGTTCGTCACCGCCGCGCTCGCCGCGCTGGCCGTTCTTCTCACCGTCGTCGTGCGGCCGGCCGTGGCCCAGACCGCCGCTCCCGCCGGCCAGTCGCCGGCCGCCCAGCCCGCGTCCGAGGCCCCCGCCGAGCAGACGCCGAAGACGCCTGAAGAAAAGATCCAGGAACTCGATCAGCAGCTGCGCATCCTGGCGCGGCAGATCGAAATCGAGAAGGAGGCGGCGGACGCCGTCAAGGCGACCGCGCCGGCGTCGCTGCCGGCGCCGGCGGCTTCGAGATCCGCTCGGCCGACAGTGCCTTCCGTGTCCGCATCCGTGGCTACCTGCACGCCGACAGCCGCTACTACGGGGACGACGACGACAACCGCGGCCTCGACACGTTCGTCGTGCGCCGGGCCCGACCGCTCCTCGAGGCGACGTTCTTCAAGATCTTCGACTTCCGCATCATGAGCGACTTCGGCGGTGGCACGGCGGTGGTGCAGGACGCCTACCTCGACGCGCGCTTCTCGAAGGTCTTCAACCTGCGCGCTGGCAAGCAGAAGCCGCCGCTCGGCCAGGAGCGGCTGCTGTCGGCGACCGACATCCTGTTCATCGAGCGCGCGCTGCCGACAGCCCTGGTGCCGAACCGCGACGTCGGCGTCCAGGCGTACGGCGACCTGGCGCCGTGGCTCGTCTACAACCTCGGCGTCTTCAACGGCGTCGTCGATGGCGGCAGCGGTGACACCGATGCCGCCGACAGCAAGGACGTGATCGGCCGCGTCGTCTTCTCGCCGTTCAAGGCCAACACGACGTCGCCCCTGCAGACGCTGCTCTTCGGCGTGGGCGCCAGCGGCGGCCGCGAGGTCGGGACGCTGGCCGCGCCGGCGCTGGCCCAGGTCCGCAGCGGCGGGCAGCTGGTGTGGTTCCGCTATCGCACCGACGGCACCGCCCCCAACACGACGATCGCCGACGGCCGGCGCTCGCGCGTCTCGGCGTTCGGGCAGTACTTCCTGGGTCAGCTCGGGCTGCAGGCCGAATACGTGCGATCGCAGCAGGCCGTGCGGCGCGCCGCGGTCGGCGAGCGCATCGAGCAGGCCTCCTGGCAGGCGACCGGCTCGTGGGTGCTGACCGGCGAGGCCGCGACCGGCCGGGCGGTCCAGCCGCGCAAGGCGTTCGATCCGTCGAAGGGCGCCTGGGGCGCCTTCGAGATCGTGGCCCGCGCCAACGCGCTGACCGTCGACGACGCGGCGTTCCCGGTCTTCGCCAACCTCGATCAGGTGGCGCGCCAGGCGACCGCCGGCGGCCTCGGCCTCAACTGGTATCTCCATCGCAACGTGAAGATCGCCGCCGACTACGAGCGCACCACGTTCCAGCGCGGCGCCGCCGCCGGGGCCGATCGGCCCGACGAGCACGCCCTCTTCACGCGCTTCCAGATTGCCTTCTAGGTGCCCGCTCAGAACGGGCCGTTCAGCTCGGGCCGTCGTGCCCGGGAAGGTGTGCGCATCATGCGTCGTTCGTTCCTCCTCTCGTCGGTGGCCGCTGTGGCGGCCCTCCTCGTCGGCGCCGCGCCGGTTGCGGCGCAGGGCAAGCCGGTCACGCTCCTGAACGTGTCCTACGACCCCACCCGGGAGCTCTATCAGGAGATCAACGTCGCGTTCGCCAAGCAGTGGAAGGCGAAGAGCGGCCAGGACGTGACCATCAACCAGTCGCACGGCGGATCGGGGCGCCAGGCCCGCGCCGTCGTCGACGGTCTCGAGGCCGACGTCGTCACGCTGGCCCTTGCCTTCGACGTCGACGCGCTCGTCGCGCCCGGCAAGCTCATTCCGGCCAACTGGGCGACGCGGCTGCCCAACGCCAGCACACCCTACACGTCGACGATCGTCTTCCTGGTCCGCAAGGGCAACCCGAAGAAGATCAAGGACTGGAACGATCTGGCGCGGCCCGGCCTCGCCGTGATCACGCCGAATCCAAAGACGTCCGGCGGCGCCCGCTGGAACTACCTGGCCGCCTGGGCCTATGGCCTGAAGGTCTACGGCAACGATGAAGCCAAGACCAAGGACTTCCTCAAGAAGATCTTCAAGAACGTGCCGGTGCTGGACACCGGCGCGCGCGGCTCGACCACCACGTTCGTGCAGCGCGGCATCGGCGACGTGTTCATCTCCTGGGAGAACGAGGCGCTGCTCGCCCGCGCGAAGCTGGGCAAGGACCAGTTCGAGATCATCGTGCCCTCGTTGAGCATCCTGGCCGAGCCGCCGGTGTCGATCGTCGACAAGGTCGTCGATCGCCGCGGCACGCGCGCGGTGGCGGACGCCTACCTGAAGTTTCTGTGGACGCCCGAAGCGCAGGCGATTGCCGCCAAGAACTTCTACCGGCCGCGCCTGGAGGCGGAGTTGGCCAGGCACGCGGCGACCTTCCCGAAGCTCGAACTGGTCGACATCCAGAAGTTCGGCGGCTGGACCGCGGCCCAGGGCAAGCACTTCGCCGACAACGGCGTCTTCGATCAGATCGTCAAGGAAAACCAGGAGGGTCGGTGAGCGCCGCAGTACCAGGGCCGGGTTCGGGACGGGCGCGCGCGCGGAGACGCGTGTTGCCGGGCTTCGGCCCGTCGCTCGGCTTCACGCTGACCTACCTGAGCCTCCTGGTGCTGCTCCCGCTCGCCGGTGTCTTCCTGCGCGCCTCGGGCATGTCCGGCGCCGCCTTCATCGAAGCGGTGTCGAACACGCGGGCGCTCGCCGCTTACAAGCTGACCTTCGGGGCCTCGGCGGCGGCCGCCGCGATCAACGCCGTGTTCGGCCTGCTGGTGGCCTGGGTGCTGGTCCGTTACCCGTTCCCGGGCCGCCGCGTCGTCGACGCGATGGTCGACCTGCCCTTCGCGATGCCGACCGCCGTTGCCGGTCTCGCGCTCACCGCGATCTATGCGGGCAACGGCTGGCTGGGGCAATACCTCGTGCCGCTCGGCATCCCGGTGATTTTCACGCCGCTCGGGGTGACCCTGGCGCTGACATTCATCGGCCTGCCGTTCGTCGTCCGGACGGTGCAGCCGGTGCTGCAGGATCTCGAGCTCGAGGTCGAGGAGGCGGCGGCCAGCCTGGGCGCCGGCCGCTTGCAGACGTTCGTGCGCATCACGCTTCCTGGCGTGCTGCCGGCGCTCGTGACCGGCTTCACGCTGGCCTTCGCACGCGCGCTCGGTGAGTACGGGTCGGTGGTGTTCATCTCGGGCAACCTGCCGTTCAAGACCGAGATCGCCACGCTGCTGATCATGACCAAGCTCGAACAGTACGACTATGCCGGCGCGACAGCCATCGCCAGCGTGATGCTGGTGGTCTCGTTCGTGCTGCTGCTGGCCATCAACGCGCTCCAGGCGTGGGCGCGCCGTCGCGGTAACGCGCCGCTGCAGGCGACGACATGAGCCCGCGCCCGGCCGTCGCCGATCCGCTCTGGGTGCGCCTGCTGCTCACCGGCGTCGCCCTGCTGTTCCTGGCCTGCTTCCTGGTGGTGCCGCTGGCGGCGGTGTTCGCGCAGGCCTTCGAGAACGGCTGGCGCGCCTACCTCGAGGCCCTGGCCACCCCGGACACGAAGGCGGCGGTGCTGCTGACGATGACGGTGGCGGTGCTCACCGTGCCGATCAACACGGTCTTCGGCATCGCCGCCGCCTGGGCCATCGCCCGCTTCGATTTCCCCGGCAAGCGGACGCTGGTGACGCTGATCGACCTGCCGTTCGCGGTGTCGCCGGTCGTGTCTGGCCTGGTGTTCGTGCTGCTGTTCGGGGCCCAGGGCCCGTTCGGGCCGTGGCTGATCGATCACGGCTACAAGGTGATCTTCGCGCTGCCCGGCCTGGTGCTGGCGACGCTGTTCGTCACCGTGCCGTTCGTGGCGCGCGAGCTGATCCCGTTGATGGAGGCGCAGGGCGCCGACGAAGAAGAGGCGGCGATCTCCCTCGGTGCCAGCACCTGGTCGATGCTCTGGCGGGTCACGCTGCCGAAGATCCGCTGGGGCCTGCTCTACGGCGTGATCCTGCTGAATGCGCGGGCCATCGGCGAGTTCGGCGCGGTGTCGGTGGTGTCGGGCCACATCCGCGGCCAGACCAATACGATTCCGCTGCAGGTCGAGATTCTCTACAACGAGTACAACTTCGCCGCGGCGTTCGCGGTCGCCTCGGTGCTGACGCTGCTCGCGGTCGTCACCCTGATCCTGAAGAGCCTGGTCGCCTGGCGGCTGCGCGAGAGCTGACCCGTCGACCGAGAACGAGCCGCGCCATGTCCATCGAAGTTCGCAACGTCAGCCGGCGCTTCGGCGCCTTCGCCGCGGTCGACAACGTCGATCTGCACGTCGACTCGGGCGAGCTGGTCGCGCTGCTCGGGCCATCGGGCTCGGGCAAGACCACGCTCCTGCGGATCATTGCCGGCCTCGAGCCGACCGACGCCGGCACGATCCACTTCGATGGCGCCGACGCCACGGACGACAGCGTCCGCGAGCGCCGCGTCGGCTTCGTCTTCCAGCACTACGCGCTGTTCCGCCATCTCACCGTGTTCGAGAACATCGCCTTCGGGCTCCGCGTCCGGCCGCGTCGCCAGCGGCCGTCAGAGAAGGACATTCGCGCCTTGGTGCAGCGCCTGCTGACGCTGGTCCAGCTCGATTCGCTGGCGCAGCGCTACCCGTCGCAGTTGTCGGGTGGTCAGCGGCAGCGCGTGGCATTGGCCCGAGCCCTCGCGGTCGAGCCGCGCGTGCTGCTGCTCGACGAGCCGTTCGGGGCGCTCGACGCCAAGGTCCGCAAGGAGCTGCGGCGGTGGCTGCGGCGGCTGCACGACGAGCTGCACGTCACCAGCCTGTTCGTGACCCACGATCAGGACGAGGCCCTCGAGCTCGCCGATCGCGTCGTGATCATGAACCACGGCAGGATCGAGCAGGTCGGCAGCCCCGACGAGGTCTACGCCAGGCCGGCGTCGCCGTTCGTGCTCGACTTCCTCGGCGACGTCAACGTCTGGCACTACCAGGTCCAGGACGGACGGGTCACCGTCGGTGGCGTTCCGGTCGACGTGCCGGCCGGCCGGGCATCGCAGCAGGGCAGCGGCAAGCTCTACGTGCGGCCGCACGCGGTCGCCATCGAGCCGCCGTCGAGCGGCACGCCCGGCTTTCCGGCGACGATCGTCCACGTGCATCGGGCCGGACCGATCGTCCGCGTCGATCTGCGGACGGCCTGGGGCGATGCCGCCCGCGTCGACCTGTCGCCGGACGCGTTCGATCGACTGCGCCTGACGGTCGGCGACGCGGTGGTGCTGGTGGCGACGGACCGCGACGTCTTCGTGGTCTCCGAGGATGGCGCCGTCCGCAACGGCGCTCCCGCCGTCCGCTGACGAGCCGGGGCGCGGGTCACGGACTGATCGTGCCGCTCGGCGCGTGGCTGAACGCGAAAGCCGGTTCGGCGCTGTTGCCGGGGGGAGTCGTCAGACAAATGTTCAGCCGTTGTTCAGCTCGATGTCCCTAGAATGCCGAGCTGCCACACCTGGCAACCGAGACGTCCGAACAATGTTGACGCCGGCACTACGCAGATTCACGTTCGCCACGCACATCACGTCCTCCGTTGGCTGGGTTGGCGCCGTCCTGGCGTTCCTCGCCCTCGCCGTCATCGGCTTCACCAGTGATGACCCAGTGAAGGTCCGGGGTGCGTATCTCCTGATGGCGCCGGCGGGGTGGTTCGTCCTCGTTCCGTTGGCGCATGCATCGCTGCTCAGCGGAATCGCCTTGTCGCTCGGCACGACGTGGGGGTTGTTTCGGTACTATTGGGTCGTCGTGAAGCTGGCCATAACGGTGTTCGCGACCGTCATCCTGCTGATCTACATGGGAACGTTCCGGCAGATGGCCGGTGTCGCGGCGGATCCGGTGGCGGACCTGGCGACCGTGCGAAACGCGTCGCCGATCGTTCATGCCATCCTGGCGTTGATCCTTCTGATCGCCGCAACCGTGCTGAGCGTCTACAAGCCATTTGGAACCACCGCCCATGGAGAGCGCAGGGTGGAAGAGCAGCGCCGCCCGCGGCGCTCGTTGTCCTCCCGCACCTGATGGCCGCTACGGCTTCAGCTGCTTGATCCGCGCGATCAGCGCCTTGTCGTCGGGGAAGAGGCCGGCGGCGGGCAGGCGTTCGAGCAGGTCGGCCCAGATCGGTTCCGTGGCGAACACCGCCTTGAAGATCGGCGCTGCTTCGGCTTCCCTGCCGATCGAGGCCAGCGTGACCGCCTGCCAGAACGGCAGCTCGACGATCTCGGGGGCGATCCGCGCCGATGCGGCGTACTCCGTCAGCGCGTCGGCGACCTTCTTCTCGGTCATCAGCTCGTCGCCGCGGTTGGCGTGCGTGTAGGCGGTCTGCAGGCGGACGAGACGCTTCAGTTCGGCGACCGGCTGCGGGTTGTCGTCGACGCGCAGGTCGAAGAGACGATCGCCGCCGACCCACGGCTTGCCGGTGCCCTTGGCCTTGACGATCAACAACGCCGCCGACTGCCGGCCGCGGATGTCGCCGCCCTCGCGCTCGGCGGCTTCGAGCGCCGCGATCAGGCGATCGGCGAGCGAGCCCGTGGTCGACTCGAAGGCCTTGGCCATCGCCGGCCAGACGCTCGGCTTGCCCATCATGTTGGCCTGGACGGAATACTGGGCGCCGACGTGATGGCCGGCGGCGGCGATCGCGTGCGAGCCGGTATACGCGTCGACCGCGCCGGTCGTGTCGACCATGGCGACCTGGCGGCCGTTCCGGCCGGTGTCCGCGGCGACGAGCTGGGCGAGGGCCTTCGGAGCCGGCACGCCCTGGCGCATCAGCTCGAGTCCTTTCGGGCCGTAGGCGGGCTCGACCAGCGACTGCGTGGCGACCACGCCGACGCCGGCCTCGGCCCACGTGACGATCGAGCCGACCGAGAACCAGTGCGACTGCACGGCGACGCCCATCTCGCCGGTCGCCGGGTCTCGGGCGACGATCGAGTAGGTGTGGACCAGCGGCTCGGCGGCGGCGGGCGAGGCGCCGGCGAGGGCGAATCCGACCACGGTCAGGGCCGCCGCGAGGGCAGGGGAGGCGCGCATGGCGCATCCTGGCAGATCGCGATGGCTTGCGTATACTGCCGCGCATGATTCACGTTCTCGCCACCGTCTCGCTGACGCCGGGCACGCGTCCGCAATTCCTCGAGGTGTTCAACGCCAACGTCCCCGACGTCCTCGCCGAGGACGGTTGCCTCGAATACGGCGCCGCCGTCGACGCCTCGACCGACGTCGCCGCCCAGCCGCCGCTCCGGCCCGACGTCGTCGTGGTGGTCGAAAAATGGCGCGACCTCGGCGCGCTCAAGGCGCACTCCGCGGCCCCCCACATGGCCGCCTATCGCGTCAAAGCCAAGGACTACATCCAGTCCGTGTCGCTGCAGATTCTCGACCCCGCCTGAGTACGCCGTTTCTGCAAGTTGCTCGGAGCAAGCTCCGAGCACACTCCGAGCAAGCTCCGAGCACGGCCTTGGCTGCGGCTGTGGTAGCGTGTGCGGCACCGTTTGTTGCCGTCTGCGACTATTCCTGATCGCCAAGGAGATCGGATCGACATGCCCGCCCCCCGTTCGACCCCCCTGATCGCCGGACTCGCCGCCAGCCTCGCGCTCGCGGCGGCCTCGGCGGCGATGCTCTCCGCCCAGCAATCGACGCCGACCTACAAGGACGCCTCGCGTCCGGTATCGGAGCGCGTCGCCGATCTGCTCGGGCGGATGACGCTCGAAGAAAAGGTCGCCCAGCTCACGGCCCGATGGACCACCCTCAAGCCGCTCCAGGACGCCGAGGGGACGTTCGTCCCGGCCGGCGCCCCGGCGCTGCTGGGGCAAGGCCTCGGTCAGCTCGCCCGGCCGAGCGAAATCGGTGGCACGGAGGCCGGCCCGCACGTGCGGAGCGCTCGCAAGCAGGCCGAGTTCACCAACGCCGTCCAGAAGTGGGTGCTGGAACACACGCGACTCGGCGTCCCCGTGATGTTCCACGAGGAGGCCCTGCACGGGTTCGTCGCTCCGCAGGCGACGCACTTCCCGGTGCCGCTCGGTCTCGGCGCCACCTGGAACCCGGCGCTCGTCGAGCGCGCCATGGCCGTCGCCGCCAAGGAGGCCCGCGCCCGCGGCTGCCAGATCGTGCTGTCGCCGGTGATCGACCTGGCGCGTGATCCGCGCTGGGGCCGCATCGAGGAGACCTACGGCGAGGATCCGTTCCTGGTCAGCGAGTTCGGCATCGCCGCCGTCCGCGGTTATCAGGGCCGTAGCCTGCCGCTCGGCCCGGGCAAGGTCTACGCCACGCTCAAGCACTTCGCCGGCCACGGCTCGCACGAGGCCGGCATCAACACCGCGCCGACGCTGGTCGGCGAACGTCAGCTCCGGTCCGAGTTCCTGTGGCCGTTCGAGCGCGCGATCAAGGAGGCCGGCGCCGTCGCGATCATGCCCAGCTACAACGAGATCGACGGCGTGCCGTCGCACGTCAACCACTGGCTGCTGCACGACGTGCTGAAGGGCGAGTGGGGCTTCCGCGGCGTCATCGTCTCGGACTACAACGCCATCTCGCAGCTGGCCAGCCGGCACAAGGTCGCGGCCGATCGGCCCGCGGCGGCCATTCAAGCCCTCGAAGCGGGCAACGATTTCGAGACGCCCGATCCGGAGACCTATGGATCGCTGGTCGACGCCGTGAAGAGCGGGACCGTCGCCATCGCGACCGTCGACGCCTCGGTCGCGCGCGTCCTGGAGAGCAAGTTCCTGGCCGGCCTCTTCGAGAACCCGTACGTCGACGCCGACGAGGCCGAGAACGTCGTCAAGGCGCCGGAACATCGCGCCCTGGCGCTCGACGCCGCCCGCCAGGCCATCGTCCTGCTGCAGAACAAGGGCAACGCGCTGCCGCTCGACCGCACCAAGATCAAGACGCTGGCCGTCATCGGTCCGAACGCCAAGGGCATCCACGTCGGCGGGTATTCGAGCGTCCAGCCGCCCGCCACCGTCGACGTGCTGGCCGGCATCACCGCCAAGGCCGGTGCCGGCGTCAAGATCGTCTACGCCGAAGGCGTGAAGATCACCGAGAGCGATGCGAACTGGTGGAACGACAAGGTCGAGCCCGCCGACGCGGCGAAGAATCGCGCGCGGATCCAGCAGGCCCTGCCGATTGCCACGTCCGCGGACGCCGTCGTGCTCGTGCTCGGCACCAACGAGTCGACCTCGCGCGAGGCCTGGGCCGATTCGCACCTCGGCGACTCGTCGGACATCACGCTCACCGGCCAGCAGCAGGAGCTGGTCGACGCCGTCGTCGCGCTTGGCAAGCCGACGATCGCCGTGTTGATCCACGGGCGTCCACTCGCCATCCCGCAGCTGGCCGACAAGGTCCCGGCGATCCTCGATGCCTGGTACGTCGGCGAGGAAGGGGGCACCGCCATCGGTGAGATCCTGTTCGGCGACGTCAACCCGAGCGGCAAGCTGCCGGTGACACTGCCGCGCAGCGTCGGCCAGCTGCCGGTCTACTACAACCGCAAGCCGACGTCGTTCCGCAATTTCAACGACTCGACCCGCGATCCGCTCTTCGTGTTCGGTCACGGCCTGAGCTACACCACCTTCGCGCTGGCGGCGGCGAAGGTGGCGCCGGCCACGATCAAGGCGAACGGCCAGGCGACGGTGACCGTCGACGTCACGAACACCGGCGCCAAGGCCGGCGACGAGGTCGTCCAGCTCTACGTCCGCGACCTGGTCAGCTCGGTGACGCGGCCGGTCAAGGAGCTGCGCGGCTTTCAGCGCGTCTCCCTCGAGCCCGGCGCCAAGAAGACGCTCACGTTCACGGTCGGTCCGCAGGCGCTCTCGCTGATCGACGCGAACATGAAGCGTGTCGTCGAACCGGGCCGGTTCGAGCTGCTGGTCGGCACCAGCTCGGGTCAGCCGGCGGCGACGCTGACGCTCGACGTCGAGCGGTAGGCGTGACACATGCCGCGCCCCTCTGTCGCTCTCGCTGCGGGCGATCGCCGTGGCGTGCTTCGGCAATCCGCGCCGTGTATGCTGTGCGCCGATGGATGGCGACGACGATTCGTTTCGCGGGCCCGGCAGCCCCTACGAACACGAGACACCGGTAGCGTTCGTGTCGGTGCGGATCGGTGACTTCGTGAGCTGGGGCCTGCGCGACCGGCGGCCGCCGTGCCTCTGGCTGCCGGAGACGCTCTTCGACTGGCTCGCCAGCGTGACGAGCCTGCGCAACGTCGACAAGAAGGACCAGAACCGGCTCGGTTCGGACCGGTGCGCCAAGCTCGAACCGGAACTGCTGCGGCTGCTGGCCGCGCCGCTTCCGGAGTCGGAGAGGAATGCCGCCAGCAAGGTTCTCCGGCGCGTCCGCGAGGTCAAGCTGCGACTCGGCACCGAGCTGCTCATCGAGGTCATCTGAGCCCCGGCCGATCGGCCTGGTGACACGGCTGACGTCCGATGCAGTTCCCGGCGACGCAACGGTCGGTCCTCGAGCGGGTGCGGAGCGCCGACCACGGCATCCGGCGAGACGCGTTCGGTGATCTCGCGGCGGGATACTGGAAGCCGAGCTACCACTATCTGCGGCTGCAGTGGCGGTTGACGGCGGAGGACGCCGAGGACGCCGTCCAGGCCTTCTTCGCCGCCGCGTTCGAGAAGCACTACGTCGAGCGCTACGACCCCGGGCAGTCGAAGTTTCGCACCTTCCTGCGCGTCTGTCTCGATCGCTTCGTGCAGAACCGGCGCAAGGCGGCCGCGGCGGACAAGCGCGGCGGCGGCGTCGCGCTGTTGTCGCTCGACTTCCCCGGCGCCGAGCGCGAGCTGGACGACATGGCCACGGCGGTTGCCGATCCCGATCGCTTTTTCCACGACGAGACGGTCCGGTTCCTCTTCGCCCGCGCGGTCTCGTCGCTGCGAACGGCTTGCGCGGCAAGCGGACGCGACGTCGTCTTCCGCGTCTTCGAGCTTCACGATCTCGCGCCCGTGTCCGACACGAGCTATGCCACCGTCGCGCGCGATCTGGGCATCAGCGTCAGCCAGGTGACCAATCATCTGCACGCGGCGCGGCGCCAGTTCCGCGATCTCGCGCTCGAGCACGTGCGGGCGCTGTCGGCGAGCGACGACGAGTATCGACGCGAGGCGCGCGAGATCTTCGGCCTGGAGCTCGAGCCATGACACGCCGTGTCGCGAGGGCCGACGCGTGACGCGGCTCGCGGACGGCGCCATCGCCCGGCTCCGCGACGCCGCGACGTGGCCGGCGCTGCCGCCGGATCGCTACGAGATCCGCCGTCCACTGGGCCGCGGCGGCATGGGCACGGTCTACGCCGCCTACGATCGTCGGCTCGAGCGCGAGGTTGCGATCAAGGTGTCGAACGCGCCGGCGCCGTCCAGCGATCTGGAGACGCGGCTTCGCCAGGAGTCGCGCGTCCTGGCGCACCTCGAGCATCCGGGGATCGTGCCGGTCCACGACGCGGGCGCGCTCGACGACGGCCGCTGGTTCTACGTCATGAAGTACGTGCGCGGCGAGACGCTGCCGGAGCATGCGGTGTCGCTCGCCGGCGAGGCCGCCGCGCTCGCGGTGTTCGAGCGCATCGCCGAGGCCGTCGCCTTCGCGCACGCCGCCGGCGTCGTCCATCGCGATCTCAAGCCGTCGAACATCATGGTCGGCGCCTTCGGCGAGGTCCTGGTGCTCGACTGGGGCGCCGCCAAAATCCTGGCTGCACCCGCGGCGGCTCCGGAGTCGTCTACGGAGACCCTGGAGTCGTCCGGAGGGACGGCGTCCGGCACGCGCATCGGGACGCCCGGCTTCATGGCGCCGGAGCAGCAGCGCGGCGACGCCTCGACGGCGGGCCCGGCCGCGGACGTCTACTCGCTGGGGGCGGTCGCCTTCTGGCTGCTGACCGGCGAGCCCGCCCCGGCGTCGGTGGATGCTGCGACGCGCGGACTGGCGGCGCTCCAGCCGAAGCCGTCGCGCCGCCTGCGGGCGATCGTGGCGCGCTGCCTGGCCGAAGCGCCGGTCGATCGCTATGTCGACGCGTCGGCGCTGGCCGCGGACCTGGCCCGCTACCGCGCCGGCGAGGCGGTGCTGGCGCACCCCGAGTCGGCGAGCGAGCGCGTCGTCCGGTTCCTCGACCGCTACCGCGCCGTCATCCTGCTGATGACGGCCTACCTGGTCATGCGCGCCCTGTTCGCGTGGGCGCAGCGGCGCTGACGGGATTGCCGGGTCAAAGGCGCCCCCGCCTGATGTGTAAGAGAGCGTCGAGGAGGACGTGAGATGAGTAAACCCGTACTGGGACTGCTGCTGGGCGCCGTGCTGGGCGCCTTCGACGGCCTGACCGCCCTGATCTCGGCGCCGGAAACGGCGCCGCAGATCATGGGCATCGTCATCGGTTCGACGTTCAAGGGCCTGATCGTCGGGGCGCTGGTCGGCTGGTACGCGACGCGCGTGCACTCGCTGGCCAAGGGGCTGCTGGTCGGCTTGGTGGTGTCGGCGTTCTTCGCCTTCCTGATCGCGGTGATGCCGAACGAGCAGGGCGGACACTACTGGCTCGAGATCATGGTGCCCGGATCGATCGTCGGACTGATCGTCGGCTACGCGACGCAGACCTTTGGCCAGCGCAGCGCGACCGGCGTCAGGGCGTAGACTTGGGCGGGGCCGAATCGGCTCCGCCAATGATTGTTACCCGACGCCTCACCCTTGTTCCGTCATCGGTGGAGCTCGCTCGCGCCGAGCTCCACGATCGCCCCGCATTCGCTGATTTGCTGGGGGCCATCGTGCCGGACACCTGGCCGCCCGAGTCCACCGTCGACGCGCTGCCCCTGTTTCTGGGCTGGCTGGAAGCCGCGCCGGACCAGGTCGGGTGGTTCGGCTGGTACGCGTTGCTGCGCGACGCCACTGGCACCGGCTCGGTGCTGGTCGGCGGCGGCGGGTTTCTCGGCCCGCCCGAGGACGGCTCGGTGCAGATGGGCTATTCGGTGCTGCCGGAATTCCAGCGCCGTGGCTACGCCACCGAGATGGTCAAGGGACTGGCGTCGTGGGCGTTCATCCAGCCGGGCGTGGCGGTCATCACCGCCGAGACCGAATGGGCCAACCCGGCCTCTGTTCGGGTTCTCGAGCGCACCGGCTTCCAGCAGACCGGGACCGCCAGCGATCCCGCGGGCACGCGGTTCGAGCTGCGGACCAGGCCTTCGTGACGGCGAGCCGCGCCGACGGATGATCCTCAACCACCTGAACCTGACCGTGACCGACGTGCCGGCGGCGCGTCGCTTCTTTGAGACCTACTTCGGCCTGCAGGCGCACACGAACCCGTACACCGGCGAGGCGACGGGCGCCGGCGACCATCCCAGCTTCGCCGTACTGTTCGACGATCGCGGCATGGTGCTGACGCTGATGAAGGCACGCACGGCCGAGTACCCGGCGACGTTCCACATCGGCTTCATCCAGCCGACCGAGGCCGCCGTCGACGCGATGCACGCACGGCTCACCGCCGACGGGTTCGAGGCCGATCCGCCGGCACGGTCGCACGCCTACACCTTCTACGTGAAGGCGCCGGGCGGCGTCGTCGTCGAGGTGCTGGCCTGAACGACCCGGATCAGGCCAGCGCAGGCCGCAGCGTCGCTGGCGAGCGGACCGCCGTGCTCCTCGGCTTCGTCGTGCTCGCCATCGCCTGGACGTGGCCGCTGGCGCTGCGGCCGGGTTCGACGATGGCCGCGCCGTTCGGCGATCCGCTGCTGAACGCCTGGATCCTCGGCTGGGACGCCGATCGGCTGCTGCACGGCCTCCGCGGGCTGTGGACCGCGCCGCCGTTCTATCCCTACCCGGACACGCTGGCCTTTTCCGAGCACCTGCTCGGCATCGCCGTGCCGCTGGCGCCGATTTACTGGCTGACCGGCAACGCCGTCCTCGTCTACAACGTCGCGCTGATCGGATCGTTCGCGCTGGCGGGCATCGGCATGTACCTGCTGGCGCGCGATCTCACCGGACGCCGCGATGCGGCGGTGCTGGCTGCGCTGGTGTTCATGTGGTGCCCGAATCGGGCGCCGCAGGTCACGCACCTGCAGGTGCTGATGAATGGCTGGATGCCGGTCGCGTTGTGGGCGCTGCACCGCTACTTCGCGACCGGCTCGCGGCGCGCCCTCGCCGGCTTCGTCGCCGCGTTCGTGGTGCAGGGCCTGTCGAACGGCTACTTCCTGTTCTTCCTGGCGGTGCCCGTCGCCATCGTCGCGGTCGTCGAGCTGGTGCGGCATCGCGATCGACTGCCGGCGCACGCGCTGCATCTTGGCGTCGCGGCGCTGGCCATCGGTCTGTTGATTGCGCCCGTTGCCGCGACTTACCTCCGCGTGAAGCGCGAGCAGGGACTGTCGCGAACGCGCGCCGACGCCGTGCAGTTCGGCGCCAGGGCGTCGGACTACCTCACCGTCAGCCACCAGCCGCGGGTGTGGTCGAAGGTGTTGCCGATCGGGGCGGGGGAGAAGGAGCTGTTCCCCGGCGCGGTCGTCGTGCTGCTGGCGTTGTGCGCGTTGATTCCAGCGGTGTCGCGCGTCGATGCCGAGACCGGCGTCGTGCCCTTTACCGGCATCGTGCCCGCGCGCGTCGGCGTGCCGCTCTACACCAGCATCGCCGTCGTGGCGTTCGTCCTGTCGATGGGGCCCGAGCCGGCGTTCGGGGCGAGCGTCCGATTGTCGACGGGGCCCTACGACTGGCTGGCCGCCGTCGTGCCCGGCCTCGACGGCCTGCGTGCGCCGGCGCGGTTCGCGACGGTGGTGTATCTCGCGCTCGCGACGCTCGCGGCGTACGGCGCGACGCGGCTGCTCGATCGCGTCGCCCTGCCTGTCGCGCGCATCGCGCTCGTGCTCGTCCTCGGCATCGCGGCCGTGGCCGAGGGCTACATGGGACCGCTGCCGCTCGAGCGCGTGCCTTCGTCGCCGATGGCCGCCGATCGTGCCGCCTACGAATGGCTCGCGTCACAGCCGCCGGGGCCGATGCTGGAATTGCCGCTCGGCGATCCCGATCCCGCGGTGCGCTATCAGTTCCGTACCCTCATCCACGGCAATCGCATCGTCAACGGCTACAGCGGCTACGGCTCGGCGCTGCAGGATTTCCTGCGCGGGCCACCTTCCACCGAAGGCGGCGCCGCTGCCGACCAGCTCGCCATGTTCCGTGCGCTGGGCCTGCGCTACGTGGTGGTCCACGGACAGCTGTATGCGGACGCCGAGGTCGCGCGTCACATCGTCGACGAGATGCGCGCGCAGCCGGAGCACGTCGGGCGGGTCACGACGCGCGGCCCGGTGTCGATCGTCGAGCTGCGGCCAGGTGCGTCACCCGCATTGCCGAAGCCGACTGGCGCCGAAATTCCGCGCGCATCGCTCACGCTGTCGGCGTCGCACAACACGGCCGCGTTGCCGCTGGCCATCGACGGCAGTGACGCCACGCGGTGGTTGAGCGGCACGCAGCAGGACGGCAGCGAGTGGATCCAGGTGGCGTTCGACCGCGTGCGCCGCCTGTCGTTCCTGCGCCTGGTCATGGACCGCCGCAGCTTCGGCGACTACCCGCGGCGGCTCGAGGTCGAGGCGTCCGCCGACGGCGTCGCGTTCACGCCACTGTTCGCCGGCTCCGTGCTCACACCGTTGGCACTCAGCCTCGTCGAGCAGCCGGTCGCGCCGCGCATCGACCTGGCGCTGCCGCCGACGGAGATGCGTGTCCTGC
This sequence comes from Vicinamibacteraceae bacterium, assembly GCA_039916225.1. Taxonomy (GTDB): domain Bacteria; phylum Acidobacteriota; class Vicinamibacteria; order Vicinamibacterales; family Vicinamibacteraceae; genus JBDSLU01. Next base: position 20,636 of record JBDSLU010000201.1, read on the forward strand.
GCTTGCGCCAGACCGGGCGCGCCGTCCGCAACTGGTATTGGTCGGTGCACGACATCCGGGTGTGGGAGCCCTAGCAGTCCATATTACGGGGCTGCCAGGCGTGTGCGAACGTAGAGGCCGTGCCGACGCTTCCGATCGAACTGCGCCTGGGCGGCTACTTTCCCAGGCACGTCGTCGCCACTCCCGAGTGGCTGAATTGTCCGGCCGTCGTCGACGTGTGCAGCGTGAGCCGTTGCGTCTCGCCCGGGCCCAAAGACTGGGTGCATCTCTGGCTCCACAACGGGCTCGCCCTGTTCAATCAGCCGGAGCAAGCCCGCCTCGCCGTTACACCAGATGACCCGGCGATGACCGTGTTCGCCTATCGCATATCCACGGTGCGGTTCGTCGCCGGCGAGCCGGAACCCTGGGCCTGGCCGGAGGATGCCGTGCCGGTGCCGCTCCCTGACGGCTTCGTCTCGCTGGGCTACGACGCGGTGCAGAAGTCCGCTGACGATATCCTCGGCTTCGAGTGCTCGCCGCTCTCGTGCAACAGCGTCGCGCCCGAGTGGCCGGTGAACCGGCATTGCCTGCTCGACGACTTCGACACGGCCGTCGACGCGGCGCGGCAGTTCTCGATCGATCAGCCGGAGCCGGGCATGTACTACGTCGCGGAAGTGTTCGCGCCGCCAGTCTGACGGCCCCTGACGGCGTGAACCGCATACTGCCGCCGGGCTGCCGCATTTGCGCCACGTTCGTCCGCTAGCCTCAGGTCATGGACCAGGCCAGTTCCGACGGCTACCCGCGCTGGCGTCAGCTCGTCACCGACGCCCAGCGGGCGCTGAGACCGTCGCCATGGGCGGCGCGGCTGGCGGGCTGGCTGCCGGGCGCCACCGACGTCCGCGTCGACCGGCACGAGATCGTGATCCCGGAGCTGCGGGCCGAGCGCCCGTTGCGCATCGCCTTCGCGTCGGACTTCCACGCCGGGCCGATCACGCCACCGCACCTGCTCGATCTGGCCGTGGATCGGCTGATCGGCGCCCGGGCCGATCTCGTGCTGCTAGGCGGCGACTTCGTCAGCCTGCGCGCCGCCGACGCTGCCTTGCTGGTGCAGCGCCTGGCCACGGTTCCGGCTCCGCTCGGCCGCTACGCGGTGTTGGGCAACCACGACCACGACTCCGATGGCACCGCGATGACGGCGCTGCTCGAGGCTGCCGGCATCACGGTGCTCACCAATCGGAGCGTGCGGCTGCCGGCGCCGTTTGCGGGGATCAGCGTCTGCGGGCTGGACGATCACACGATGGGCGCGCCGGACGCCGGCGCGGCATTCGCGGGCGCCGCACCGCTTCGCATCGTGCTGATGCACGCCCCGTCCGGGCTGCTCGACATCGGCGTCCACCCGTTTACGGTGGCGCTGTGCGGCCACACGCACGGCGGCCAGCTCGCCCTGCCGAACGGCTGGCCCGTGCTGACCGCCTGCGGCCCGCTCTCGCGCCGCTACTCGGCGGGCCGCTACGCCCTCGCTGGGGGCCGCACCCTGCTCGTGAGCTGCGGCGTCGGCTATACGGCGCTGCCGATCCGGCTGAACGCGCCGCCGTCGATCACGCTGTGCACGATCGAGCCAGCCCAGGACGTCAGTTCGAGGCCGGCGTCTTCTTCAGCCACTGATCGAGCCACCCGATGACGGTGTCGTGCCACAGGATGCTGTTGGCCGGCTTCAGCACCCAGTGGTTCTCGTCGGGGAAATGCAGGAACTGACTCGGGATGCCGCGGCGCTGCAGCGCGGTGAACGTCGCCATGCCCTGCGTGTCGGGGATGCGGTAGTCGCGGCCGCCGTGGATGACGAGCATCGGCGTTTTCCACTTGGCGACGTGGTCGATGGGATTGTGCTTGGCGTAGCCGGCCGGCTGCTCCCACGGCGTGCCGCCGTGCTCCCACTCCGGGAACCACAGCTCCTCGGTGTCGTAGTAGGCCATCCGCTCGTCCAGGTTGCCGTCGTGGTTGACCAGGCATTTGAAGCGGTCCGGCCAGTTACCGGCGATCCAATTGACCATGAAGCCGCCGTAGGACGCGCCGAGCGCGCACACCTTGTCGCCGTCGAGCCAGCTGTATTTGCCGACCGCGGCGTCGAGGCCTTTCTGCAGATCGACCAGCGGCTTGCCGCCCCAGTCGTTGCGGATGGCATCGGTGAAGCCCTGGCCGTAGCCGGTCGAGCCGTGGAAATCGATCATCACGGCGGCGTAGCCGGCGCCGGTGTAGGTCTGCGGGTTCCAGCGGTAGTGGAAGTGATTGCCGAACGAGCCCTGCGGTCCGCCGTGGATCAGGAAGGCGACCGGGTATTTCTTGCCGGGCTCGAAGCCGGCCGGCTTGACGACGTAACCGCGCACGGTCTCGTTGTTCCAGCCCTTGAACGAGAACTGCTCGGCGTCGCCGAAGGCGATGTTGGCCAGACGATCCTTGTTGAAGCTGGTGCGGACCACAGGTGGGCCGGCCGCGGCGTCGGTCGACACGATCTGCACGTCGGCGGGCGAGCGCAGGTCGTCGACGAGCACGGCAATCGCATCCGCGGCCGCCGTCTTGAGGCGGGCCGGCGCGCTGACGGTGCCCTTCGCCAGCAGGGCCTTCGCCGTGCCCGTCGCGACATTGATGGCGAACAAGGACTGCTGGCCGACGTCCTGCGCCGTCGCGTAGAGGGTCTTGCCGTCGGTCGAGAACACCAGCTCGTTCGGCGAGCGATCCCAACCGGCGGCGACGTTCACGACGGGCATGGACTGCAGACTCCACGTCATGAACTGGATCCTGAACTTGTCGGCCTCGTAGCCGGCCCGCGCCATCGATCGGTAGGCGAGCACTGTGCCGTCGGGCGAGAACACCGGGCCCGTGTCGGTGCCTTTGTTCTGCGGCGTGAGACTGCGCGGCTTGGCGCTGCCGTCGATCGGCGCGAACCAGAGATCCAGGTTCGTCGACCACGCCTCCTCGCGTCCGGCGTCCCGGGCGGTGAAGACGACGCCGCGGCTGTCCGGCGTGAAGGTGAACTCCTCGGCGCCGCCATAGGGCTTCGACGGGGCGTCGGCGTCCATGCCTTTCATCGCGTCGATGGCGGCGGCGGCGTTCGGCGCCTTGTCGAACAGGTCGACCGGCGCCACGAACAGGTGCGACCGCCGGCCGTCCGCCCACGTGTCCCAGTGCCGGAACAGCAGCGAATCGTAGAGCCGGCCGGTGGCCTTGCGCTTCTCGGTGGCGGCGAGGCGGTCGACGGTGCACGAGAGGTCGGCGCAATCGACGAACACCTCGAGCGCGACCGCGAGCTGCTTGCCGTCCGGCGATAGCGCAAAGGCGCCGACGTCGAGGGGATATTTCGTGACCTGGGTCGCCTCGCCCGGCTGGTTGCCGGACATGCGAAACACCTGCGACGACCCGGAGCGCGACGACAGGAAATAGATGGTCTGACCATCCGGGCTCCAGACCGGGCTGCTGTCGCTGGCCGGATCGGCGGTCAGGCGGACCGGGGCTCCGCCGTCCTTGGCATCGACGGTCCAGATGTCGCTCCGGCGGCGGTTGGCCTCGAGGTCGAGGGTGCTGACGGTGAAGGCCACTCGTTGATGCGCGCCCGAGCTGGCCAGCTCCGACAGGCGATCCATCGCCACCAGGTCTTTGACGGTGAGGCCGGCCGGAGCCGCCAGAGCGGCCGTTCCGGCGGCGAACACGAGGGGAATGACGAGACCGCGTCGCATGCGTCGTATCTCCTGGGATGGGGCGAAGGGGCAGTGCGGCGGATTGTACTGCGAGCGTGCAGTATGCTCGGAGGTTCGGGGCTGCGGGAGGGCGCGTGAGGTCGATGACAGAGGGACGGGAAATCCGGCGTGACGGACGGTGCGGCCGGGCCGCGGCCGGCCTGCTGGCTGGGATCATCGCGGTTGCTGCCGCGGCCTGCGGAAGTGGACAGGCGCCGGCGACGGCGGCCGCCCCTCCGCCGACGCCGGTCGAGACGGTGACGCTGGGCAATTCGCCGGTCGAGCGGACCAGCGAGTTCGTCGGCACCGTCAAGTCGCGGCGCTCGACGACGATCCAGCCGCAGGTCGACGGCATCATCCGCCGCATCGCGGTGGAGTCGGGCGCCCGCGTCCGCCCCGGCCAGGTGCTGCTCGAAATCGACGCCGAGCGTCAGCAGGCGTCGGTCGCGGCGCTCCAGTCGCAGCGGGCCGCCCGCGTCGCCGACTTTGGCCTGGCCAAGCAGCAGGCGGAGCGGGCCAGGACCCTGCTCGAGGCCGGGGCCGGCTCGCAGCAGGAATTCGACCAGGCGGCGGCCGGACTGGCCGCCTCCGACGCCCAGGTCAAGGCCATCGACGAGCAGATCAAGCAGCAGCAGGTCGAGCTCGGCTACTACCGCGTGACCTCTCCGACCGCTGGCGTCGTCGGCGACATTCCGGTCCGGGTCGGCGACCGCGTCACGTCCGCGATGATGCTGACGACGGTCGACCAGAACGCCGGCCTCGAAATCTACGTCAGCATCCCAGTGGCCCAGGCGACCGGCCTCAAGGTGGGCCTGCCGCTGCGCCTGCTCGACGAACAGAACAAGGTGATCGGCACCTATAAGGTCGGGTTCATCTCGCCCAGCGTCGACGACACCACCCAGACGGTCCTGGTGAAGGCCGACGTCGAGGCCGGCGGCTTTCGGACCGATCAGTTCGTGCGCGTGCAGGTCCTGTGGAGCACGCTGCCGGGCCTGACGGTCCCGGTGGTCGCGGTCAACCGCGTCAACGGCGAGTACTTCGCGTTCGTCGCCGAGGACGACGGCAAGGGCGCGACGGTCGCGCACCAGCGCGGCGTGCTGCTGGGGCCGGTGGTGGGCAATGACTACGTCCTGGAGAGCGGACTCAAGGCCGGCGACCGGCTGATCGTGTCCGGCATCCAGAAGATCGCCGACGGCGCGCCGGTGCGTGCGACCGAGCGGGCCGCCGGGAAGTCCTGAGCCATGCTGTCCGACGTCTTCATCCGACGCCCGGTGCTGGCCACCGTCTGCTCCCTTCTCATCATCCTCGCCGGCGCGATCTCGATTCCGACGCTGCCAATCGCGCGCTATCCGGATCTCACGCCGCCGGCCGTCACCGTCACCGCGTTCTACACCGGCGCCAACGCCCAGGCGGTCGAGAGCGCGGTCACGACGCCGCTCGAGCAGGTGATCAACGGCGTCGAGGGCATGACCTACATCACCTCGTCGTCGACCAACAGCGGGTCCTCGACGATCACGGTGACGTTCGACATCGGCCGCGACGCCGATCTGGCCGCCGTCGACGTGCAAAACCGCGTCAACCAGGCGCTCGGCCGGATGCCGGCCGAAGTCCGCACCAACGGCATCACCGTCACCAAGAACAGCGCCGGGTTCATGGGCGGGCTGGGCTTCTACTCGAAGGACAACCGCTACAGCACCGCCTTCATCAGCAACTACCTCGACGTCTACGTCCGCGACGCCATCAAGCGCGTGCCCGGCGTCGGCAACGTGCTGATCTTCGGCGAGCGCAAGTACGCGATGCGTCTGTGGCTCGATCCGCAGAAGCTGGCGGCGCGCCAGCTGTCCGCCGGCGACGTCACCACGGCGTTGCGTGAGCAGAACGTGCAGGTGGCGGCGGGCGCGGTCGGCGACGCGCCGGCGGATGCCGGCCAGATGTACACGATCAGCGTCCGCGCGGCCGGCCGCCTCACCGAGGTGAACCAGTTCGAGAACGTGGTCGTCAAGGCCGGTGCCGACGGCGCACTCGTCCGGCTCAGCGACGTCGGCCGGGTCGAGCTCGGCGCCGAGACCTACGCCTCCAACCTGCGCTTCATCGGCCTGAACGCGTCCGGCCTGGGCATCCAGCTGCTGCCGTCGGCCAACGCCCTCGAGGTCTATCAGGGCGTGATGGCGGAGATGGCGCGTCTCGAGCGCAGCTTCCCGCCCGGGCTCGAGTGGCGCCTGGCGTTCGACAACGTCGCGGTCGTCCGCGAGTCGATCGTCGAAGTGCTGAAGACGCTCGGCGAGGCGATCATCCTGGTGATCCTGGTGATGTTCCTGTTCCTGCAGAACTGGCGCAGCACCGTCATCCCGGCCATCACCATCCCGGTCTCGCTGATCGGCACGTTCGCCTTCATCAAGCTGTTCGACTTCTCGATCAACACGTTGACGCTCTTCGGCATCGTGCTGGCGACCGGCATCGTCGTCGACGACGCCATCGTCGTCATCGAGAACATCGAGCGGCACATGAGCGAGTTCAAGAAGAGCGCCCGCCAGGCGGCGCACGACGCCATGCGCGAGGTGTTCAGCGCGGTCGTCGTCATCGGCCTGGTCCTGGTGGCGGTCTTCGTGCCGGTGGCGTTCTTCCCCGGCACCACTGGTCGCCTCTATCAGCAGTTCTCGCTGACCATCGCCTTCGCCGTCGTGCTCTCGGTGTTCAACGCGGTGACGCTGACACCAGCCCTGTCGGCCCTGCTCCTCGATCGCGAGACGCACGCGCACGGCCGCTTCTTCACCGGCGTCAACAAGGTGATCGATGGCGGCACGCACGGCTACGTCAGCGTCCTGCGCTGGGCGCTCGGCCACCGGCTGATCCTGAGCCTGTTCTTCATTGCCTCGCTGGGGCTGACGTGGTTGACGTTCCGCGCCGTGCCGTCGTCGTTCGTGCCGGCCGAGGACGAAGGCTACTTCCTGGCGATCGTCCAGGCGCCGGCCGGCGCCTCGCTCGAGTACACGACGAGGATCGCCGAGCAGGTGGAGCAGGTCCTGGCCAAGGACCCCGACATCCAGGCGGCCTTCTCGGTCATGGGCTTCAGCTTCGGCGGCGCCGCGCCCAACAACGGCATGGTGTTCACGCGGCTCAAGCCCTACGACGAGCGGCCCGGCGCCTCGCACTCGCTGGGGGCGGTCCTCGGACGCCTGCGCGGTCCGCTGTCGGCGATCTCCGGCGCCAACATCGTGGTCTTCCCGCCGCCGGCGATCCAGGGCCTGTCGGCGTTCGGCGGCTTCCAGTTCGAGGTGCTCGACCAGTCCGGCGGGCCGATCTCCGGCCTGTCCTCGGCCCTCGGGTCGGTCGTGGGCGCCGCCGCCAAGTCGACCCAGGTGGTCGGCGCGTTCTCGCAGTTCCGGGCCAACGATCCGCAGCTCGAGGTCACCATCGATCGCGATCGGGCCCGCAGCCTGGGCGTGCCGCTGCGCGAGGTGACCGAGGCGCTGCAGGTCTTCATCGGCTCGCAGTACGTCAACGACTTCGACTTCAACAACCGCGCCTACCGCGTCTACGTGCAGGCCGATCAGCGCTTCCGGGCCCAGCCGGCCGATCTCGGCCAGCTCTATGTCCGGTCGCAGACAGGAAAGCTGGTCCGGCTCGATAACGTCGTGAGGTTCAGCGAAGTCACGGCGCCGCAGGTGATCAGCCATTTCAACCTGTTCCGCTCGGCCGAGATCAGCGGCAACGCCGCCCCCGGCGTCAGTTCCGGCCAGGCACTCGACGAGATGGAGCGGATCGCCCGCGCCTCGCTGCCGCAAGGCTTCGACTTCGCCTGGGCGGGGCAGTCGCTCGAAGAGAAGAAGTCGGGCTCGCAGGCCGGCCTGCTCTTCGGCGTCAGCCTGATCCTCGTCTACCTGGTGCTGGCGGCGCAGTACGAAAGCTGGGTGCTGCCTTTCATCATCCTGCTCGGCGTGCCGCTGGCGATTTTCGGCGCGCTCGGCGCGCAGTGGATGCGGGGGCTGTCGAACGACGTGTTCTGTCAGGTGGGTCTGGTCATGCTGATCGGCCTGGCCGCCAAGAACTCGATCCTCATCGTCGAGTTCGCCGAGCAGCTGCGCGGACAGGGGCAGTCGATCCTGGATGCCGCGCTCGAGGCCGGCCGCATCCGTCTGCGGCCGATTCTGATGACGTCGCTGGCGTTCATCCTCGGCGTGCTGCCGCTGGCGCTGGCCAGCGGCGCCGGGGCCGGTGCGCGCAACTCGGTCGGCACGGCCGTCGCCGGCGGCATGATCGTCTCCACGATCCTGTCGGTCGTCTTCATCCCGGTGCTCTACGTGATCATCCGTTCGCTTGCGCCGGGTCGCGTCCGCGGCCACGACAGCGAGGTCGCGGTGCCGGAAGCGGGGGACGCGCATGCGTAACCTGCTGATCACCGCGGCGTTCAGCGCCGCCGTCCTGCACGGCGGCACCACTTCGGTGTCCGGGCAGGCTCCACCGCCGCCCGCCCAGCCGCCGGTGCAGGCTCCGCCGCCGCTCCAGACGCCCGCGCCGACCGCGGCGCCGGCGCCGATGCCGGCGATTCCGACGCCGGCCCCGGTCGGGCAGACGGTCACCTTCGACGAGGCGATCGGCCTCGCGCTCGAGCGGCATCCCGACGCCGCCCGCGCGGCGCAGGCGATCCTCCGCGCCGAAGCGCTGCTGCAGTCGTCGCGCAGCGTCTTCCTGCCGACGCTGAACGGCACCATCACGACGACGATCCTGAACGAGGAGCGCGCCTTCTCCGGCCAGGTCAGCCAGCCGCGGACGCAGTCGGCGTTTGGCGCGCAGGGGTCGTTCCCCGTGCTGGCGGCGGCGCGCTGGGCGCAGGCGGCGCAGGCCGCCGACCAGGTCGGCATCGCCCGCCTCGGTCGCGACGAAACGGGCCGGCAGATCGCGCTGGCGGTGTCGCAGGCCTACCTCGCGGTGATCGCGCAGCACCGGCAGGTCAGCGTCAACACGCGCGCGCTCGAGAACGGCCGCGCCCACCTGTCCTACGCCAGCGCCCGGCTGCAGGCCGGCGCCGGCAGCCGCCTGAACGAGCTGCGCGCGGCGCAGGAAGCCTCCACCGACGAAGTGCTGCTCGAGGCGTCGCTCCTGGGTCTGCGGCGGACGCAGGAGGCGCTGGGCGTACTGCTCGTCGCGGACGCGCCGGTCGACGCCACCGCCGAGCCCGCCTTCGAGATGCCGGGCGAACTGCCGTCGACGTGGCTGTCGGGGCGTGTCGACGTCCGCCTCGCCGACGCTGAAATCTCGGCCGCCGAGCGGGTGCGCCGCGACAGCTGGAAGGACTGGGTGCCGACCGGCACGGCGAACTTCCAGCCGCAGTACATCACTCCGGCCGGCCTCTTCCAGCCGTCGAACACGTGGGCGGCCGTCGTCCAGTTCGGCGTGCCGATCTTCGACGGGGGGCAGCGCCGGGCGGCGGCGCGACAGCGCGACGTCAACCTGGAGCTGGCGCGGATCGACCGGACCGACCTCGAGCGTCACATCCGCTCGGATGAGCGGATCGCCCGCGATGCCGTGCAGAGCACGGCGCGGGCCTTCGACGCCGCGCGCCGGGCTGCGGCGCAGGCGGACGAGGTCGTGCGCATCACCGACGTCGCGTTCCGCGCCGGCGCCACGACGAACCTCGAAGTGATCGACGCGCAGCGCCGCGCCCGCGACGCCGAGACGGCAGCCGCTGTGGCCGAGGATCGCGCCCGGCAGGCCCGCCTCGATCTGCTGGTCGCACTGGGCCGGTTCCCGCGCTGACGGAGCACCCGCGTATGTCGCCGCACACCGTCCGGATCGAGCAGGTCGACGCCGTACCGCTGGCCGCCATCCGGCGGCAGGTGCGGCCGGCGCAGCTGGCGCAGGTCGTGCCGGAGTGCTGCGGTCTGGTCTGGGAGGCGGTGCGCTCGCAGCGCGTCAAGGCCGGCCGCCACGTCGCGGTCTATCGGGACGGCCGCATCACCGTCGACGTCGGCGTCGAGCTGCACGGCCCGTTCACGGACGACGGCGAGGTGGTCTGCGCCACGACGCCGGCCGGCACGGTGGCGACGGTGACGCACCTCGGTCCGTACGGCGGACTCGGGGCCGCCCACGACGCCGTGCGTCAGTACTGCGAGGCCAATGGCCATCGCCTCGCCGGGCCGAGCTGGGAAGTCTACGGCCACTGGCAGCGCGAGTGGGACGCCGACCCGGCGGCTATCCGCACCGACATCTATCACCTGCTCGCGCCCGAGCACGGCGTCTAGCGCTGCTGCCGGGCGCGCCGGCGGGCGCGCCGCGGACAGGCCGAGCCGGGCTGCGACGGCGCAGCGTCAGACTGGCGGGGTCAGGTCCAGCGAGACGCGGGCCTGCCAGCGCCCGTCCGCCGTCCGCTGGAACCAGTCGGCGAACGGACGCACGTCGTTCAGCACCTCGCCGTGGAAGCCGCAGCGGGCGTGCTGGATGCCGCTGACGAGCGCGACGCCGTCGCCCAGGTCGATCTCGAGTCCGGTCAGTGAGACCGACAGCACTTCGGCGGGAATCGCGCACACCGCGGCGATGAAGGCGTCACGCGGCGTCGACGGTCCGCCGGGGGTCCGCAGGCGAAAGTCCGGCGCCAGCAGCTGGTCGATGGCGTTGGCGTCCTTGCGTCCGATCGCCTCGGCGAGGGCGGTCGCCGCTTCCGTGATGCGCGTGCGGTCGTCCATGTCGGGCCCAGTCTTATCACGCCGCCCGACGGAGTCGGCTGGGGCATGCCCGGACCCGCCCTCCGCTCCGCCTGGGGCGCCGAGCGGCTATCATCGATCTGCTGCATGTCCGACGAAGAGTGGTACGTCACCAACGGTGAATGGCGGATGGGCCCGCTGACGGTCGACGACGCCGTCGAGGTCCTCGGCCGTTCACACACGCCAGGCACGATCCTGGTCTGGAAGGAAGGCCTCGAGACGTGGATCCGGCCCGAACTCGTGCCGGAGCTCACCGAGGCTCCCGCCCGTCCAGCCACGCCGCTGGTGCCGCGGGGCTGGCCCACGACGGCCGGTTCCGGCCCGGCCTCCGTGGCCGGAGCCCCCGGCGGGGCAGACGTCGCCGCGCCCTGGTTCCGCGTCGGCACGGCCAAGCTCCTGCTGATGTGCGTGGTGACGTTCGGCTTCTACCAGATGTACTGGTTCTACCAGCAGTGGCGGCACGTGCGGGGCCGTGGCGAAGCGGTGCACCCGGCGCTGCGGACGCTGTTCGCCGGGTTCTTCTGCTACGCGCTCTTCCGGCGCGTGTCGGCCGACGCCACCGACCGCGGCGTGCCTCGGGTGCCGTCGGCGATCGGCTGCGCCGTCGCGTTCATCCTGCTGTCGATTTCGGTGCAGCTGCCGGCACCGTGGTCGTCGTTGTCGCTGCTGTCGCTGGTGCCACTCGCGATGATGCAGCGGGCGGCATCGGCCGCTGCGCTGGCCGCCGTGCCCACCGCTGATCCGAACATTCACCTGACGCCGATCAACTGGCTCGGTGTCGCCTTCGGCGTCGTGCTGCTGGGGCTGGTGGTGCTCGTCGAAACGCTGGCGCCGCCGACGAAGCCGGAGCCGGCCAAACCGGCGCCGACCGTCGTGACCGCCCAGGTCCGCGCCGCGCCTCAGGCCAACGTGAACTGAAGCCGCGTCACCGATGCCGGCGGGAACCGGTGCACCAGGATGCCGTTCTGCACGGCAGCGACGGTCGCGTCCTTGATCACCACCGCGTTCGGGTTGGCGAAGGTGTTGTGCGCCTGGATGTCCGGCGCGCTCAGTTGCGAGCCCTTCACCGCGCCTGCCGTCGCGCCTCGCACCGCGATCTCGACGTCCTGCGCCTCACTGACGTGCGGGTTGGTCACCGTCAGCGTCAGCGTCTTGTCCTTGACGCTGGCCGAGCTGCTGAGGCCGAGGACCGAGCCCGTGTTCTTCGGACGCTCGTAGGAGATGGCTGGAGCCGCGACCATCGTCCGCACCGACTGGCCACCGACGTGCGCGCCGTAGAGATCGAACACGTGATACGTCGGCGTGGTGAGGAACTGGTCCTCGTGCGCGATGAAGAGCGACTGCAGGTTGTTCACCAGCTGCGCGATGTTGGCCATCGCGATCTTGTCGGCGTGCCGGTGGAAGGTGTCGAACGTCAGGCCGGCGACCACCGCGTCGCGCATCGTGCTCTGCTGGCCGAGCAGGTGGTTGGGGCGGGCCTCGGTGCCGGCCTTGTACCACGTGCCCCACTCGTCGACCACGAGCTTGACCCGACGCTGACGGTCGAACTCACCGATCGCCGCCCAGTGGCTGGTGAGCAGGTTGTCCATCCGATCGGCCTCCTTGACGATCTCGTACCACTCGCTGGTCGAAAAGCCGAGCGCGGCGCCCTTGCGCTGGTTCCAGTCGTTCTTGGCCGGATCGCCGAAGCTGAGGTTCTCCGTGTAGTGATGCAGGGCGAGGCCGTAGACGCGGCCGATCATGCCAGGCCCCTTCTCGGTCAGCTTGCTGAAGAAGCCGCGCGTCCACTCGAGGTCGCCGCTGCTCGGGCCCGAGGCGATGTAGGACAGCCGGGTGTCGAAGCCGGGCACCCATGAGGTGAAGCGGCGGAACTCGACCGCGTATTCCTCGGCGGTGAAATCGCCGCCGCAGCCCCAGCTCTCGTTGCCGACGCCCCAGTAGCGGACCTTCAGCGGATCCTTCTCGCCGTCGCGGGCGCGCAGATCGGCCAGCGTCGTCGTGCCCGCCGGCGAGTTGCAGTACTCGACCCATTGGTAGAAATCACGGGCCGGCAGGCTGCGGAGGTTGGCGGCGAAATAGGGCTCGCTGCCGACCAGGCGGCAGAAACGCGCGAAGTCGACGGATCCGAAATGGTTCGGGTCGTACTTCGAGTGGCTGACGGCGTCGCCGCCGACGCCGCCGGCCCAGAAGTTGGTGCGGCGCGGCCGCTGCTCGCGCGGGCCGGTGCCGTCGCGCCAGTCGTAGCTGTCGGCGAAGCAGCCGCCCGGCCAGCGGATCGCGCCCTTGGGCAGCCGCTTCATCGCGTCGATGAGCGACTGGCGGATGCCGTGGGTGTTCGCGATCTTCGATCCTTCACCGACCCAGACGCCGTCGTAGACGACGCCGCCGAGGTGTTCGACGAAGTGTCCGTAGAAGTCGGGCGTGATCGCCCCGATGGGTTCGTTGACCAGCACGTCGACGCGCGCCGTCGCCGCCCGGCTCGTCCGCGGTGCGGCCGCCAAGGCTGCCGCCGCCGCGGCCATCCGCAGAAAATCCCGACGTTCCATGTGTGTTCGTGCCTCCGCGGCGACTCTACCAGACCGCCCGGAAACGTTCACGGAAAACCGTGCTCGGAGCTTGCTCGGAGCATGCTCCGAGCACGAGGGCAAATGATCGCAGGAAGTGCCACGATAATGGCCGGATGCGGACACTGGGGACTCTGGTTGTTGCGCTTTTGTTGATCGCGGCGGCGCCGGACGCCCAGGCGCCGCGGTCGGTGCTGGTCTTCGCCGCGGTGAGCCTGAAGGGCGCGCTCGACGAGGTCGGCGCGCTGGTCGCGCAGCGGACCGGCGTGACGCTGAAGTCGTCCTACGCGGCGACGTCGCTGCTGGCCAGGC
>JBDSLU010000202.1:0-12976 GCA_039916225.1 Vicinamibacteraceae bacterium
AGATCGACCGCCTATTGTATCCTCGCTCGCTACATACGTGGCCGAGACGGATGATGTTCGATTCCGGCCACACCGGACACCGGAGCCGGCGGCTCCGGTGGTGCGGTGCTGCCGGATACGGTCAGGCGAGCCAGTAACGATTCCGGCCAGTTGGGACAGCGGGAAGGGCAGTGGTGACGGCAATCCGCGAACGAATCTGGACGATGGCCGCCACGGCGGCGATGCTGGCGGCGTGTGCCGCCAGTGCCGGGGCGCAAGCGGCCGGCGCCGGCGGGATGGAAGTACTCGGGGTGCGCGCGCAGGGCATGGCCGGCGCCTTCGTCGCCGTCGCCGACGACGCGACCGCGGTCTACTGGAACCCGGCCGGCCTCGCCACCGGCGACCTGTTCTCGATGGGCCTGGAGCGGTCGCACGTCTCCCTGCCGTCGACAGGCGGCGACAGCCCGACGCTGCGTACCGGCGCGGTGCTGATTGGCACGCCACCCCTCGGGGTCGGCTACTACCGGCTCGGCTCGACCCACGTCGTGCCGGTGACGGTCGTCCAGTCGTTCGGCGACCACCTGAACGTCGGTGGGGCAGTGAAGGGTGTCTGGGGTGAGGGCATCGACGGCCGGACGCACGCCCGGCTCGACGTCGATCTCGGCGTGATCGTTCGCACCGAGGGGTGGCGCATCGGCCTCGTCCTGCGCAACCTCACCGAGCCGTCCTTCGGGCCGGAGGTCATCGCCTTCGGGGGCAACCGCTATCGCCTCGAGCGACACGCCCGCCTCGGGGCGGCCTTCTTCCCTCGCGAGGGCCTGACGCTGGCCGTCGACGCCGATCTGATGCCGCTGGACCAGCCGTCTGGCCTGGCGCTGGGGGAGGGGCGGCGGCGGGCGCTGGCGATCGGCGCCGAGCAGAAGGTGATGCCCCGCCTCGTCGTCCGCGGCGGCGTCCGCGCGCAGACCATCGACGGCGCCCGGCCCTCCGCCAGCGGGGGCGCGAGCGTCGAGGTCCGGACGTCGATCTGGCTCGACGCCCAGGCGACCGGCGGCGGCGATCGCGCCGACCGCACCTGGTCGGTCGGCCTCCGTTTCCGCTACTGAGAGCGTCCCTCGGCCTGCGCCGGGCTTCCTCGCCGGGCGCGTGTCGCAGGAACGCCCACCAATCCTGTAAGTCGGCTGTCAATTTGAGACATCGGCCGGGCCGTGTGCGCGCCTTCACGCGTGCGCGCTGACGAAGCGTGTCGCCTCGCCGTCCACCCGCTCTCGTGACCCCGTTCGCCATCACGTGCACCCGCGTGCAGCGGTGCGCGCTCTCGACCGCCTTTCCGACGCATCTGCGACGGAATGAAGGGCTTGCCCGATCGTGCCGATTGACAACTTGCGTCAGGCCCGGCTTCGAAGTCGCCGCGTGTGACACCGGTTTGTGCCGCCGTGGATCACGGCGGCGGCTGGCGTCGCCAGCGACATCTCACCAGGGCCTGCACGTCCGGGCACACGACGTGCTCCGGTGACACGAACGAACGACGGGACCGCGAGGTGTTCCGTCAGGCGAATTCCGGTTCCGCGTGCGCAGGTGGCCGTCGTTGGGCCGCCCGCACCATCCTTCGGTAACGACCACGGCGACGACGACGACCCATCCATGGCTGTTCGGCTCGGCGAACTCCTGCTCCGCGAAAAGCGCATCACTCCCGCCCAGCTGCAGGAGGCCCTGAACCATCAGAAGGCCAACGGCGGCAAGCTGGGGATGACCCTCGTCAAGTTGGGGATGGTCAAGGACGAGGAGATCACTGCGCTCCTCAGCCGGCAGTACGGCGTTCCCTTCATCAATCTCGCCCAGTTCGACATCGACGGGTCGGTCCTCAAGCTGATCCCGGCGGAGACCGCGCAGAAGTACCAGATCGTCCCGATCGGCCGTTCCGGCGCGACGCTGACGATCGCGATGACGGATCCGACCAACGTCTTCGCGCTCGACGACATCAAGTTCATGACGGGCTACAACGTCGAGCCCGTCGTCGCGTCCGAGACCGCGGTCGGCGAGGCCATCCAGAAGTACTACCAGGGCGGTGGGGCCGGCCGTCAGGGCGGCAACGGTTCGGCGGGCGGCGGCAGCCAGATGACGCAGGCGGCCCAGGCCGCCAACACGCTGGACCTGGCGACCCGCAGCCTCGAGGACACCGTCACCGGCGACGAAGTCGAGGTCCTCGACGAGGTCGAAGAGCTCGACGTCACCTCGCTCGAGAAGCAGGGTGGCGAGGCCCCGGTCATCCGGATGGTCAACCTGCTGCTGATGTCCTCGATCCAGAAGGGCGCCAGCGACATCCACATCGAGCCCTACGAACGCGAGTTCCGCGTCCGGTTCCGCATCGACGGCATCCTCTACGCGGTGATGCAGCCGCCCATGAAGTTCAAGGATGCGATCACGTCGCGCATCAAGATCATGGCCAAGCTGGACATCGCCGAGAAGCGCCTGCCGCAGGACGGCCGCATCAAGCTGCGCTTCAGCGACAACGGCACCAGCAAGGAGATCGACTTCCGTGTCTCCTGCCTGCCGACGCTGTTCGGCGAGAAGATCGTCATGCGTCTCCTCGACAAGGAGAAGCTGATGCTCGACATGACGCGCCTCGGCTTCGAGCCCGAGTCGCTGGCCCGCCTCGAGCGGCAGATCTCGAAGCCGTGGGGCATGTGCCTGGTCACCGGCCCCACCGGCAGCGGCAAGACCAACACCCTCTATTCGGCCATCAGCAAGTTGAACACGATGGACACCAACATCATGACCGCGGAAGACCCGGTCGAGTTCAACCTCCCGGGCGTCAACCAGGTCAACGTCAAGGATTCCATCGGCCTGAACTTCGCGGCCGCCCTGCGCTCCTTCCTCCGTCAGGACCCGAACATCATCCTGGTCGGCGAAATCCGCGACTTCGAAACGGCTGAAATTGCCGTCAAGGCCGCGCTCACCGGCCACCTCGTGCTCTCGACGCTGCACACCAACGACGCGCCGAGCACGATCAGCCGCCTGATGAACATGGGCATCGAGCCGTTCCTGGTGGCGAGCTCGGTCAACCTGATTTGCGCCCAGCGCCTGGTCCGCCGTCTGTGCAAGTTCTGCAAGGAGGCGCATCCGCTGCCGCCGCAGGGCTTCATCGACGTGGGCATGCCGGAGGAGGACGCCGAGACGGCGGCCGCGTTCCGGCCGGTCGGCTGCGACAAGTGCAACAACACCGGTTACAAGGGCCGCGTCGGTCTCTACGAGGTCATGGAAGTCAGCGAAACGCTGCGCGAGATGATCCTCACCGGCGCGTCGTCGATGGACCTGCGCCGGACCGCCCGCGATGAAGGGATGTTCACCCTGCGCGAAAGCGGCCTGTGCAAAGTCCGCGAGGGCGTCACGTCGATTGAAGAAGTGGTGCGCGAAACCGTGAAGTAGGAACTGTGCCCTTCCAGCCAGGAAGGGCGCCCGCGGCCGGTTACGAAACCGTGCTGTCGGGAGCGAAAAGCGTGCGGACACCGCACGGCACGCACCGCTGACGCGGCCGCCACGGGCGGCGCGACGGGCGGCGTGGCACCGGGAACGCGCCGGAAGTAGAGACGGATGGGCCGGTTGGAACCGGCCTTGCTATGCACGGGGACGGAATCACTATGTCGCTGCCTACGCTGCCAGAGCTCCTGAAGACCACCGTGGAAATGGGCGGGTCCGACCTGCACATCGCCACCAACACGCCGCCGCAGGTCCGTGTCCACGGCAAGCTGCAGCGGCTCAACCTGCCGTCGATGTCGCCGTCCGACACCAAACAGCTGGTCTACAGCGTCTGCACCGACGCGCAGAAGAAGCGCTTCGAGGAGTCGCTCGAGCTCGACTTCTCCTTCGGCATCAAGGGCACCGGCCGCTTCCGCTGCAACGTGTTCAACCAGCGCGGCGCCGTCGGCGGCGTCTACCGCGTCATCCCCGAGAAGATCCGCGGCTTCCAGGAGCTGGCGCTGCCGGCGGTGCTGGCCAAGCTGGCCGAGCGCCCGCGTGGTCTCGTCCTCGTCACCGGGCCGACCGGCTCCGGCAAGTCGACGACGCTCGCGGCGATGCTCGACAAGGTCAACACCGAGCGGGCCGAGCACATCCTCACCATCGAGGATCCGATCGAGTACATCCACAACCACAAGGGCTGCCTGGTCAACCAGCGCGAAGTGCATAGCGACACCAGCAGCTTCACGATGGCGCTGCGTGCCGCGCTTCGTGAAGATCCGGACGTCGTGCTCATCGGCGAAATGCGCGACCTCGAGACCATCGAAGCGGCGCTGCGCATCGCGGAAACGGGCCACTTGACGTTCGCCACGCTGCACACCAACTCGGCGGCCCAGACGATCAACCGCATCATCGACGTCTTCCCGGCCCACCAGCAGGGCCAGATCCGCACCCAGCTGTCGCTGGTGCTCGAAGGCATCGTCTGTCAGACCCTGCTGCGCAAGGCGAGCGGCCCGGGGCGCACCGTGGCCCTCGAGATCATGATCCCCACGCCGGCCATCCGGAACCTGATTCGCGAGGACAAGATCCACCAGATCTACTCGGCGATGCAGACCGGCCAGGAAAAGCTCGGCATGCAGACGCTCAACCAGTGTCTGACCACGCTGTATCTCACCAAGCAGATCACGATGGAGACGGCGCTGACCGCCTCGTCGAACAAGGACGAGCTGACCGACATGATTCAGCGCGGCAGCGGCATCGTGCCGGGCGCGGGCCTGGGCCGGACCCAGCAGACGCCGCCGCCCCTGATGCGGAAGTAGCCCGAGCCACGTGATCAGCCGCGACTAGAAGGAACTGACGATGCCTACTTTTGCTTTTGCAGGACGGACCCGGGCCGGTGAGCAGGTCAACGGCGAGCGACTGGCGGATTCCGTCGACGCCGCCGTCGCGATGCTGCGTCGCGAGCAGATTCTCGTGACCAAGATCAGCGCGGTCAAGGAGCGGGCCAAGGAAGACAAGAGCCGGCAGAAGTTCCGCGCCAAGAAGATCCCGGCGAAGAACCTGGCCATCTTCACCCGCCAGTTCTCGGTGATGATCGACGCCGGCCTGCCGCTCGTGCAGTGTCTCGACATCCTCGGCCGTCAGGAAGCGCACAAGGCGTTCTCCAACGTCATCCTGGCGACCCGCACCGAGGTCGAAGGCGGCGCGTCGCTGGCCGACGCGATGCGCCGGCACCCGAAGGCCTACGACACCCTCTACGTGAACATGGTGGCGGCCGGCGAAGCGGGCGGTATCCTCGACACGATTCTCAAGCGCCTCGCCATCTACATCGAGAAGAACGTCAAGCTCAAGGGCCAGGTCAAGGCCGCGATGATCTACCCGGTCGCGGTCATCACGATTGCCGCCATCGTCGTCGCGGTGATTCTCTGGAAGGTCATCCCGACCTTCGCCGAACTGTTCAAGGGACTGGGCGCCGAGTTGCCGCTGCCGACCCGCGTGGTCATCTGGGCCAGCAACAGCTTCATCTCGGTGCTGCCGTTCCTGGTCTTCGGCATCATCGGCTCGGTGTTCGGCATCCGGGCGTTCTACGCGACCTCGGGCGGCCGGCGCACGATCGACAGTTTGCTGCTGCACCTGCCGATCCTGGGCATGATCCTGCGCAAGATCGCCGTCGCCCGCTTCTGCCGCACCCTGTCGACGCTGATGGCGTCGGGCGTGCCGATTCTCGACGGCCTCGAGATCACGGCCCGCACGGCCGGCAACGCCATCATCGAGGACGCCATCATGGTCACCCGCCAGAGCATCGAGCGCGGCGAGACCGTGTCCGCGCCCCTCGAGAAGACCAAGGTGTTCCCGGCGATGGTCACGCAGATGATCAACGTCGGTGAGACGACGGGTGCCCTCGACGCGATGCTCTCGAAGATCGCCGACTTCTACGAGGAAGAAGTCGACACGGCGGTCGCCGGGCTCATGACGCTGCTCGAGCCGGTCATGATCGCCCTGCTCGGCACCGTCGTCGGCGGCATCGTCATCTCGATGTATATGCCCATCTTCAAGCTCATCGAGAAGCTGTCCTAGGCCCTCGCCGCGCCGAGACCTGACAAGTCGTCTGTATGGCATCTGACACCCACGCCCCACCGTTCCCGCCCCGGGCGGGAACGGCGGTGATCCCACCCGTCGCCCAGGCTACGCCTGCCGACGGGCAGCGGCGGCGGCTGCTGTGGCTGATCGCCCTGCGCCCGCTGCTGGTGGGTGTGATCCTCGGTGCCGGCTTGTTCGTCGATTCGCCCAGTTCGAAGGGGCTGCCGCCCGAGTTCGCGGTCTACCTGCTCGAGGCCGTCGGCGCGTTGTCGGTGCTCTACCTCTTCTCGCGCCCGGCGCACGCGCGCTGGCCATGGCTCATCGAGGCGCAGCTCGTCATCGACGTGTGCGTCGTCTCGAGCGTGGTCATCCTGACCGGCGGGTTCCATTCCGACTTCGTCGCGCTCTACGTGCTGCCGATCCTCGGCGGCAGCGTGCTGCGGCTGTCGCGCGGCGGCATGACCATCGCGCTCTGGAGCGGCGTCAGCTTCGGGTTGATCGTGGCCTCGCAGTACGGCCTGGTCATCCCGCGTCCCGAGCACTGGGGGCTGGGCGACGTCATGCTGCCACTCCCGTCGCCGCGCTATGCCTTCTACTCGGTCAGCGTGCACATCATCGCCTTCAGCGCGGTGGCCCGCCTCACCGGCTACCTGGCGCAGAGCCTGCACCGCTCCGATCAGAGCCTGCGCGCCGCATCCTCGGCGATTGCCGATCTGCAGGCCTTCAACCAGCTGGTCATCGACAGCATGAGCGGCGGCCTCGCCGCTACCGACGCCGATGGCCGGATCGTCATGTTCAACCGCGCCGCGGAGGCCATCACTGGCCACCACGCGGCCCTGGTGCGCGGCCAGTCGGCGACGCTGATCCTGCAGCTGCCGAGCGAGCTGCGCAGCGCCCTCGCCGAAGTCGTCGCCACCGGGCGTGGCCGGCGCGTCATCTATCCGTTCACGCTGCGCGATGGCAACCAGCTCCAGATGGGCCTGACGCTCGGTCCGCTGATGACCGCGGCCGGTGCCGGCTATCTGTTCACCTTCCAGGACGTCACCGAGCTCAAGCGCCTGGAGCGCGAGGCCGAGACGCAGAAGCGGCTCGCGGCGGTCGGCCAGATGGCGGCCGGCATTGCCCATGAGATCCGGAACCCGCTGGCGTCGATGTCGGGTTCGATGCAGGTGCTGCGGCAGGAGCTCGAGCTCGAGCCGGAGCAGGGGCAGCTGTTCGACATCGTGCTGCGCGAATCGGATCGCCTGAACCAGACGATCCGGGACTTCCTCAGCTACGCCCGCCCGTCGCAGGGCCAGACCGCGCCCGTCGACATGGCCACCGTCGTTCGCGACGCGGCCCGGTTGCTGCGCAACAGCCCCGACTGCACGGCCGCGCACCAGATCGAGTGCGTCGCCGAGGGCGCAACGACGATCCACGGGGTCGAGGCGCAGATGCGCCAGATCGTGTGGAACCTGGCCACCAATGCCCTGCGGGCGATGCCGACCGGCGGCACGCTCCGCCTCCAGGTCGGTGTCAACGGGAGCATGGCGGCGGCCAGCGTCGGCGGCCCGGCCGTCGTGCTGTCGGTGAGCGACGACGGCGTCGGCATCCCCGCGGAGGACCTGGATCGCATTTTCCAGCCGTTCCACGGCGGCTTCGCCAAAGGCGCGGGGCTCGGCCTCGCCATCGTGCATCGCATCGTCAGCGACCAGGGCGGCTCGATCGCCGTCCACTCGCAGGCCGGGCGCGGCACCACGTTCGACGTAATCCTGCCGGCGGAACGGCGGGCGGAGGTCGCCGCCTGACGGCGGCGCAGGGACCCTTGGGACAGCAGGTCGATCTCGACGCACGACACCGATCCACCGATCACGGCACGACGGGTGAGCGTTCCGCCCGTATCCTGGTCGTCGACGACGAGCGTTCGATGCGCGAGCTGCTCGCCATCGTCCTCGGCCGCGAAGGGTACGAGGTGGTGGTGGCGGAGAACGGTCGCCAGGCCCTCGACGAGCTCGAGCGCCGGCCCGTCGACCTGCTGATCTCGGACATCCACATGCCCGACATGACCGGGCTCGACGTGCTGCGCACGGCGAAGGGGATGAACCCGGATCTGGCCGGCATCATGGTCACCGCCTTCGCCTCGACCGAGACGGCGATCGAGGCGCTGCGCATGGGGGCCTACGACTACATCCACAAGCCGTTCAACGTCGACGAGCTGAAGATCGTCGTGCTCGGCGCCCTCGAGCGCCGGCGGCTGAAGCGCGAGAACGTGCTGCTGAAGCGCGTCCTCGGCGAGCGCCACCAGTTCTCGAACATCATCGGCCGCAGCGAATCGATGCTGGCGGTGTTCGAGCTGATCGAGACCATCGCCCAGACGACCAGCACCGTGCTGGTGACAGGGGAGTCGGGCACCGGTAAGGAATTGGCCGCCCGCGCCATCCACTTCAACTCGCCGCGGAAGGATCGGCCGTTCGTCGCCGTCAACTGCGGCGCGCTGACCGAGACGCTGCTCGAGTCGGAGCTGTTCGGCCACGTGCGTGGGGCCTTCACCGGCGCCGCCACCAACAAGAAGGGCCTCATCGAAGTCGCCGAGCGCGGCACGATCTTCCTCGACGAGATCGGCGAGATGAGCCCGCTGATGCAGGTCAAGCTGCTGCGCGTGCTGCAGGAGCGCGTCTTCCGGCGCGTCGGCGGCACCGACGAGGTCGCGGCCGACATTCGCATCATCACCGCCACCAACCGGGACCTGGTGCAGATGGTCGCGGAGAGCAAGTTCCGCGAAGACCTCTACTACCGGATCAACGTGATCCCGTTGCACCTCCCGCCGCTCCGCGAGCGCGGCGAGGACATCCCGATCCTGGCGGAGCACTTCGTCACCCGGTTCGCCGCGGAACTGGGCAAGCCCGTGCAGGGCCTGGCCGCCGAAAGCCTGTCGCTCCTCGTCCAGTATCACTGGCCGGGCAACATCCGCGAGCTCGAGAACGCCATGGAGCGCGCCGTTGCGCTCGAGCGGACGCCGGTGATCCTGGCGGCCAGTCTGCCCGCCGCGGTCCGCGCCGCCGGTGGCGGGCACGCCGCACCCACCGAGGACGTCCTCGAGGCCGACACGTTGCCTGACTCCGGCTTCGACCTCGAGCGGCACGTCCGCGAGATCGAGCGCCAGTACATCACCGAGGCGCTTCGTCGGACCGATGGCGTCAAGGTGAAGGCCGCCGACCTCCTCGGCATGAGCTTCCGCTCGTTCCGCTACTACGCCAAGAAATACGGGATGTGAGCCCGGCGGGGCGGTGAGAGCCGTTCCGCCACCCGTTCACTCCTGCCGCTCCTCCTGCCGCGCTACCCGCCCTTGCGCCGCGACACCGGCCCTCCTCTGCTGCTCCACCCGACCGGTTTCGCCGTTCCCCCCGCCAGATTCCCGCGTCCGACGCCTCTCGGGCGCCCTCCTTCAGCTCGACGACTCCTGCTCCGCGCCCTCGCCGCGGAGGCCCGGCGCAGTCGTCGTGCCACGCAGTGCAGTCCCGTCCAGCGGGCGACGCCCGGCGTCCTAGACAGAGCGACCGCATCGTGGCCGAAAGCCGGCACCGCTGTCGGCCGACTGACAAGCCGCGACAGTCGACTGACAGGAATTGGCGCTAACCCAAGTACACTGATCGTAGCTGGCGCTCGAACTTGCGGAGATCTGCACCGCCGCGAGGACCGCGATCGGATGAGCTGTAGAAGCCCTAAGTAGTGACCGATTAGACATTTGTCCCCCGTTACGCGGGTCGTTAGCCAGGATGGCGAGCGACTCACGGAGCAACTGGCAACAGAGTTGCTCTAGGGATGGGCGCCGCGACCGATTGCCTGGGATGTTCAGTCGGGCGGCGGGGAGGATCCGGACCACCGGGTCCGGACATAACTTTTCGCTAGGAGTGCCAGACATGAAGATCCGAGATACCAAGGGCTTTACCCTCATTGAACTGCTGATCGTCGTCGCCATCATCGGCATCATCGCCGCCATCGCCATCCCGGGCCTGCTCCGGGCGCGTATGTCGGGCAACGAGGCTTCGGCCATCGGCTCGATGCGCGCGGTTTCGAGCGGCCAGGCCGTGTTCTCGTCGTCGGCGGCGCAGGGTGGCTACGCTGACACGATCCAGCGCCTGGCGACGCCGTGCGTTGTTCCCGGTGCGCCGTTCCTCTCGCCCGACCTGACCGTTCCGGATCCGATTCTCAAGAGCGGCTACACGGTGGCGATGGTCGCTGGTGGCGCAGGGAGCGGTCCGGTGGCTTGTGTCGGCGGTGCGACGGCGCTGACCTACCACGTGACGGCGTTGCCGCAGTCGACCAGCTCGGGCACGCGTGCGTTCGCGGTCGACCAGGTTGGCTCGGTGTGGGAAAACACGCTCGGCGCGGCGATCCCGGTCGGGATGGCGGCGGTTCCGACGGCGACGCTCCACCCGATTCAGTAAGCAATCGCGCTCACTCCGCTCGAGGCTTCACGGCCGAGAGCTCGGCGAGCCAGGGTTCGGCTCCGCATCTGCGGGCCGCTCCCTGGCTCTCGTCGTGTACGGCCCCCGCCTCTCTTCGTGTCGGACCGCGAGTCGTCTCGTCGACATCAGCCGGCCGCCGCCTTCCTGGCACCGGTTCGTGTCGGGGGCCTGACATGAAATGTCACCCCCGTCACGCCCTGTCGCCGCGCTCCTCACACGGCTGCTCGCGGTTGCGCCGACTCTCGCAGTGTCGTCGCGACGCCCACCTTGGTATCAGAGTTGCTCTGTGGTTGAGCGTATCGAACGCCCGCCCAAAGGGGCACGCGATGCAGACAGGCATTATGAGACGCACAGCGCACGGCTTCACGCTCATCGAGCTGCTGATCGTGGTCGCGATCATCGGCATCATCGCCGCGACCGCGTTGCCGTGGCTGATGCGCGCGCGAATGAGCGCCAACGAGGCGTCGGCGATTGGCTCGCTGCGGTCCATCGTCAGCTCCCAGCACGGCTACTCCGCCTCGGCGGCCCGCGGCGGCTACGCCCCCACCCTGCCGCGGCTCGGTACCATCTGTCCCGGAAGCTCGGTCCCGTTCCTGTCCAGCGACCTCACGACGGGCGTGCGGGTCTTGAAGAGCGGGCTCCAGATCGAGCTGTCGACGGGTGCTGTGGCCGGGGTCGGCCCGGCGGACTGCAACGGGCTTCCGACCGGTCGAGGCTTTTACGTGAGCGCGGTGGCCGCAAACGCCGGCATGAGCGCGACCCGGTCGTTCGCCGCCGCCGCCGATGGAACCATCTGGGTGAGCGTCGCCGACGCCGGTGCCACGGCGCCGCTCGAGGGCCAGATGACGGCCGCCGGGGAGACGCCGACGGTGCACCCCCTGCGGTGAGACGACGGCATCCATGTGTCACGAAATGTCGGTGGGGAACAGCGGGTGTCAGGAATTGACACTCGCCGCGGCGGCGCACTCCCGAAGCGCGCACTGGCGTGCAGTGCGACCGAGTAGAAGGTCAGCACGAATTTTGCGAGGGTTGGTCGACATGAAGCGCTTCGCTATTGCCATCCGACAGGGTGCCGCGCCTGGGTTCACGCTGATCGAGCTGCTCATTGTGGTCGCCATCATCGGCATCCTCGCGTCGATCGCGATCCCGGGGCTGAGCGCGGCGCGTGCTGCGGCGAACGAGTCCTCGGCTGTCGGCTCGGCCCGCACGGCCTCGTCCGCCCAGACCGCCTATTCCTTCAGTTGCGGCGGTGGGTCGTACGCGCCCTCAGCGATTCAGCTCAGCATGGGCGGCTACGTGGGCCCCGATTTCGTCGTGCCGGTCAGGCGCGGCTACTCGTACACCATCGGCGTCGGTGATCTCGGCTTCCTCGGCCCGACCGACTGCGGCGGGAATCCGACAGTGACCGACTGGTACTTCTCGGCGACGCCGGTGTCGCCGACCCTCGGACGTCGGGGCTTCGCGGTCGACGAAGGCAACGCCATCTGGGTCGATACCGCGGGTGTCGCGCCGATCGAGCCCTTCGCGGAAGCGGGCACCGTCGCGCCCATACGCTGACCAGTGGAGAGCGTGACCGTGTCCCTAGCCATCTTCCCCCGTCCCGTCGCGCGCCTCACGACGCGCCCGTCCCGAGACGGCTTGTATACGCTGGCGTCGGCCTGGCACGCGTCGAACGACTCGAACGTCCGGCCGTTCGCCCGCCCGGCCGCCCCGGCTGCCGCCGACGCGACGCCAGTTGCCGACGCGGCCGAACCGCCGCCCTACTGGCCGGACGGCCCGTCCGCCGCCTAGCGCGCATCCCAGCCGGCCGTCTTCCCACAGCGGCGGCGGGCCGTGCGTGCACGCGGCTGCGCGTGCTACGATCGGCCCACATCGACCGCCGGACATGACGTCCCGAGCGACCTTCCTCCTGTTCTTCGCCCTCCTTGGTCTTGCTGCCGCGTCGGCCGCGACGTGGGTGCACGCCGATCTGGTGCGCCATCCCGACCTCTCCAGCGTGTGTGACATCAGCGCCACGGTGAACTGCACCGAGGCGTACAGCAGCGCCTACGGCAAGCTCGGCGGCGTGCCGGTCTCCGTCCTGGGGCTGTTGTTCTTCGCCGGGCTGCTGGTGGTCCAACTGAGTTCGCGAGTGCTGGGCGTGCCCGAGCCGGCACACGTCGGCGCCTATGTGTTCCTCCTGTCCCTGCCCGGCGTGGCGTTCGCCGCCTACCTCGCGATCGCCTCCTGGTTCGTCCTCCGTGTGGTCTGTCTGCTCTGCGTCACGATCGACATCGCGACGCTTGGCGTGTGTGTGGTCGGTGCCCTCATGACTCGATTCCCGTTTACCTCGCTCCCCGGCCGTATCGCCCGTGACCTCGAGAGGCTGCGGGCCCGTCCTGCCGCCGTGGTGCTCGGCGCCGGGTTCGTCGCTGCCGCCATCGCGCTCGTGGCGCTGTTCCCGCGGGAGGCTGTCTACGCCTCGGGGGGCGAGACGCTCGACTTCGCCGCGCCCGCCCCCGCCGCGGAGG